>NZ_JARWAI010000002.1:0-417293 GCF_031451645.1 Vreelandella gomseomensis | reverse complement strand
GAACTCAAAAGCGGTTACCTGATCCTGGCGAAGATGAACGATGCGACAGCCACCTCTGCGGTAGAAGGCTTCAGCGCGGCGCTGAATCGCAGCAACACGTGCCTCGCTGGCGCGGATTGACCAATTTAACGAGGCCGTTAACGCCTACGTCCATGTGGACGCCGAAGGCGCAGAGCAGGCTGCGAAGGCCTCGGCCCGGCGCTGGGGCCAGGGCAAACCACTTAGCCCCATTGATGGCATTCCGGTATCGATGAAGGATTTGACCGAGGTGGCCGGTATGCCCTGCCGCACGGGTTCTTTGACCAGCGCCGACGGGCTCTGCGATACCGATGCGCCCCCGGCGCGCATGCTGCGTGAGGCCGGGGCGATTTTTCTCGGCAAGACCAATACGCCTGAATTTGACTGGAAAGCCGTTACCGCTAACCGTGTATTTGGCGCCACCAATACCCCTTGGGACACGCACCTCACCCCGGTGGGCCATCAGGCGGTGCCGCCGCGCTTTCCCACCGTGCCCAATCCTCATAGTTCGCATGAACAGGCGCAGTACTCACCGACGTTGTGCGTTATAGCGCACGGTGATAGGCTGATTTGTACGTTATAATGCTCGGCCTCATTGACGCGGCTGAGCGTTTTCCCAGACGCCAGCCGCGAACGAGTCACTGCCATGCCGACGCCTTCTTCCGATATCCCATGTCTCAAGCGCGATATCTCGCTCTCCAACGTGACGGCGGGCATTGTCGCGGTGCTCATTGGCTACACAAGTTCAGCGGCGATCATCTTTCAGGCGGCCTCCGCCGCCGGCGCCTCCAGCGCCCAGACCAGTTCCTGGCTGTGGGCGCTGGGCATTGGCGTCGGGCTGACGTCGCTGGGGCTATCGTGGCGTTACCGCATGCCGCTGGTGACCGCCTGGTCGACGCCCGGGGCAGCGTTTCTGGCGACCAACCTGCCAGGCGTGCCGCTGGGGGAGGCGATTGGGGCCTTCATCGTCTCGGCGGGGTTGATCACTCTGTGTGGTCTCACCGGTGTGTTCGAACGGCTGATGCGGCATATCCCGAGCAGCCTGGCCTCGGCCATGCTGGCGGGCATCCTGCTCAATTTCGGCCTGGAGATTTTTACCCGGCTCGAGCAGCACTGGCTCATGCCCCTGGCGCTGCTGGCCGCGTGGGGCATCGGGCGGCGCTTCTGGCCGACGCTTGCCGTACCCGGCGTGGTGTTGACCGGCATTATCTGGGCCATGTTGCAGGGTCAACTGGCGATTGAGGGCCTGCCGCTGGCGCCTACCCTGCCAGTACTCATGGCGCCTGAGTTTTCTCTGGCGACGCTGATCAGCGTGGCAATTCCGCTGTTCATCATCACCATGGCCACCCAGAACGTTCCGGGCATGGCCGTGCTGAACGCTGCCGGCTATACGCCAAACAGCTCGCCGCTATTGGTAGCGACCGGCGGCGCCACCCTGGTGCTGGCACCTTTTGGCGGTTACGCGCTCAACATGGCCGCCATCAGCGCCGCCGTGTGTACCGGCCCGGATGCCCACCCGGATCCCAGGCGCCGCTACCCGGCCGGTATCGTCGCCGGGCTGTTGTATCTGCTGCTGGGGGTCTTTGCAGCCACCGTCACGGCGCTGTTTGCCGCACTGCCCGGGGCCATGGTGGCGGTCGTGGCGGGCATCGCCCTACTGGGCACGTTGAGCAACGGGCTAGCCGATGCGTTCTCGAAGCCCGACGAACGCGACGCCGCGCTGGTGACGTTTCTGCTCGCCGGCTCGGGCATTACTCTGCTGGGCATCGGCGGCGCCTTCTGGGGGCTGATCGCCGGGATGGTCACCCGCCACCTCATCGCCAGGCGACGCTGATGTGTCTGACACCCGGTATTGGCGGAAAGGCGTGACTACATGGCCGAAAGGCGATCATCATCCATCACGCCAGACATGCGCACCATTGCCAGGGCTTCATCCAGGCTATCCACCGCTTCCACCTTCATCAGCTCGTGCTCCAGGCTCACCGGCTGGCCCGCCTGCTCGGAAAGCAGCTTTTCCAGCGCGGCGATGTCGCGATTGCCGTCCAGCGGCTGCGTGTCGATATCGCCGCTTGTCCGGCTGGGTAGATAGATGGTGCCGTTGGAAAAGTCGACGGCATAGGCAATCACCCCCGGGACGATAAAGAACAGCAGCCCAACGCCATTAGCGACCGCGACGACAGGGTCGATATCTCCGCTCAACTGGCCCTTGCGTTCCGGATGAAAAAGGGTGCCGCAGCCGCTAATGGCGATAACCGACGCGCCGATGACGGCCCCTTTCAACCACCGTGTCACTGTCCGTTGCATGCAGGGTCTCCCCGTTATTAATCAATGTTATGTAGGGTAAAACGCGTTGAGTTTAGCACACCCCAAGGCCACGTCAGCGTCCTTGGGGGCGGCGCGATTTTGCCGCCCTACCCGCTTGGCCTTACAATGCCCCGACGAACGATAACGGGTCCGCCCCTTCAACAAGGAATGCTCTCGCCCATGCGCGCCAGCCAACTACTCATTGCCACCTTGAAAGAAACCCCGGCCGATGCCGAGGTGATCAGCCACCAACTCATGCTGCGCGCGGGCATGATCCGCCGCCTTACCTCGGGTCTGTACACCTGGTTGCCGATGGGGCTGCGCACGCTGCGCAAGGCGGAAGCCATCGTGCGCGAGGAAATGGATCGCGCCGGTGCCCTGGAAGTGCTGATGCCCGCCGTTCAGCCGGCCGAGCTGTGGCAGGAATCCGGCCGCTGGGAACAGTACGGTCCTGAGCTGTTGCGCCTGAAAGACCGCCACGAACGCGACTATTGCGTTGGCCCCACCCATGAAGAGGTGATTACCGACCTGGTGCGCAAGGAAATTGCCAGCTACAAGCAGCTGCCGGTCAACTTCTACCAGATTCAGACCAAGTTCCGCGACGAGATCCGCCCGCGCTTCGGGGTGATGCGCTCGCGGGAGTTCATCATGAAGGATGCCTATTCGTTTCACCTGGACGAGGCGTCACTGAAAGACACTTATCAGGCGATGTACGATGCCTACATTCGGATTTTCACTCGCCTGGGCCTCGACTTTCGGCCGGTGATTGCCGACAACGGCTCGATTGGCGGCACAGGGTCGCATGAATTCCACGTGCTGGCGGATTCAGGCGAAGACGACATCGTCTTCTCCAACGCCTCGGACTACGCGGCCAACATCGAGAAAGCCGAAGCCCTGCCGGCGCCGCTGGGCAGCGATGCCACCCGGGCCGCCCCTCAGGAAGACATGCGCCTGGTCGACACCCCCGATGCCAAGACCATCGCCGCGCTGGTCAAGCAGTTCGGCCTGGCTATCGAGAAGACCGTCAAGACGCTGATCGTCAAGGGCACGGAGGATGACCTGGTCGCCCTGCTGGTGCGCGGCGACCACGAGCTCAACGAAGTCAAGGCGGAGAACCTGCCCCAGGTGGCAAGCCCGCTGACCATGGCCAGCGAAGAGGAAATTCGCGCGGCGATTGGCGCCGGCCCCGGGTCGTTGGGCCCGGTGGGCCTCAAACTGCCCGTCATCATCGACCGCAGTGTCGCCCTGATGAGCGACTTCGGCGCCGGTGCCAACATCGAAGACAAGCACTACTTCGGCATCAACTGGGAACGCGACACGCCGCTGCCCACCGTGGCCGATTTGCGTAACGTGGTCGAGGGCGACCCGTCTCCCGACGGCAACGGCACGCTTTCGATCAAACGCGGCATTGAGGTCGGCCACGTCTTCCAACTCGGCAAGAAATACTCCGAGGCCATGAACGCCAGCGTGCTCGGCGACAACGGCAAGACCAGCCACCCCTGGATGGGCTGCTACGGCATTGGCGTTACTCGCGTGGTGGCCGCTGCCATCGAGCAGAACCACGACGCCGCCGGGATTATCTGGCCCAATGCCCTGGCGCCTTTCCACGTTGCCCTGGTGCCGATGAACGCGCACAAGTCTCAGCGCGTGCGCGAAGAGTCCGAGCGGCTTTATCAAGCGTTGAGCGCGGCGGGCCTGGATGTGCTGCTCGATGATCGCGACACCCGTCCCGGCGTCAAGTTTGCCGACCTGGAACTGATGGGCGTGCCGCACCGCCTGGTGATCGGCGACCGCAGCCTGGACAACGGCGAGCTGGAATACAAGGGCCGCCGGGACAGCGACGCGACGATGGTGCCGGCCGAGCAGATCGTCAACTTCCTGCGCGAAAAAGCCGGTCTTGCGCCCACCGCACCATAACCCCCGCCCAGGCCGCGCCATGGCCTTGGCGCGGCCACTGTTGGCGATCTGCCTGACCCTCGGCTGGCCCATCATCGTCCCGGCCACGCAGGCAGATTCCCTGCCTGCATCGCTGCGCCCGACCCTGGCCGACACCGATCAGCAACAGACGCCCCAGCAGCAGTGGCTGATGCGCCAATGGCGCAAGCGCATGGACGTGCCGTTGGCGGAGTTCATGGCGATGCCAACGAAACGCCGCGAGTTGTTGACTCACGTCTACCAGGAAGCACGCCTGGCCGGGCTACCGCCCGCCCTGGTGCTGGCCCTGATCCAGGTGGAAAGCGCCTTCGATGCCGATGCGGTGTCGTCGGCCGGGGCCGTTGGGCTCATGCAGATCATGCCGTTCTGGGTCGAGGAGCTTGGCTTGCCGATGGATGACCTGCGCCGCCCGACGCGCAACCTGCGCTATGGGTGTACCATCCTTGCCCACTATCTGGCCGTGGAAAACGGTGATTTCACCCGCGCCCTGGCGCGCTACAACGGTAGCCTGGGCGAGACCTGGTACCCCGAGCGGGTGCTGCATGCCTGGCGGGATCACTGGCAGTAAGCAAGCCACAAACACCGCGACGGAGTGACCCAATCGTTAAGGCCAGAAGCATGACTTTGCGGGCGTAATCTCGCATGATAGTGACGACTCATCTGACGCGGCTGATAAGGAAAACGTATGGCGTATTTAAAAGGGGTGTACCGAACGCTTGCAGGCATCGCCATGCTTATGGCGCTGTTCAGCGTCAGCCCGCCTGGTCTGGCGGACGACGCGCGAATCAGCGTCACCGACGCCGACGGCCAACCGCTGGCCAACGCCGTGGTCGAAGTCTATTTTCCCCATGACGCATCGGCGGATACCGGCGTGGAACAGATTGCCCAGCGTGACGCCGCATTTCACCCTGAGGTGCTGGCGATACCGGTCATGAGCCAGGTGGCATTTCCCAACGAAGACATCACTCGCCATCACGTCTACTCGTTTTCACCGGCCAAGACGTTCAACCTCAACCTCTACCTGCAGGAAACTCCTCCCCCCGTCCGCTTCGACAAGCCGGGCGTGGTAGTGCTCGGGTGTAACATTCACGACCACATGCAGGCCTTTGTCGTGGTCAGCGAGGCGCCCTTCCATACCCTGACCGACAGCACAGGCCAGGTGACCCTGCCAACACTGCCGCCGGGTGAGCACCGCGTACGGGTCTGGCACCAGCGGCTCGACGACAGCCAGCAGCGCTGGTGGGAGGGCCACATCACACCGGCCGACCACCTGACGGTACCTCTGGAGCTGAATGCCACGCCCCAGCCGCGCCCGCAACCTTCGCCTCTGCAGCAACGTTTCAACGAGGCCGCCTAGTGCACGGTCTCACTATAAGGATCGGATAACCCTCCATGCGCTTTCGTACCCGCCTGATGCTCGTGTTGTTGACCGTGGTCGTGGTGTCGCAACTGGCCACCGGCCTGGCGTTTCTGCATGCCACCCAGCAGGATGCGTTCGCCAAAGGCAACCAGCGCCTGGAGGTAGGCGCCCGCATTCTCAACCAGGTGCTCGAAAGTCGTGGCGAGCAGCTACGCGATAACGTGACGATCCTGGCGGATGATTTCGGCTTCAAGAGTGCCGTGTCGTCCCAGGACAACGACACGCTCCGCTCCGTCCTGGCCAACCACGGGGATCGAGCCGATGCCGACATGGTGCTGCTCAGCGACCTGGACGGCGAGCTGCTGGCCAGCAGCCACCATCCAGCACAAACGCCGATGCCTTTTCCCGCGCTGTTTGACACCGCACGCCAGCAGGGCTCGGCGGTGGATGTCGTCATCGCCGACGGCCAGCCCTACGAATTTGTTCTGCTGCCAGTCTATGCGCCCAACGTGATCGGCTGGGTGGGCATGGGCTTTCTGATCGACGATGCCGTGGTGGAAGAAATCAACGCCCTTACCGGGCTGGACATCAGCGTGGTCAATTACGCCACGCCCCAGACGCTGACGTTTATCGCCAGCACCCATCCCCAGGCCGAAACCGAGACGCTTGCCCGGCTGGGCAGCGCCGCCATGGACGGCGCTTACTCGCTCACAAGCCAAATGAGCCCGGACGATCGCTACCTGACCTATGCAAGCGTCCTCTATAGCGACGGCGAGAATCAGACCTTTGCGCTGATTCAGCTGTCGCGCAACGAGCTGCTGGCCGCCTACGACGACCTGCAGTGGCAACTCCTGGCCATCGTCGCGCTCATTTTAGTGTTTGCGCTGGCCGTTGCCGCCTGGAGCGCCCGCAGCATCAGCCGTCCGCTGGTGGCGCTGGCCGACGCCGCCCGGCGCATCGGCCAGGGCGAACGCGTCACGCTGCCCGAGGAATCGCCGCGCAGCGAGGCGGGCCTGCTCGCCGGGACGTTAAGCTCGATGCAGGAAGATATTGCCCAGCGCGAAGCAACGCTGCGCCACCAGTCGCGCCACGACCTGCTGACCGACCTGCCCAACCGGATGAGCGCGCTGGAGGATATCAACCAGCGTATCCAGGCAGCGCAACCCTTTACCCTGCTGCGCCTGGCCATCAAGGATTTCCGCACTATCAACGACACCTTCGGCTATGAGCTGGGTGATCATGTTCTGGTGACCCTGGCGCAGCGCCTACGGGCCCAGCCCGCGCCCGTTCAGTCGGCCTACCGCCTGGCAAGCGATGAATTCCTGCTGCTGATGGACGTGCCTTACGCCTCGCCGGACTGGCATCGCCGTCTGCGCGACGACCTTTCCACGCCCATCGAGCTGGATAAATCGCTGATCAGCCTGACGCTGGCCATGGGCGAAGTGAGTTACCCCGCCCACGGTCAGAGCGCCCAGCTACTGCTGCGCCGCGCCGACATTGCCCTGGACCTGGCGCGCCACCACCCCCATGCCCACCAACGCTACATCGAAGGTCAGGACGAACGCCACCTGCGCCAGCTGACCTTGATACGCGATCTGCGCGATGCCGTCAGCAATAACGAATTATGGATGGCCTATCAGCCAAAGGTGACCACGCAAACCGGCCAGGTATGTCAGTTTGAAGCGCTGATGCGCTGGAGGCACCCCTCGCTTGGTTTCGTGCCGCCGGACGAGTTTATCGGGCTGGCCGAACGCTCCGGCAATATTCGCCAGCTCAGCCAATGGATGCTCGAGCACGTCGCCGCCCAGCTCTATCAGTGGCAAGAAGAGGGTTATCGCGTCAGCGTGGCCGTCAACCTGTCGGCCAGCGACGTCAGCGACTCAAGGCTTGCCCGGCAACTGGCCGACCTGCTGGAGCGTTACCAGCTCGCCGCCGATCAATTCAGCCTGGAAGTCACCGAAAGCGCGGTCATGCAGGACATCGACGCTGCGGCGCGAACGCTTGAGGAACTCAGTCAGCTCGGCGTGTCGATCGCGATCGACGACTACGGCACCGGCTATTCGTCGCTCGCCCAGCTCAAACGCCTGCCGGTCAACGAGCTCAAGATCGACAAGTCCTTTGTACTCAAGCTGGATACCCAGGACGATGACCTGACGATCGTGCGCTCCACCATCGAGATGGGTCACAGCCTGGGCTTGCGCATCGTTGCCGAAGGGGTCGAAAACGCCGCCAGCGCCGCCCTGCTCAATCGCCTGGGGTGCGATTACCTGCAGGGCTACTGGATTGCCAAACCCATGCCCAGCGACGAAGTCGCCCCCTGGCTGAACAGCGTCGAGCCGTTCATCTTTACCCATTAAGCCGTTTTACCCACTCGCCCTGCGACGACCGTGAGGACACCAGCATGCGTATCTCATCTCCACCCACGCTGACCAGACGCATCGCGACGCTGGCCGTCGTATCGGCATTGTTGTTCAGCGGCAGTGCGCTTGCCGGCAGCCGGATTCTGGGCACCGGGGGCGTCAGCGCCATCGAGGGAGCCGCAGGCGGTGGCCTTTCGCCCTGGGCAGTGCTCACCAGCACCGCCAGCGAGCAGGAAGTGGGCGCCACCGCCTCGCTATCCCGCGCCTGGCTGGATGGTTACCGCTTGACGGTGAAAGCGGCCAGCGCCAACCTTTATGACCGCGTCGAGATGTCGGTGGCACGCCAGACCCTAGACCTCGACACCCTGGGCGGCGAGCTTGCGCAAACGATCGTCGGCGGAAAGGTGCGCTTGTTCGGCGATGTGCTGTACCACCCCTGGGGCATCTGGAGCGTGGGTGTCCAGCACAAGTCCGTGGCCGACGACACAATCCCCAAGGCGCTGGGCGCAAAGGACGGCCAAGGCAACGATGTCTACCTGAGCGCCAGCAAGCTTTGGTTTGGCGCCGTCGCCGGGCGCAACCTGCTGCTTAACGCCACATTGCGTAACACCGACGCCAACCAGGGCGGGCTGCTGGGGTTTGGCGGCGACAACGGTGGTCGTCAGTGGGTCGCGGAAGGCAGCCTCGGCGTGTTCCTGACGCCGCAATGGGTCGTGGGCATGGAGTACCGCCAAAAGCCCGACCTGCTCGGTGCTGCCGAAGAAGACGATTGGCAAAGCCTTTACAGCGCCTATTTCTTCAACAAGCACGTCTCGCTTACCGCCGCCTGGCTGTCACTTGGCGATATCGCCGGGCTTGCCTCGCAGAAAGGCGCCTATGCCTCGCTTCAAGTAGCCTTTTGACCCGCCAAGGAGATTCCACCATGCGCTTTCGCCGCTACGCCATCCCGCTGCTGGCCCTCTGGCTGACGGGCTGTGCGGCCCAGGAGACGACCCAGCCATCGCTTTACACGCGACTCGGCGGCATGCCGACCCTCGAAAACGTGGTCGAGAACATGCTCTACCGCGTAGCGGACGACCCTGAGGTCGTGGTGTTCTTTGCCAACACCAACATCGACCACTTCGCCGAGGCCTTCGCCACCCAGCTCTGCGATATCAGCGACGGCCCCTGTCAGTATGACGGGCCGCCCATGGATCGTGCCCACCAGCACATGGGCATCAACGATGCGCATTTCAATCGGGTGGTCGAGTACCTGGCCGACGCCCTTGAGGATGAAGGCGTGCCGCTGGCGGAACAAAACGAACTGCTCGGCCGCCTGGCCCCGCTACATGCCGACATCATGCGACGTCAATGATTCGCCAGTTATCCCGGCCCGAGGTTTTCACCTGGTAGAGCGCCTTATCCGCCGCTGCATAAGCGCTGGCAAACCCGGATTCCGAGGCCACGAAACAGGTGGCCCCAATACTCAGCGTGACCTGTTTTTTATCCGGATGAGCGACATGGGTAAACTCTGATTGCTGTACTTGCCGGTGCAACTTTTGGCAATAGGCTTCAAGCGTCGCCGCGTCTTCGCAAGGCAGCAGCGCTGCAAACTCATCGCCGCCCAGGCGGTACAGGGTGGCCTCATCGGTCAAGGCATTGGCGATCAGCTGCGCCAGCTGGCGCAACAGGGTGTCGCCGGCCGGATGCCCCATGGCATCGTTATACTGTTTGAAAAAATCGATATCGACCAGCACCAGCCCAAGCGACTGCGACTGTTGCTGCATGACATCCTGATGCAGTGCGCTACGATTGCCGATGCCGGTCAACGGGTCCTGCATGGCGCGCTCCATCCAGGTGAGCGTTTCCTGGGTGGCTTTCTCGGCACGGCGCAGCTGGCGTTCATGCAGCCACCAGAACAATAGGCCGACAAAGAAGATCAGCACGCTGGAATAAATCAGCACCTGATGATGCCACCCGGTTCTATCGGCAAACTCGGTGATGACTTCCCCGCGCTGGTCGAGCTGCCCCATCTCGATTTCCGTCAGGCAGTTGATGGGGTTGAACAGCTCCCGGGCAAGCACGACCGGTAACGCGCTATCCGCCTCGAGGGCTGCCAGTGTTTCATCGAGTACGCCCAAGCTGGCAGCGGTGCATGCATAACGCTGATGATAGATATCCACATCGAACAGTCCGTAAGCCAGCTCAATGTCGGTGATCGCTTGCGCACGGGCCTCTGGCCCTGGCACGTCCAACAGGCGCTCCTGTGCATTCTGCAAGTAATGACGCGAGCGCGTGGCCAGCTGCTGGCCGGTCAAATTTCCCGACTGGCTGAAATACGCTTGAATATCGGGAAACACCCAGCGGGCTTCGAAAATGATCAGGGTCATCAACGCCATGAAGCTCAGCAGGCTAAGGGACAGCCATGTCACGTGGCGGCCGGGCCGGTGGAGCGGCTGACGCCGTTCACGACGCTTTGCTGAGAAAAAGGAGGGCCTCATGGGCTACCTACGGCTTCGATACTGCGAATCATCCAGATCCAGTTGTTGAATTCGCGCAGGTTATTGACGTCCCGGTTCGCATAATCACGCTCCACCAGGCGCACCGGCCCCCTTGAACGCAGGGTCAAAGGCTGGTCGTTTTCGATGGTGACCAGATACCAGCTGGCGTCTTCCCAACCATCCAGCGTCACCCGGTAACCATCCCACGCCGTAAAGCGCAGCATGGCGGGAACGCGGCCAAAGTGACGGGTGAGAAAGTCCTTGAAAGGCATCCCCCGCATGGTCACGCTTTCACCCTGGTAAGGATCGAACAGCTCAAATTGATGGTTGGACTGCTGACGCAGCTGCTCAATACTGATGGCCTCGACGTCATCGCCATCGATCAGGCGTAACGTCTCTGCCATGCTTGCAGTCGGTATCAGCAACACGCAGAAGCCCATCCCCAATACCCAGGAACGCCATGGGCACGAACGCATGCAACGCCTGAGAACGGTAGCCGCCATAGAGCAAACATCTCAAAAATTAACGATAGAGCAACTTTACCATTCTCAATGTTACTTTTCCTTTCAACGGCTACTAACTCAATGCCAACGAGCCCCCCTAACGTCGGACAAGGAAGGTCAATCCGAATCGGTCTCCCGGGGATGACGCTTGGCGTTCTCCTGGGTTTCGAGCCCGCTTTTAAGCTCATGGGTCAAGGGATCGTAATTGGGTCTCAACTCATCCTTGACCGTCCCGCTCCATAGCCGTGCCCCCACAAAGTAGCCTGCTCGGCCAATCACATGGGCTGCCACCGGCGCGGTTATCATGATGAACAGAATCACCCCGAAGGCCCGCGCGACCACCGCCACCTCGCCGAAATGCAGGGCCACCGCGAGCATGATCAGGGTAGCGCCCAGGGTTGCCGCCTTGGTAGTGGCATGCATGCGCGTCAGCAGATCGGGCATGCGCACCAGCCCCAGAGCGGCGAGGAACATGAAAACAGCACCGACCAGGATCAGCGTGCCCTTGAGCAGTTCAATCATCGCGGGGTCCTCCGCGTTCCAGGAAACGCGCGAAGCCAATGGCCGCCATGAAAGCCATCAGCGCCATGACGATCGCCACGTCCAGCAGGCTGGGCACGTCGGTGGCAATCGCCACCAGGCCGATGGTGCCGACCAGGATCGACGAGAAGAGCTCCAGGGCCACCACCCGGTCGGGCAGGCTGGGGCCCTTGAACAGGCGCACGAAGGCCAAGCACAGGGCCAGACACATGAGCGCCAGGCTCAGCAGAATGACGGTCGACACGGCTTCCCTCCTCTCAATGGCACTCTCAATGACATTCTCAATGGAACAGCTCCAGAGCGCGGCGCTCAAGCTCGGCTAGGCTCCGGCGCAGCTCGTCCTCGTCGTCGAGGAACATGGCATGGATGTAAAGCACCCGGCGGTCGTCGGAGACGTCCAGCGTCAGCGTGCCCGGCGTCAACGAGATGAGATTGGCGACAAACGCAATCTCGAACTCGTTGCTCGCCTTGAGCGGCATGGCGATCACCCCGGGCTTCATGTACCAGGGCGGCGTGATGATATCGAAGGCCACCTTGAGGTTGGCCAGCACCAGCTCCTTGAGGAAAAAGCCGATGAACATGATCAACCGCGGCAGGCGCTGGGCGTGGCCGGCAAGCGCCGGCACCTGGGACTGGATCAACGCCAGCACCACGTAGCCGAACACCAGGCCGGCAAGCAGATTGCGTCCGCTGAAGTCGCCGGTGAGCACCACCCAGGCAAACCCTAGCAGCAGGTTCCAGGCGGCACCGATCATGGCATCACCTCCTCACTTTCGCCCAGCACCGCCTCGATGTAGCGAGACGGGTCAAGCAGCTGGTTGGCCGAGGCCTCGGCCAGGGCATAGATGGGCTCGGCATTCAGGCCGATGAACAGGGTACACAGCGCAAGCCCCACCACCGGCGCGGTCATCAGCCACATCTCGCGATGGCCCACCGCCGGGTAGGGATCGATGTCGCCTTCCTCCGGAGGCGCCTTCCAGAACACCTCGTTCCAGATCTTGACCATCGAATAGAGCGTCAGCAGGCCGACCAGCAGCGCAATGAAGGTCACGCCCCAGGCTTCAGCCTCAACGCCCGCACGGATCACGATGAACTTGGCGAAAAAACCGGACAACGGCGGCATGCCCGCCAGCGACAGGGCCGGGATCAGGAACAGCACGGCCAGCCAGGGATGGCTGCGATACAGCCCGCCCAGCTGCTTGAGCTGGTAAGTTCCCCGCAGACGCCGCACGATGCCACTGACCAGGAAGAGATTCGTCTTCACAATGATGTGGTGCATGATATAGAAGACCCCGCCGATGATCGCCAGCGGCGTGAACAGCGCAAGGCCCAGGATCATGTAGCCAATCTGGCTGACGATGTGGAACGACAGGATGCGGCGGAACTCGTACTGGGCCGCCGCGCCCAGTACCCCGGAGAGCATGGTCAGCCCCGCCCCCCAGAGCAGGATCTCGTGGGTATAGCCGGGGCTCTGGTTGAAGATCAGCGTGAACACCCGATACAGCGCGTAGACTCCCACCTTGGTGAGCAGCCCGGCGAACAACGCCGACACCGCCACCGGCGGCGTGTGGTAGGACGCCGGCAGCCAGAAGAACAGCGGGAAGGCCGCCGCCTTGATGCCGAAGGCGACCATGAACATCATCGCCAGCACATCGACCATGCCGGTGTCTTCCAGGGTAGCGATGCGCCGGGCGATGTCGGCCATATTGAGGGTGCCGACCATGCCGTAGAGCAGGCCCACGGCCACCAGGAAGATCACCGAGGATACCAGGTTCAAGGTCACGTACTTGATCGCGCCCTCCATCTGCGCCTTCTCGCTGCCGAGGATCAGCAGCGCGAAGGACGCCACCAGCATTACCTCGAACCAAACGTAGAGGTTGAAGATGTCGCCGGTGAGGAAGGCGCCGGCCACCCCGGCCAGCAGCAGATGCATCAGCGGGAAATAGCCAAACTTCTCGTGGCCGCGACCGGTGGCCGCCAGAGAGTAAAGCGCCACGGCAAAACCGATGATACCGGTGAGCACCACCATGATGGCGCCCAGCAGGTCGGCCACCAGGCTGATACCGAAGGGCGCCTGCCAGTTGCCCATGTGCATCACCAGGATACCCTCGCGATTCACCGTGGCGAGCAACCAGATGGCGGTGATCAGCAGGCCAGCGGTACCGGCCACGGCGACGAAACGTTGCATGCCCCGGGAGCGCCAGAATACCAGCGACACGGCACCGGCGAGCAGCGGGATCAGGATGGGCAGCGCGATCTGCGGCATCACGTGTCGGTATCCTTCATCTTGTCGAGGTCATCGGCGCGCACGATCTCCCAGGCACGCCGCACCAGTACCACCGCGAAAGACAGTACGCCGAAGGCAATGACGATGGCGGTGAGCACCAGGGCCTGGGGCAGCGGATCGGCGACCGCGCCCTCGGGGGCACTCATGCCCGGCGGCACCAGCGGCGGCGCCCCCCGGGTCAACCCGGCGGTAACGAAGATCAGCAGGTTGGCGGCGTTGGAAAGCAGCATCAGGCCGATCACCAGCTTGACGATAGAGCGGCGCAACATCATGTAAATGGCGGTGGCGAACAGGATGCCGATAGACACGGCCATCAAGGGTTCCATGTAGCCTCCTCGGAGTCAGATTGGTCTTCCTGGTCGGTCTTGATCAGGGCGCTGATCGCGGTGAGCACCGAGCCCAGCACCACCAGATAGACCCCAATGTCGAAGATCAGCGGCGTCGAGGCCTTGAAGTCGATGATCGGAATGGTCCACCACTGGGCGGTAAAGAAAGGATCGCCGACCCACCAGGCAGGCAACGTCGAGAGCACCCCCAGCAGCAGCCCCATGCCGACCAGGTCGCGCGGCGAGACCTTGAGGATGGCGTGCATGGCCCGTCGCCCGAAGGCGAAGAGATAAAGCGCGAAGGCCCCCGCCGCCACCAGGCCGGCGATGAAGCCGCCACCTGGCTCGTCGTGACCGCGCAGTAACAGAAACACCGAGAACAGCAACTGCAGCGGCATCAGCAGACGCGCGGCGACCGTGAGGATCAGCGTACCCGGTTTAATCATCGTATCTCTCCGGCGGAGGCGTAGGCTTGGCGTCGTACTTTTCGGCGTGGAAGCGCATCATGGCATAGACACCGATGGCCGCCAGGGCCAGCACGAACATTTCCCCCAGGGTGTCCAGCGCCCGGAAGTCGACCAGGATGACGTTGACGATGTTGTGACCATGGCCCAGCGGCTGGCTGTTCTCGACCATGTAGTCGGAGATTCTGGGCAGCCGCTCGCCACCCAGTACCGAGAGCATCAGCAGCGTGACCATGGTGCCCATCAGGCCGGCGACCACCAGATCGCGCAGACGCTCCGTCGTAGTGGACAGGGTGGCGAAGCGCGGCAGGCGAAACAGCACCAGCACCAGCAGGATCACCGTCAGAGTCTCCACCAGCAGTTGCGTGATGGCCAGATCCGGCGCGCTGAACAGCACGAAGGTCAGCGCGATGGAGAAGCCCATGATGCCCACCGCGGCGACCGCGGCCAGCCGCGAGCGCATGACACAGGCAGTCACCGCACCGGCCACCATCAGCCCTGCGGTGACCACCTCATGGAAATAGGCGTCCACCGAGAAAGAAAAGCTCGGCGAGTGCCGGAAGAACAGCGCATGGCCCACCAGGCCCAGCAGTACCAGCAGGGTCATCACCAGGTAGTTGCGGATGTAGCCGCTCTGCAGCACCCGCGTCTGCCCTTCGGCAACCGTCACCAAGCCGCGCATCATCGCCTCATAGCCGGCCTCGGGGCCTCGGGCCATGAGCGGTTCCAACCGTGCCAGGGCGGCACGCACCCGATCCCAGTGGCGGAATACCAGAATACCCAGGACAAGGCTCACCAGCGACAGCATCAGCGGCAGGTTGACCCCATACCACAGCGTCAGGTGCGCCGCCACTTCAGCGGTGCCGATCCCCGAGGCGGTGGCCGATACCAGGCCCTCCAGCAGCCCCGGCGCCAGGCCGAAGACCAGCGACAGCCCGGCCAGCAGTGCCGGCCCGAGAAGCATGTCCCGGTGTGGATCGTGGGGCGCGTTGGGCGTCTCGCGACGTTTCCCGGCGAAGGGGCGCAGCACCACGACGGCTGCCACCGCCAGCGTCAGGAAGGCCGCCGTGAAGGCCAGCAGCAGAATCAGCCAACGCCAGGCATCGGCTTCAAGCACCGCCTTGAACATCAACTCCTTGCCCAAGAAGCCCAGCAACGGGGGCAGACCGGCCAGGGATAACCCGGCCACCACGGCGACAACGGCGGTGCGCGGCATCAGCGGGCGCAAGCCGCCCATGGCGGTGACGTCCTTGGTGCCGGTCTCGTGGTCGAGGATGCCGGCGACCATGAACAGCGCGCCTTTATAGAGAGAGTGGGCGAGCAGGAATACCACGAACGCTGTCAATGCCCCTTCGGTGCCGATGCCCAGCAGCATGGTCAGCGTGCCCAGCGCCATGATCGTGGAGTAGGCCAACAGCTTCTTGATATTGGTGTGCTGGATAGCCAGGAAAGCCCCGGTGGCCATGGTCAGCGCGCCCACCAGCGACAGGGTGATGACCCAAAGTTCGGTTCCACCCAGCGAAGGATGCAGGCGCGCCAGCAGGTAGATGCCCGCCTTGACCATGGTCGCCGAGTGCAGGTAGGCGGAGACCGGCGTGGGCGCCGCCATGGCGTTGGGCAACCAGAAGTGAAAAGGAAACTGGGCCGACTTGGTGAAGGCGCCGAGCAATACGCAGACCAGCAGCGGCGCGTAGAGGGCATGCTCGCGCAGCGCTTCTCCCTGAGCGTTGAGCTCGACGAGCGACCAGCTATCGCCAGCAACCCCCAGCATGGCGAAGCCGGCGAGCAGCGCCAACCCACCGCCCGCGGTGACGAAGAGCCCCTGCAACGCCGACTTTCTTGCTTCCGGGTCGGTGTGATTGAAGCCGATCAGCAGGTAAGAGGTGATGCTGGTGAGCTCCCAAAAGACGAACAGCGTCACCAGATTGTCGGCCAGCACGAGGCCCAGCATCGACATCATGAAGGCGGTGATGATCACCAGGAAACGGGCAAGGTCGCGATGGCCGCGCAGGTACTCGCCCGCGTAGACCAGCACCAGGGCGCCGATCACCGTGATCAGCATCGCGAACAGCCACGCCAGCCCGTCGATAAAGAACGTCAGGCTGATATCCAGCCCCGGCACCCAGGCCCACTCCAGCAGCAGCGTCTCGCCGGCCAGTATCTCGGGGGCCAGCCCCAGCAGCCAGACGGCTATCAGGGCGGGGTACGCCGCCATGACGCGTGCCGTCTGCCCACCGAACCAGTGATGCAACAGCGGGGCTACCGCCGCCAGCAAAAATCCCATCAATACGGCAAGTTGCATCCGGCGGCATCTCCTGTGTCATCGCTTCAGGTTCACGATAAAAACTCTAAACCAGTCCGCGCTGGCTTGCCAGTCAAGCGTATCAACGCAACTAGAGCACCTTGCGATCTTCCACCTTGCTGTGTTCCGTCCCTGGAGGCAATGGATGCCCCTTGGCCAACTCCGCGCGCGTTGCCTCGCGGATGGTCAGCACCCTGACCTGATAGCGCAGGGTATGCCCCGCCAGGGGATGGTTGGTATCCACCGTCACCTGGTCTCCGCCTATATCCAGCACAGTGACAATCTGCGGCCCGGCTTCGCCTTCGGTCTGAAAGCGGCTGCCGACGCTAAGCTCGGCATTGCCAAAGGATGCGCGGGTGACGGTCTGTACCAGCGCATCGTTGTACAGGCCGTAGGCCTCGGCCGGTGCGAGGGTGACGCTCAGTTCGGCGCCCTCCTCCTGGCCTTCAAGGGCGCTTTCAAGCCCCGGCAAGATATTGCCGTGGCCGTGCAGATACTCGAGCGGCTTATCCCGTGACGTGGAGTCATCGAGCACCTGCTCGTCGCCGTCGCTCAACACGTCTTTCAAGACATAGTGCAGGGTTACCACGCAATGCGCTGAAATCGACATACAAAACTCCTCTCCGGTAAGCTGTCGCCTGTGTGTCCAAGCGTGGGCATAGCTTATCATCAGGCCATTGTCACCGTCTTACCCAGGAGTCACCCTGAATGCCCATCCCCACTCCCCAGCGCAGCTGGCGCGCTGCGCTGGCGATCTACCTGCGCGCCCCGGTGATTACCATGCTGTTTTTAGGGTTTTCGGCCGGGCTACCCTTTTTGCTGGTGTTCTCGACGCTCTCCGCCTGGTTGCGCAGCGACGGCGTGGAGGTCGCGGCGATCGGCTTTTTCGCCTGGATTGGCATGCTCTATTCGATCAAGTTCTTCTGGGCCCCGGTGGTCGACCGTCTGGCGCTGCCGGTGCTCACCCGCCACTTCGGCCAGCGGCGCGGCTGGATGCTGCTCGCCCAGGCCATGATTGCCGGCGGGCTCGTTGGCCTCGCCGGGCTCGACCCGGTAGACAATCTGGGCTGGGTCGCGGCCTTTGCTCTGCTGGTGGCCTTTGGCTCAGCCACCCAGGATATCGCCATCGATGCCTTTCGCATCGAATCCGCAGACGACGATGTGCAAGCCGCCATGGCGTCAACCTATATCATCGGCTATCGCGGTGGGTTAATCGCCGCCGGAGCATTGGCGTTGTATGTCGCCTCGGCGGTGTCATGGCAGGTGGCGTACCTGACCATGGCAGCGCTCGTCGGCGTCGGCGTGCTGACCGTGCTGCTGCGCCCGGAACCCAAGCGGACGTCGCTGTCGATACAGCTGATTCACGAACCCAAGGTGCGAGCGTTTATTCGCGCCAGCCGGGGCAAGCCCAAACTGTTGCGCCGCATCGGCGCCTGGGTGATTGGCGCCATCGTCTGCCCGTTCACCGACTTCTTCACCCGCTATGGGGTCAAGGCGCTGTGGCTATTGGTGTTTATCGGGGTGTTTCGCATCAGTGATCTGGCCATGGCCTCGATGGCCAATCCGCTGTATATCGACCTGGGATTTTCGCTGGAAACCATCGCCAACGTGACCAATGTGTTCGGTATCGTGATGAGCATTGCGGGGGGCATTCTCGGCGGGCTGCTGGTGGCACGCTACGGCATCGGGCCGCTGCTGATCGTCGGCGCCGGCATCGTCATGGTCACCAACCTGCTGTTCGCGGCCCTGGCGTTGATCGGCAATCAGCTGCCCATGCTGGTGCTGACGATTACCGGCGACAACCTGGCGAACGGCCTGGCCAGCGCGGTGTTTATCGCCTTTCTATCGAGCCTGACGTCCCGCGCCTACACCGCCACCCAGTACGCGCTTTTTTCCTCCTTGATGACGCTACCCGGCAAGTTCTTGAGCGGCTTTGGCGGGCTGGTCGTCGCCGGCCAGGGCTACGCCAGCTTTTTCGTGCTGGCCACCCTGCTCGGCCTGCCGGCCATTGCCCTGGCGATCTGGATCAACCGTGACCGCCAGTTGGTGCCCGCCCCAAACTTGGCGAGCACTGAGCCTTAACGACTCGCGGGGCGATGAGCATCGAGCCAATCCAGCGCGCCATGGGTCGTCCGCCACTGATCGCGCATCAGCGTGCGATACTGCCAGGCCTCGGCCCGGGAACCCGGGTCTACCTGGCCGTCGGGGTGGGGCATGACCGGCCGTGGGTTCTCGGCGCAGATCATGTCCAGGGTGTAGCGGTTATGGGCAACCACCTCTTTTAGCGAGCGTTCGGCTGCCTCGCGGTGGCCCAGCCGGTACAGCGCCAGCGTGCGCCCCATGAGCAGACCCAGCTCCAGAGAACCGTCGTCGCGTGCGTGCTCGGTAAGCGCCAGCGCTTCTTCGTTGCGGTCGTCGCGCAGCAGCTGATCGAGCACCAGCTCCTTGAGGCCGAGACTGTCTTCCTGGTCGATCGCCAGGAGCTCCTCGGCCAGCTCGCGGGAGTGCTGACGCGCCCCCCGTTCCATGCCCACCACCAGCGCCAGCCCGATGCGCAGCAGCATGGCGTTATCGGCATCGTCCCAGCGCAGGCTGCCGTCGCCAGCGGCCCGCGCCTGGGACAGCCAGCGGGAAAGTCGTTGGGCCAGCGGCGCCAGCAGGCTGGGCGCCATCCACGGCAGGCTGCCGAACCGGCTGGTCAAGGCCAGGGTCAAGTCCTGCACGACCTGGGGAGCATCCAGCCACTCGGGGTGGGCACACAGCGCCGACATCCACTCCACGGCATTGCCCCAGGGGTCGCCCCGAAAGCCCAGCGCCACGTCGTCATCGACCATTACCTGGAACTGCTCGTGCCAGGCGGCAAACAGCGTCGCCTCGCGGGCGCTGGTGCGGTATTCCAGATGCCCGGACTCGGGATCTTGATGGATGTCGATCTTGGGCGCGGTCGGCAAAGCGGCAAGCAGTGCCTGCAGCGAAATCAGCGGCGTTGCCAGGTCTTCTTCGGCGCTGAGCAACTGATCCGCAAGCGTCGCGCCCGGGTTATCCGCCAGCGCCGCCAGGAAGTCGAGCTGCTCCTCGTCCAGATCACCCTGCCGAACCAGGCGGCGATACCAGAAGTTGGCGCGCTCCTTGGCTTCGCGCTCGTGGCCTTCGTGAAGCAACAGCATGGCTTCGATGTAGGCAAGCGTGGGCGAATCCGGCAGCGCCTGCTGCGCCTTGACGAAGGCCGCCCGGGCGCTGTCCAGGTCATCATTATCCAGATGCGTCAAACACAGCCGCTCCAGCGCCACCCCGCGCAGGAACAGCGGGCCGCGTTCGAGCACTTCGTCCAACAGGTCGGCACGCTTGCGGTTAAAGCCGCGCTCCTGGTAGATGTCCAGCAGAATTTCAAAGGCCGGTTCAGCCTGCTCGGGCAGCCGCGACCAGTCGCTACCGTCGAAAAGCGACTCAAGAATCTGCATGGCACGACCGCTCTGGCCGCTTTCGGCGGCAATCAGCCCGGCCTCGAGAAGCGCCTGGGGCAGCGCGCGCTGGCTCTCAAGCGCGGCTTTCAGCGTCGCGCCTTTCCATTCGCGCAGCGAGAGCATCCACATCATCTGCTCGGGAATGTCCGTCGGAAACTCGACCTGCGAGCAGCACTGCTTGAACTTGCGTCCAGAATCGCACCAGCAGGGCTCGTTGCGGCCCGGCGTGGCTAGAGGTTCGCAGGCGAAGTCCAGCCGCTCCAGCGGGGTTTGCGACCACAGAATGGGCGCAAGCGCCTGGGCGGTGGCCAGGTCGTCGTTGAAATAACTCGCCCCTTCGGCACGCACCCAGGTCATGAAATCCGGATAATGTTCTTGTTGCCTGATTGCCGAGAGTGCCCCGGAGGCAAATCCCAGCAGCTGATCGACCCATACCGCCAGCATTGCCGTCTCCACTGTGTTAAATACCGTATCCAAAAGCGCCATAGTTTAGCATGACCGACAGGGGGCACACAGAGAGGATTGGCGCCATCGTCACGGACTGCTAGGGTTCAGCCATCCACCTGACGACGCAGCGTTTTAACCATTCAGAGCAATGCCATGAACGAACTGACCCTTACTGCCTGCCAAGGCCACGCCATCGCGCCCCATCTGGACGCCCTTGCTCGGCTCCGTATTCGGGTATTTCGGGATTTTCCCTATCTTTACGACGGCGACCTGGGCTACGAGGCAGACTATCTAGGCCGCTACGCGGAGAACCCGGCAAGCCTGTTCGTGCTGGCCTTCGACGGTGACACCCTGGTAGGCGCGGCCACCGGGCAGCCATTGAAAGACGAAGTCGACGCGTTTCGCCGCCCCTTCGAGGCCAACGGCATCGACCCCGAGCGGGTGTTTTACTACGGCGAGTCGGTGCTGCTACACGACTACCGCGGCCGCGGCATTGGCAAGCAGTTCATGGCCGAGCGCGAAGCGCATGCCAGACACCAGGGGTTCGAGATCGCCGCCTTCTGCGCCGTGGAGCGTCCCAGCGGCCATCCCCAGGAGCCGACGGACTATCGCCCGCTCCACGGCTTCTGGAATGCCCAGGGCTACCAGCGCCACGGCAAGCTTGCCACCACCTTTGCCTGGAAAGACATCGGGGAAGCGGACGAAACCCACAAGACGATGGTGTTCTGGCTAAAAACCTTGGGAACCTCTGATTAAGCCTTGCGTGCCCATTCCAGTAACGGCTGGGCGCGCGAATGCATGTCCAGGCGCGCCTTGAGGCGCACCAGGTTCCAGTAGTGACCGTTCAAGGCGCGGGACAGCAGCAGGGTCTCGGCGGGCGGCTGGAGGCGATCCATCGCCGCCCAGACCTTGGGGGTCAATTCACGCAGCCGGCGGTGAACACGCACGTCGCTGAAATCCTGCTCGCCAGGGGCAAACAGCGGGGCGACGCACGCGGCGGATTCACGGTAAAGCGACAGCGGCGCGCCCTGCCCCTGGCGGCCGCCCATCTGTACCAGCGCTTCGTCCATGGCCATGGGGTCATGGGCCAGCGTGGCCTCCAGCAGCTGCATCATTGCGTTGAGACGCGCCTCTGGCACCGGGATCACCGCGCCAAAGTCATAGATCACCAGCCGGCCCTGCTCATCGGCGGCAAAGTTGCCTGCGTGGGGGTCGGCGTGGAGCTCGCCGTAGGTAAACAGCTCCTCGGTGATCCAGTCCGCCAACGCCACGGCGACTTTCTGGCGGGTGTCGTCGTCGGCACTTTCCAGATCGCGCAGCGGCGTGCCGTCCACAAAACGCATCGCCAGCACATGCTGGCCGGAAAGCTCGAACAGCGGCTCGGGGATCACCAGGCGGCTATCGGCCTGGTAGCGTTCGCGGTAGCGGGCCATGGCGTCAGCCTCGGCGCGGTAATCAAGCTCGTCGCGCAGTCCCGCCGCCAGCTCTTCAAACAGCGCGTCCAGACGCGCCTGGGGCACCTTGAACCAGCGACCCAGCCCCATGATGCGCCTCACCTGCTTGAGGTCGCTTTCCAGCACGTCGGCAAGCCCGGGGTATTGCACCTTGAGCACCACCGTCTCGCCCTCGTGAGTCACCGCCTTGTGCACCTGCCCCATGGAAGCGCTGGCAAAGGGCCGCTCTTCGATGTCGCGAAAGCGCGAATCCAGCTCGCCGTACTGCATCACCAGCGCCTCGCGGATACGCGGCCAGGGCATGGGCTCCGCCTGGCGCTGAAGGCGCGACAGCTCCTCGGCCAGGTCTGGTGGCAAGAGATCATCCCACTGGGACATGATCTGCGCCAGTTTCATGGCCGGCCCCTTGAGCTCGGAAAGCCCCTCAAACAGCGCTTCACCCAAGGACTGCCAGTCCGCCTGGCCACCCAGGCGCGTCTTGAGCAGCGCACCGCCGGTGCGCGCCCCCAATCCCATTAAACGTCGTGTTCTACCGCGATCTCGCATGGCAGCTACCTTGTTGACCATCTGCCCACAGCTTACGCAATCATTCATATTTATACAAAAGCTATACGCATAAAGGCTGCGTATCATTTCATCGACAGCCTTGCAGGATGCTCAACACCGCCTGCTGTCTGGTACCATAACAGTCACGTTCAACCACTCAGGCCTAGCCCGCATGCGCTTGATTATCGCCGAAAAACCCAGCCTGGCCCGGGCGATTGCCGACGCGCTCCCCGGCAACGCCCAGCGTCAGGACGGCGCGATTGTCTGCGGCGATACCACGGTGACCTGGTGCCTTGGCCATCTGTTGGAACAGGCCGCGCCGGAAGCCTACGACCCCGCCGACAAACAGTGGCGGCTCGACCGGCTGCCGATTGTGCCCTCTACCTGGCAGCTCGCGCCGCGCCCCAAGGCCCGCGGGCAGCTGGCGGTAATTCGCAAGCTGATCAAGCAGGCCAAGGAAGTGATTCACGCCGGCGACCCGGACCGCGAAGGCCAGCTGTTGGTCCAGGAAGTGATCGAGCACATGAAGTATCGCGGCCCGGTGCAGCGGCTGCTGATCAGCGACCTTAACCGCCCGGCGGTGAGTCGAGCCCTCACAACACTTCGCTCCAACGCCGAGTTCCAGCCGCTTTACCAGGCAGCCCAGGCCCGCGCCCGCGCCGACTGGCTTTACGGCATCAACCTGACCCGCGCCTGGACGCTTACGGGCCGCCAGGCGGGCCACGACGGCGTGCTTTCCGTGGGCCGCGTGCAGACCCCGGTGCTCGGGCTGATCGTGCGCCGCGACAACGCCATCCGTGATTTCGTGCCCCATCCTTTCTACCCGCTATGGGTAGACCTGCAGGTTGCCCAGGGGCAACTACGAGCCTGGTGGGTACCCAAGGAACATCAGCCGCTGGATGAACAGGGGCGACTGATCGACCGCGCCCCCGCCGACGCGCTGGCGGCGCAGCTGCCTGGGGCAACTGGGGAGCTGACCCAGCTGGAGCAGCAGGAAAAGCGCCAGGCGCCGCCGCTGCCCTATTCGCTTTCTGCCCTGCAGGTCGACGCCGCCCGCCGCCACGGGCTTTCCGCGCAGGTGGTGCTGGATATCTGCCAGCGGCTTTACGAGCAGCACAAGCTGATTACGTACCCGCGCTCCGACTGCCGCTACCTGCCCGAAGACCACCTCTCGCTTGCCCAGCGCAGCTTGAGCGGTGCCTGTCAGAACGACGATACCCTGCGCCAGTGGCTCGACGGTGCCGACTTCTCCCTACGCTCCAAGGCCTGGAACGACAAGCAGGTAGGCGCGCACCACGCCATTGCCCCCACCGGCAAACCGGCGGACTTAAGCCAGCTATCCGCCACTGAGGGCCAGGTGTTCCGGCTGATCGTGCGCAACGTGATGGCCCAGTTCTACCGCCCGCTGCGCACTTTTGAAGTGAAGGCAGAGTTCACCTTGCTGAAAGAGGCTTTCCGCGCCCGCGGCCTGAGCATCCTCGACCCCGGCTGGAAGCCGCTGTTTACCACCCGCGAAGACACCCCACCCCTGCCGCCGCTGACTCAGGGCGAAGCCTGCCAGGCGCTCGGCGCAGGCGTCGAGGAAAAAGAAACCCGCCCGCCGGAACCCTTCACCGACGCCAGCCTGATCAAGGCGATGATGAACATCGGACGTTACGTGGACGACCCGGCCGTGCGCCGCACCCTACGCGACACCGACGGCCTGGGCACCGAAGCGACCCGCGCCGGGATTATCGAAACCCTGGTGCAACGCGGCTACCTGATCCGCAAGCAGAAAGCCCTGCGCGCCACCAGACTGGGCACCGCGCTCATCGCCGCCCTGCCCAGCGCCGTTAGCACGCCGGAACGCACCGCCCTATGGGAGCAGCGCCTGCGCGCCATCGCCGAGCAGCAGGACGACGCATACGCCTTTCAACAGGCCCTGCTGGAGGATTTACGCAGCCTGCTCACCCATAGCGACGCAGGCAAGCTGAAGCACAGCTTGCAGACCGCCAAGGGAGAAGCGGGAGGGGTCGCCAAGCGCACCAGCCAGACAGGCAAACGGTACGTTAGACGCAAAAGCCCGGGCGGGAGAAAGAAAACGACGACAAAAAACTAACGGGGTCTTCAAATCATGAAATGAAGGGGGCTCCACAGTAGCGCTCTGCCAATAGAGCACACTGACACCGCTACACCAGCAGATACCCTGGTTCCTCAGGCATCCGGCGTGTCGTCGGTGTCGTCGGTGTCCTCGTCTTGGTTCGCTTTTTTCCTGCTGATGAAACGCGAGAAGAACGGCACCACGTAAAGCACCAGCCAGGCCAGCAGCGTACATAATACGGCCGTTTGCTCGCGCCCCAGACCTACGGCAATGCCGATGGCGGCGGTAAACCAGATGCCTGCCGCCGTGGTCAGCCCTGAGGTGCCTTGGTCGTCTTTACGGGTAATGATGGTACCGGCGCAAAGAAAGCCGATGCCCGCTATAACTCCTTGAATGACGCGGCTCATCTCCGAATCGGAAATACCCGCTTGCGCAGGAATCAAGATAAACAGCGCAGCGCCCATGCATACCAGCATATGGGTACGTATGCCCGCCGCCTTGCCGCTCTGTTCGCGCTCCAGCCCCAGCAGTCCCCCCAGTAGTGCCGCCATCAGCAGCCGCAGCACCACCACGACAAATTCTCTTAAATCGTTAAAATCCGAAAACTCGGAGACGATGATGTTGCCAATCACATCCATTGTGCTGTTCCTGTGGTGTTACTTACCGAAGAGGCTCGCTGGCAATGATAGAGGGTATCTTTGCTCGGTTTATGGCCACCACTTTGACATCATCGGCTTGACGGTGAGTCCGTGGATAATGATCGACAGCACGATCACCACCAGCGTAATGTGGATGAACTCCACCGCCAGCGCTTCCGGCAGACCAAAGACAATCGCGAACATCAGGTAATAGATCGAGCCGATACCGCGCACGCCGAACCACCCTACCAGCATCCGCAGGCGCATCGGCGTTCCCGAGCCAAGCAGGCCGATAAAGACGCTGACCGGGCGCACGATAACAAACAGAAAGAGCGCCAGGCCAACCGCCCGCATACTCCACGAATCAATAAACAGCATCCCACCCAGCAGCATGACAAGCACCAGCTCGGAAAGCCGCTCGAGGGATTCCTTGAACACCAACGAGCCTTCTGCCACTTGCGTACCGTGTTGGGGCGTTGCCTCCTCGTCGAGGATCGACGTGTCAGGCACGGGCGGAACGTCTGAGGCGGGTGCATGAGTATTCGCCAGCTTGCGCTCCGACTGGCGCAGCGCAATGGCCGCCGCAAACACCGCCAGAAAGCCCCACGCATCGAGCAGCAGGCAGACGCCATACACCACGCCGATCAGGCCCAACCCGAGAAAATCATCCAGCAAAGGCCCCTCGCTGATCATGAAGCGTTGCTTCCATACCAGCTGAGCCAATAAACGCCCCATGACCACGCCCACCACCAGCGCCATGAGCGTGGACCAGAGTATCTCCTTCAGCAGCCACCCCTGGAGCATGTCCAGGCTGAGCGGCGCGCTGAGCATGGCGAGCCCGAGCATCACAAACGGAAAGGCACTGCCATCGTTCATGCCCGCTTCACTGGTCAGCGTGAACCGCAGCGGGTCTTTATCGCCCATGTGGCGAACCTGCACGTCGGTGGCCAGCACCGGATCGGTAGGCGCCAGTATAGCGCCCAGCACAACCGCTGCCCCCAGTGGTAAAGCCAGTATGTAGTAGCCGAAAGCAGCCGTCAGGGCGACGCTGATCGACATGGAGACAAACGCCAGCCGCACCGGCACACGCCATTCGCGCCATCTGAAGGGCAACGGCATTTTCATGCCCGCGATAAACAACGACACCAACACCGCAATTTCAGCGAGCACTTCCAGCAGGTGCGCCTGCTTGAGCGGGTTGAAATGAAACGCACCGAGCAGCGACGGCCCCAGGGTGACCCCGATAGCCAGATAGACAATCGACGGCGTCAGCCGCATTCGCTGCAGAAAAGCAGAACGCAGCCCCATCGTGATCAACAGGATTCCGATCAATACAAACCAGGCGGCGGTGGTCAAGGGTAGGCATCCGAAAGGGATATAATGGCAGTGTGAGGCATACAGGCCGCCCGGTCACGAAGATGATGATAGCGCAAGGATACCTGGGACTAATGAAGCGCCCCTCACCTGTGCGGGTAAGGGACTATAAGAATTTGCTCAGTAGGCGACGCAGAAGCGCTGATAGGTATGGCGCGGCGCTTCCAGCTCATCGATCATGGCGATGGCGTAATCCTGCGCGGAAATACGGCTGTTGCCGTCACTATCGGTGAGCAGCGTATCGCTCCCCAGCCGGAAGTTGCCCGTGCGCTCGCCAGGAAAAATCTCAGCGGCGGGAGACAGGAACGTCCACGCCGGGGCCGTTTGCTCCCGCAATATATCCAGAGCAGCTTTAGCCCCCTCCGCCATGGCCCGATACTCGTCGGGAAAATCCGGCGTGTCCAGCAACAGCTTACCCGACGCCACCTCAAGTGTGGCCGCACCACCGACCATCAGCAACCTGGGGACTGACGCGTGTTGAGTGGCGGCCAGAATCGACTGGAATCCCTTGAGATAATAGCCGAATACATCCTTCTGGGCGTGGCTGCTGAAAGCGCTGACAACGGCCTCGACACCGCGTAGCTGCTGGGCAAGCTCAGCGGTATTCAACGCATCGCTTTTAACGCTAACGACATGTTCATGCGACGTCACCCGTTCAGGGCGAGTGACTAGTGCCTTCGCATGATGGCCGCGGGAGAGCGCCTCGGTTAACAGGGCAGAACCAATGAATCCGCTGGCGCCGATCAGTGCAATCTTCATCACAGTACTCCTTCAATGGGTCGTCACTGCATTGTCGGGCGCCTCATTGATTTGAAAAATAGCGGTTTTCGTAATTTACTGTTGTTGATTTGATAACAATAGAGCGCCACATGACCACCGCCAATGAGTTCGATTTAAACGGTTTGCCGATCTTTATCGCGCTGGTGGAGGCAGGCAGCTTTACCAAGGCGGCGGAGCGGCTAGGCTGTACGAAAACCCGCGTAAGCCTGCAAATTCGCCAGTTGGAAACGCGCCTGGGGGTCACGCTGTTTCTCCGCACCACGCGGCGGGTCCAACTCACCCAGGCCGGAGAAGCGCTCTACCATCAATGCCATCCGCTATTAACGGATCTACAGGGGGCACTTGCCAGTGCCGCCAGTGACACCCAACAGCTTCACGGCGAGTTGCGTATCACAGCCCCCGAAGATTACGCCGCCGAGGTGTTGAGTGGCGCGGTGGTCGCCTTTAGCCGCTTGCACCCGGCCCTGCATATAGAACTACGCAGCGGCGACCAGGTAAGCGACATGGTGCAGGACGGTATCGATTTAGCGTTTCGTTTAGGCTGGCTCAAAGATTCCACGCTTCGCGCGCGTCGCATAGGCACTTTTCAACAGCATGTAATGGCGGCCCCTGATTACCTGGAACGTCACGGCACGCCCTGCCATCCCAAGGCGCTGGAAGACCATGCATGGATCGCCTTTACGCCGTTAAAAGCGCCGTTAACCTGGACGTTCCAACGACGTGATGAGCGGCATGAGGTACAAATGCGCGCGGGGCTGGCCGCCAATTCGACGGCGAGCCTGGTCGCGCTGATGGTCGCTGGAGGGGGGCTTTCTGTCATGCCGGACATGACCGCAGCGCCAGAGATCGCCGCCGGACGCCTGGTACGCGTGCTTGAAGAATGGATACTGCCCGAAGCTGGTGTCTACGCGGTATATCCGCCGGGGCGGCATGTGACCGCCAAGGCGCGTGCCTTCATGACCTTTTTTGACGCGCGGTTACATGGCGTACCCTGACGGCCTGGATGCCAGGCTCACGACGAGCGTGGCACACGAGTGGCCAGGAACTGGCCGTTATCGACGGGAACGGTGCAAGTGCTGAAATCAGCGGTCGCCTCCACAAGCGCCACGAAAGGCGCCATCTCGTCGGCATGCGAAAGGGCGTTGTCGACGACGACAAGCCCGTGTTTGCTCAAAACGCGCTGGATACTTGACCACCACTGCACGTAGTCAGCGCGTTGCGAATCCAGAAAGACAAGATCAACGCTGGTCTACGGCATGCTTGCCAGGTAAGCGCCCGCCTCTCCCTGGCGCTGGGTGATAAATTTGCCAAGGCCCGAGCGTTCAAAATTCCTGGCGGCTAAATCAAGCTTGTAATCGGAAAGTTATACAGTAGTGACATGCCCGCCAATGGGCTCCACCCCCTGAGCAAGCCACAGCGTCGAATAGCCGTTTGAGGTGCCAATCTCAAGCACCCGGTGCGCCCTGGTGGCCTTGACCAGCACCTGAAGAAACTCGCCGGTATCTCGGGTGATATTCAGCATGCGGCACGCGCTTCACCCCACATGGTAGCGCGTCGCAACCGGCAGCGACCCTAGTGAGCAAAACGGCAAGGTTACTTTTGAGCCTTGGGCAAGGGTGCTAACGCCAAAGCATCTTTGCGCAGGTTGTGCTTTGTTTTTTCCAGCTCAGCGCGCCATTGACTGCACTCCTGCTTCTGCCTTTGGCCGTTATCGGCATTAGCACAGAAGGCATCCAGCCAGACTTGTCGGGTGAACAAATCCTGAAAGTCACCGAGCAGACGCTGACGGCGCTTCAGCTCGGATAAAAACGGTTTGGAGATGTCTGGCATCAGGTCGGCCAGATAGCGGATGCGCTTCAAGCTCTTGCGAAGTTCATGTAAGGCGGTGTCAGAAGCGTCGAACGAGAGTGCGGCCAGATCGTCATCGTGGCGTGCGATGCGCTCCTCCAGTACCGCGTGAATACGCTTGGGTGAAAGTGTGGACAACGCCTTATCAAACTCCCCCGACGCTATAAAACGCTGCCAGCCTTGCAGCTCTTCAGCGTACTCCGGCGCGCTTAACTGCTGGCAAAGGGTATGATGCTCCACCCGCTGGAAACCCTCGAGCCATTGCTGCAAGCCCTGGCGAGTGTTGGCGGAAAGCGGTGGCTGGGTTTTATCCAGATCCTCCAGAAATACGTCCAGATCGCGCAGGTCGCTGGTGGCCT
This sequence comes from Vreelandella gomseomensis, assembly GCF_031451645.1. Taxonomy (NCBI): domain Bacteria; kingdom Pseudomonadati; phylum Pseudomonadota; class Gammaproteobacteria; order Oceanospirillales; family Halomonadaceae; genus Vreelandella; species Vreelandella gomseomensis. The sequence goes on along the minus strand of NZ_JARWAI010000002.1, from coordinate 387,424 downwards.
GGGCACGCCGTTTGAGCCGCTTCAGCCTCTTCTTCAGGCCGGGCACCTTGGTAATGGCAAGCACGGATTCGCACACTGCCCGGCTACGGCGCAAGTTAACCCGGTACTGATGCAGAAACTCAGGATCGATGCCCGCGACCACTCCCGGCTCTAACGCCCTGATCATCCGGTACTGATGCTCGAGCATGGCATGGATATGGCTAGCTGTGTCGCGCTTATGGTCGGGCTGCTTGGGTGCCAAGCGCTTGAAAAGCGGATAACTGGCCTCCGCCGGGCTCAACTGCCCTACTAGCTCGGCACCGCCCTGACCCATGGATGACCAGGGCCTATCAGGCAGCGTGACATGCAGCACGCTACCGGTGGGCAGCGATGGCGGTGCTGCCTTATCGAACCAACGGGCAAGATCCACCAGAGCGGGATTATGGCCGATAATCAACACGCGCTCGGCCTCGCCAGGCAACGCTTTCAGCCATGCCAGTAGCGCTTCAATATCGAAGGTGTAAAGGGCTTCATCGAAGTGAACCGAATTCGCCAAAGTACGGTCAGGCAGTTGCGCTGCGATATCGTCGAATGTCTCCCGCGTGCGCGCCGCCGTGCTGACATAGACCTCCCCTTGCAACGCTTGCCAGCGCTGCAACACAGGCGCCATCACCGCTGCCTGATGCTTGCCCCGCTTGCGTAGCGGCCGCTGGTGATCGGTCATGTCGCCACGGGGCTGCTTGGCCTTGGCGTGACGCATCAGGTAAAGATGCCGCATGGCTTGCCTCCTGATCACGCTTCATTGTGAAAAGTCTAGTACACGCACCCAGCAGCTTACTTAGCGTTGACGCTGACCAGGCCGCACCATAGACCAGCTAGCCAGCACCAGACCGCCAAACACGGTGTACACCGCCATGAAAACCCAGTCTGGGGCGATATGATAGAGCAGGCTCTGCAGCCAATGCTGAATAAACGACCCCGCATAGGTAGCGGCGCCCGCCTCTGCCCTCAGTGCCATTTCCCAGGTGGTTAGCGGGCAGACGGCTCCTAGCCAGGATTGCACCACCACATAGCCGATAGCGCCTAGGTGCACAATGCGAAACACCCGATTGCGCACCCACTGCCAGTTCAGAAAATAGCCCGCGTACACGGCTAACAAACCGAGCACGACAAACGCGACGAACAGCACATGAATGACCAGCAATGCGTCGGCCAACAATAGCCACAGCCCCGGATTAGACATCATGGGTCACCTCACTTCACGAACAGTCAGCCGGGGTAGCCGACCGGTAGATCGCCGTGGCGTCTTCCAGCGCTTGTTCCAAGCCGCGAATGCGCGTTTCGTGGGCCGGGTGCGTCGAGAGAAATTCTGGGGGCTGGTCACCGCCATTAGCCGCCATGTTTTGCCACAGCGCGACGCTCTGCTGCGGATCGAATCCTGCACGGGCCATGATCTCCAGGCCCATCAGATCGGCTTCCTCTTCATGGGCACGGCTGAACGGCAGACGGATGCCTAACTGGGCGCCGATCCCCAACGCCTGCATCAACTGTTGACTGCCAAAATCCCCCTCCCCCAGCAACCCGACGACCAGGAGGACGGCCTTGATACCAAGCTGTTGGGTCAGCCGCTCGTTACCATGGTCGGCCAGTACGTGAGCAACTTCATGCCCGACCACTGCCGCCAGTTGGGCGGGGGTTTCAGCGACCTGCAGCAAACCGCTATGCACACCAATGTGACCACCCGGCAGGGCAAACGCATTGGGGGATGGGTCTTCAAACACCACCACGTCCCAGCGTTTGGGGAAATCCAGTCCGAGATAGCTTGCCTCGGCGCCGGCGATCACGTGTTCGGCCACGCACTGTACCAGGCGATTCGCCTGTGCATTGCCACTCACCGGCTGGCGCTCGCGCAGCTGGTTAAAGGCGTCCTGCCCCATATCGTCCATCAGCGGGTTGGGTACCAACGCCACCTGAGACCGCCCGGTGGGCGTTTCTCCGCAGCCCGCCAGAAATGCGAGCAGCCCTAGCAGGAAAAAGGGTAACAATAATCGCCGGTACATGATGGAGGGTTCCGCGCGGTTCAGGATTCATGGAGCGTGTCTGGCGACAGAATCGTAGCGTATATTAAGCGGCTTCAAAAATCCTGTAATGCGCTCATGTCCTCATTTCCTCATGTCAGTAGGCGGTGCGGGTAAAGTGCTCCCCGTTTCGCCTTGCCAAAACGCGTAATTTACGCTGAGAGATTGCCGAAAGCTACTCCCCCCAAGCCTCAATAGCGCTGCAGGGAAATGTGGCAATGCCCCCAAAATGATCACCAGTTCAGACAACGTGACCACCCCGACAAGCGGCGACGTGGACATCAGGTCAATGCTCATGTGAGCGAGCAACAGTCCCAATCCTCACTGGATACCGCTCAGAACCGACCTGGGCACCAGCCGGGCTAGCCAGTTGATCCTGCCCGTCGCCCCTGACAGCAGCAACACCGCGCCGATCAGCACACCGCTCGCGGCTGTACCGGTATAGGCAGACGATAATAAAGCCCCGTTGCGATATAAAAGCAGCGAAGCCCAACAGAACAGATATCGGCGCCAAGCCTGCCACGCCTATAGCACCAAGGCTAAGCGGCAGTAACGCCCCTAAATCACCGAGCGCACGGCAAGCATCTTTCGGTAGATGATGGGTCGAAGGCGTACGCGTTACTCAGTGATCACCCCATCTGTTAGCGGGACAGTCGGGAGCGGCAGATGCGTATTCAAAATACAGCTTGTATGCATATGAATGCATAAATTACAGCGCTAAGTGCAAACGTACCCATCACGGTAGATAATGCAACTCAAGGGCGTATCCAAACAGTTCTCCGACGCGGCTTACTTTCTTTATTGCGCTGACACTTAATTGAATGTTGCCCGATGGACAGGTCAACCATTGCATGGCCATGAGGTTCATAGGGCTGCCTGGCTGCAGACAGGACGCAATACAGGAAACGACATCAGCCAGCGGGGCTGTTGCGCCATAAACCAATCGCCTCATACCAATATATACGGCGAAACATTCACAACGACGGCCCGCACCGATTGCTTCAAGATTCCACCAAGCAAAGCGATCAGGTACCCATTCAATGCCACGCAGCCAGACGAATGATTACCCCCTTTGCATCAACTCAAAAGAAGGAAGGAAAAGATGAAAAAGACCGGATTGATCCTCGCGACCACAAGCCTTATGGGCCTCGCCTTGACGGCACAAGCCCAAGAAGACGCAGACTTCATCACCCTCGCCTCCACTACGTCTACCGAAAATTCGGGCCTGTTTGATCACATCAACCCACAGTTTACCGAGGCTACCGGCATCGATGTACGTGTTGTCGCCGTGGGAACGGGTCAAGCCTTTGAAATTGCCCGCCGTGGCGACGCGGACAGCCTCCTTGTGCACGACACGGCCGGCGAAGAGCGTTTTGTATCAGAAGGTTACGGAATCGAACGCGCCAACGTCATGTATAACGATTTCGTCATCATCGGCCCGACGGATGACCCGGCAGGCATTGCAGACGCAGAGAACGTGACGGAAGCGTTCACGCTCATCGCCGAAGAAGAAGCGCCTTTCGTCTCGCGCGGCGATGACAGCGGAACAAATCGCGCCGAACTACGCCTGTGGGACGCTGCGGGTGTGTCGCCTGAAGGCGAGTGGTATCGCGAGCTGGGAAGCGGCATGGGCCCGACACTCAATACCGCCGCTGGCATGAACGCCTACGTGATGAGTGACCGCGCTACCTGGGTCGCTTTTGAAAACCCCAAAGACTTGACGTTACTGTTCGAGGGCGACGATGCGCTTTTCAATCAATACGGCAGTATTCTGATTAATCCGGAACGCCACCCGCACATCAAGCAAGATTTGGCAGCACAATGGCACGAATGGCTCCTCTCTGATGAGGGCCAACAAGCCATTGGCGAATTCGAAGTAAAAGGCCAGCAGTTGTTCTTCCCCAACGCGGCTGAATAAGGTTCATGGGCTGGGCCTAGCCATGACAGGCCCAGCCCCAATCCCCCTTCAATCGCCTACTTGCGCGCCAGGTCACGTCACGCCAACGAGCAATCTAGCAACCAAGCTCACCATAGCGGGGGCATCGCCTCTCAGACTGTCAACACAGCATTGACCAGCCAGCCGTTATAAACCACCAACCCCAGCAGTAAAACGCTTGCTTCAATGCGATTAATGCGTCCTGCGCCGCGAACCCCGTAGCCCATGATGAACAGGCCCACTACCATGGCCATCATCACCGGCCAGTCTCGGCGCATGACCTCTGTCGAAAGTCCCTCCATTGGTGCAATAACGCCAGCAATGCCCACCACCGCTAATAAATTGAACATACAGGAGCCAACCACATTACCAATGGCGATATCGTGCTCCCCCTTGCGTACCGCCGCAATGGAGGATGCCAGCTCCGGCAGTGAGGTACCCAGCGCCACGATCGTGAGTCCGATGATGAGATCGCTCACGCCCAGAGCACTCGCCACGGACACAGCCCCCCAGACCAGCATCCGCGAGCTCACCAACAGTAGCGTCAACCCAGCCAAGAGCCAAAAGATGGCGCGTCCAAGCGTCATGGGAGGCGACGAAAGCGCCTGCGCCTCTTCAACTAATGGATCTCCCTTGCCACGCAGAGCTGTCCAGGTCGTCCAGGCCATCAGGCCAAAGAACCCAATCAGTAACAACAGAGATTCCCATCGGCTAAGTTGGTCGTTCCAGAAAAATCCGCCTGCCACGGCTCCGAACAGTAATAGCAGCGGTAGCTCACGGCGAATAATCTTCGAATGCACTGCAATCGGCATGATCAGAGCCGTCACGCCGACGATCAGGCCAACGTTATAGATATTGGATCCCAGCGCATTACCAAGGGCCAGTTCGGGGGTTCCATCAAGGGCGGCCATGATGGACACGACGATCTCCGGCGCCGAGGTGCCAAACCCGACGATTACCATGCCAATCACCAAAGACGGTAACCCAATGTGCCCCGCCACTGCCGAGGCACCATCGATGAAACGGTCAGCGCTCCACAGGAGCAGAACAAACCCCAGCAGGATCGCCAGAATGGATAAAAGCACGACATCTCCTCAATAGTAGTTGTGAGCGGCACTCGACCATGAGGTGTAACAAGAAGCGCAAATGCATTGCTGTGGCAGCATGGCGTCAGGCAACCTGCAACAGGGTAAAGGGCGCCTCACAGGCGTGCCGTTCGTCACGCTCGTCTACGCTGCCCAGCCCAAGGTGTCGATCGTTATCGTAGGCCACAAACAGGCGATCATGGTCCAGTACGGCAAGGCCCTCTGCCTTGTGTTCAAATTCCAGCGGAAGCCCCGATGGCGTGGTCACCAGCGATGGACGGCTTCCCGCGTGGAAATCATCCAGGCTGACCTCCCAAAGATAACCACCGATGCGTTCCTCCTCTGCTTCCTCAACCTCGAAGCTGTTTAGCAAGTAAAGACGCCCGTGGTATGGATCATACTCCAGACTCGACAGGCCGCAGTCGTAACGAACCGCGGGGTGGTTGCCCGGCTCGAAGGCGTAGTGCTCGCGCATTTTATCGATGAATACCAGGTTGCCGCTTTCACTCATTTCGTAATGGGCGCCCACAATACGGCTTACATAGGTGAAGTCATCATGTGCCTGCCCCTGTTCGCGGATACCGAACAGCAACAAGCCATCGCCGCGCTTTCCAGGTACTGCGGCAAGTCCCTCGACTTTGTAGTAGGGATAGCCAACCGCTTCATCGAGCTTGGTGCGCAGCTCCAGTGAGCCCTCAACGCCATCTCTCGGGTCCGGATCCACTACCTGCACGCTTTCAGGTTTGCCCAGCGGCCAAATCAGCAAATGGTTGTAGTCGTTCAGGGCATGGCTTTCGCTGTCGATTCGATCAAAGCCTGTGGTCGCCAATACGTAACGGCCATCTGCCGTGAGGGATAAGTCCTCATACTTGACGGCCTGCTTGATAAGCGGAGTGGTGTAGTACTCCAGTCGACTGTCATCTGGCCCCTGCGCGCTCATCGGCACGGCAAACACCGCTGAACGATGTTCTCCAGGTACCGGTTTGTCGCTGGCCAGGATCAATCGCTTGCCGTCGTAAAGCACGGCCGATACCTCGGCATTGACCAGTTTGCCTTGCTCATCGCGCAAACCAGCGGGAAAGCAATGGATAGTTCCTTGCTGCAGAATCGTTGCATGCGTCATGGTGGTAGATCCTCACGACTGTCAAAAGTGGAACGAAGCCTACTAGACCTTAGCGTCAAGCGTCGAACTGCGGTTAGCGGTAGCAACGGGGCTCGACCTAAAGCAAACAAGCAGGCATGGTAGAGGTTGTTATTTACCATTAGCGAAACAACCGGAGGTTACGCCAATGCCGCACCATCTTGCTAAAACCCTACTCACGACGGGGCTATTATCGATCCTGGCGTTTTCACCCAGCGCTTTCAGCCAACAAGAACCCGGAACAGCGTCCGGTAATGATGTCACCACTGAGTCGTTCCAGGACTGGGAGGTTCGCTGCCAGCGTAATGCCGAGGGCCCGAATCCTTGTGCGATGGCACAATTGGTCACGCAACCTGGCAGCGACCAGCCCTTGATGCAGGTAATTTTCAACTACCCGCCGCAGATCGATGACCCGGTGATGAGCTTTTTCGTGCCGCTGGGGGTGCGACTGGCCGCGGGTTTGCAATTGAGCGTAGATGGCGGCGAGCCCATCCAGTTCCCCTATCAGGTCTGCCAGGCGCAAGGGTGCCGGGCCGACGCGCCCATTGAACCGTCGATGTTGCAGCAGCTGCGCAGTGGCAGTAGCGCAACGCTCAGCATGATCGGCCCTCGCGGTGACCGCATGGATCTGGATATTTCGCTGATAGGCTTTACCGACGCCAACACCCGCATCGCGCCCTGATCTCGGTGACCTTTCCCGGAGAAAGCCGGCCCAGCGGAGCCGGCATTTCTAACCAGGCACTGTCAGCATGCTCTCTTACGCCCATGCCTTGCACGGCATCGATAGGGTGGGACGCGCTGCCCGTGACATGCATGCAGACGGATAAAGGGCTGTCCCAGTCGCCGATATCAACCTTGCCAACCGGTGGGTGCCCTGCCCGTTAATCGTGATGACTGAATGCGTGCGTCGATGCCACGAATCAAGGCGTCTTTGGATAGCCTGGATTTGAGCAGAACGGCCTCGACCTTGTCGTGATGCTGCTGTGCCATATCGGCTCCGGACAAGATGACCACCTTCGCATCAGGCTGACGAGCACGAACATCTTCCACCAGTTCCCAGCCCGACCCGTCCGGCAGCCCTATGTCCAGAAGCACGACGTCAAAAGTCGTCTGTTGCAGGCGTTTGCGAGCTTCTTGCAGGGTGCGCGCGGCTTCAAAGGTATAGTGATCGCCAGCCATGGCACAGATTACTTCATGTAAATCGGCGTCGTCTTCGACATGCAATATCCGTGGATACTGTATCGACGTGTCTGATAACTGCCGTCCAACCATGTCGATTAGCCGCGATTGATCGATCGGTTTGGCCAGCCAGTCGATGCCGGTTGCTTGCCCGCTGAGTGCCAGCCGATTCTCCTCCACCTGAGCGGACACCACGACAACCGGCAGGTCAGCGGTAGCGGGGTGTTCACGCAGCGTATAAATGATATCCAACCCACTCATGTCGGGCAGCATCAGATCCAGACTCATCAGGTCGTAATGTGTTTCCTGGAGCCTTTTTTGCGCCTCGTGACCGGTCAGGGCGATATCGACGCGATAGCCAGCATCGCTCAGCATATGAGCGAGAAGTGTGGCGATATCGCTATCGTCTTCAACGACAAGGATCCTGGGAGCGTGATCCTGATCAACAGCGGATAGCGATGACGGGGACGTTTCCGCCGCTGTTGCAACCAATGGCAATTCAAAAAAGAAACGCGAGCCCTTGCCTTCGCTGGACTCGAAATCAATGCGCCCTCCCATGTGATCTATCAGTTCCCGCGTGATGGCCAACCCCAGCCCCGTCCCCTCCTGGGCGCGCGTGTCAGACGAATCGGCCTGGGCGAAACGCTGAAAGATTTTCTCGTGAAACGCATCGGGTATGCCGGGTCCGTTATCGATAACGCTGACGATAACCTTGTTGTCCGATGCTTCAACCGAGACGGTGACCGTATCCCCGTCCGGCGAAAACTTGATCGCATTGGAGAGCAGGTTAGCAAGCACCTGCAGCATCCGCTGGGCATCCACGTTGACGAATACCTCAGGTATCTCCTCGGCCAGTAATAGTGTCACGCCTCGGTGACTGCCATAGCTGCGGTCAGCCTCCATGGCTTGTTCAATCAGCGGCATCAGCGCGTGCACCTGCATATCAAAATGCAGCTTGCCCGCAGCGATCTTTTCAATATCCAGCAAGTCGTTGATCAAGTGCGCCAAACGCTTGCTGTTACGGTGCGCGGTCGTCAGCAGTTTCTGGGCCTTGTCAGGAAGCTCGCCGGCGCCGCCCCCCATCATCAACCCCAATGCACCCGAAATAGAGGTCAAGGGCGTGCGCAATTCGTGGCTGACGGTTGAGATAAACTCGTTTTTCATCTGGTCAGCTCGTTTACGCTCGGTGATGTCTTCAGCAATACCCAGATAACCGCTGATGTCACCGTCATCACCACGCATGGGCGTCACCACCAGGGATACCGGCACATGACGGCCATCCTTATGCACGTACGTCCACTCCCGTACCTCGGAACCATCCAGCTCGGCTTTTTCCACAAACACCCGGAAGCCCTCGACGGGTTTACCGAACGCAGTCGTTAACTGCGCTGACCGTACGCTCACCTCCTCCTGGCGATGAAAGATGGCCGGGGTCTGCTTGCCTACGATTTCTGACTTGCTGTAGCCCAGCATATGCTCGGCGCCTTTATTGAAGGCGGTAATGACGCCGGCGGTATCGGTGGCGATGATGGCCACTTCAGAGGCCGCTTCAAGGATGTTGGATAAAAAACGTTCGGCGTTGCGTATCGCATCGTCAGCCACTTTTCGCTCGTTCGCCAAACGGTTCATGGAATGCGCGAGGGCGCGAACCTCAGGGCCGCCTTGCTCAAGAAAGTCGCTATCAAAACGCGCATCGTCGGCCATGTGATCAATGCGATGCGTGATGCGCTCTATGGGGCGTGTCAGGGTTCGAGCGATCCACGCCCCCGCCAGCCCCACCAGTGACATGGCAACCAGAGCGATCAGCAGGAACTGCCGAAAGGAGGCTTTTGCGGGGGCGATGGCATCGCTATAGGGTAATGCGCGCAGCACGATCCAGCCCAGGGATTCCAGCCGCTGGGTCGTCACCAGGTAAGGGCGTTGCTGGTAGGCGACAACGGTGCCGGCAGGGCTGAGCGACAGGGCGGCGTCGACCAGCGCGTCCTCACCGTCGTCGGGGAGCGGTTCGGGCGTGTCGAACCGTTCCCGCATGGACACAAAGAGGCGATGCTGCGGATCTACAATCAAGGTGATGATGCTCGATTGCTCCTCGTTCCATTTTTCAGCGTCGATAAGCGGCGTGTTGGATAGATCCACCAATCCGCCGGTGTATCCGATGATGCGTTGATCCGGCGACAGGATGGGCTGCAGGTAGGAGATCAACGGCAAGCCGGTGGTACGCCCCATGATCGGCTCCGATATGATCGCTTCGCGGGTTTGCCGGGCACGCTGGAAGTGGGGACGATCCATGTAGTTGGTGCCTAATCGGCCTGGTACGTGGCTATTTTCCGCGATAGCCGTGCCCTCTGCATCAAAGATCAGCAACCCGTCGGGGAACAGCTGGCTGGCCACAGATGGCTGCTGAAGCAGCGCCTGCAGCGCCTGACGATCGCGAAGCCGGCCTTCATCCGTCAGCAAGCGCGTGGCAAAGGCTTCCAGCGCAAGCATCCGCTGCTGCTGCGATAACTCAAGCTCGGACGCCAGCCCATCGATTTCCGCCGCTTCACGCTCCGCGATGATGGTCTCGTAGTTCTTCACTAACAGCGGGTAGACCGTCACCAGAATGCCGCCCACCAAAATACCGCTCATGAGGACGACGAGTAGCACGATGCGGACGCTTAGCGGGGCTTTCACAATACGTGTTTCCTGGGCAAGACAATAAAAAAGTCAGCGCCGCCACCCACCGCATCGCGGTAGCCAACCTCGCCTCCCATCTGATGGCAGATTTCCTGGCTGATTGCCAGACCAAGGCCCGTGCCCGGCAGCTTACGAGTGTCGCTACTGTCTGCCTGGGCAAACCGCTGAAAGAGACGATCGCGGAACGCCGGTGCGACGCCGGGGCCATGATCGCGCACTGAGATCTCGACAGTGTGCTCGGTGGCTGTCACGACTAGCGCAACCGTTTGTCCTGGCGGCGAGAACTTGATCGCGTTGGATAACAGGTTGGTGAGGGCCTGTATCAGGCGTGGGCCATCCACCTGACAGCAAACGGATGGCCAGGCATCGGCACCTTGTATCGCTACCTGGTGCTGCTCGCTATAGCCCTGCAGGCTGTCAACCACATCCTTTAGCAACGGGGCCAGGGGTTGCACCGTCAAGTTCATGGGCATCTTGCCGGCCACCAGCTTTTCCATGTCCAGCAAATCATTGATCAACGCGGCCAACCGCTGGGCATTGCGTTCTGCGGTGTTGATGAGTGACTGGGCCTGGTCGGGCAGATCTCCGGCGGCACCGCCCTTCACAAGGCCAAGCGACCCCTTGATCGAGGTCAGAGGCGTACGCAGTTCGTGGCTCACGGTCGAGATGAACTGGTCTTTCATCTTGTCCAGCTTACGACGTTCGGTGATGTCCTCGATCAGTGACCAGATCACTTGGCGACCATCCTGCTCCTGGCTGAGCATGCCCTGTAAACGCACCGGATAACGGCTGCCATCTTTACGAATATACTCTTTCTCGAAGGGGCCGTAGCGTCCTGTTGCCTTCAAGGTGGCAAGCGCCTGATCCTCTGCGGCTTCGTACTCCTTGGGTGTGACATCCCAATAGCTCAGTGACACAAACTCCTCCCGGGTATACCCGGTTGGCGCAATGAGCGCGTCGTTCAAATCGATGAAACGCCCGGTTGCAAAATCATTCAGCGCGATGCCGATGGGGGAAAAATCGAACAGCCCGCGCAGGCGAGCTTCGTTGTTTTCCAGGGCTTGACGCGCCTGCTCCCACTCGTGAATGTCATGCAGATAGCCGTGCCACAGGGTACTTCCGTCCACGAGACGTTCCGGTTTGGCATGCCCCATGATCCAGCGATACCCAACTCCCTCGAATTGCACACGATACATAGCCGTCCAGTATTCCAACGTCTCTGACGAGTGCTCGATGGAGGCTTGGATGGCGCTCAGGTCGTCGGGATGAATCCGCGCAAAAGCGGGGGTGGCATCTTCGGCCGCCTGTGCCGGAGTGAGGCCGTAGAAATCCTCAATCTGGGGCGAGCTGAAGGGAAAGATAATGCGACCGTCAGCGAAACGTCGGAACTGGTAGGTCACGCCAGGCAGTTGCGCCGTTAACTTGCTGAGACGCTCGTTATGAAGGTTGTTGGCCAGCAGGTCGGACAGCCAGCGCGCCAACAAGCGAATAAACAGCTTCTCGCTATCATCGTAATCGTCCGCCCGGGCGTTGCTGGCCGAAAAGTTCAGCGTACCGAAGGCTTGGCCCTCTATGTCGATGGCGATGCCGATATAGGCACCCAACGGGTTTTCCCGATAGCAGGGGTGGCGCTTGAACTCACTTTGCTCGACATTCGCGACAAACAGCTCACGCTCTTCATCCGAGCAGCCCGAAAAGAGGAACTGGCACCAGGTTTGCCCCAGCATGAACTGCTGGCCTGGAGACAATGCCGCGCCTGGTGCTGCCTCCATCCAACGCACCGTATAGATATTACCCTCGATCTGACTAAGAATGGCCAGATCCACTTGCAGGTATTGCCTGGCTGTCGCCAGGGCGTGATTGATCTTGCCATCCAGCGTTTCCTGCGAAGAAAATACGATATCGTTGAGCAGCACCAGGGCGTCGTGATGCTTTTTAAGCTGGCTGAGCGTGTTCTGTTCGCGCGTGATGTCGACGATGAAGCCTTCCAGAACCATCGGATGTTCAGCGTTGCCTGGAACGCCTTGCCCCCTTTCTTCCACCCAGCGCCAGGTGCCATCACGATGCCGGATGCGATACTCGACATGCCAGCCAACACTGTTGGCAACGGCAGTCTGTACCGCCTTTTCGACCATGAAGGCATCGTCCGGGTGGATCAGGTCTGCGTAACAGGCGTTCTGGTTACCGATCAAATCGGCTGCCGGGTAGCCGCTGACCCGATCCACCTGCCCGCTGATGTACAACATGGTCCATTGCGCATCGTGTAAGCAGCGATAGGTAACGCCCGGCATGTTACTGATCAGCGAGGCCATGTGGTCGCGACTGGCCATCAGCTCAGACTCCAGCGCCGAGTAGGACATCTGGCTGATTTCATCGGCCTGTATCAGCGCCTCGACGGTTGCTGCCAGGTCGGCAAGCATACCTACCTGATCTGCTGAAAGGGTTCTTGGCTGGGTATCAATCAGGCATAGCGTCCCGATCCGGTAACCGTCGGCAGTGTGCAACGGCGCACCGGCATAGAAACGAATATTCGGCTCGCCGATAACAAGCGGATTATCGGCAAAGCGTGCATCGTCCAGGGCATTTTCAACAATCAATGGCGACTGGCTCAAAATGGCATGCGCGCAGAATGAGAACTCGCGCGGTGTTTCGTCGACACCCAGCCCCTGACAGGACTTGAACCACTGCCGATCCCCATCCACCAGTGACACCAGCGCAATCGGCACGGAAAATACGTGACGGGCGAGGCGCGTAATACGATCAAAGCGCGCTTCTGACACGCCATCGAGCAGGCCTGTTTTGTTCAGCGCAGACTGGCGATCGCTTTCGTTGTCGGGGATCGGTGGTACCTTCATGGTCAACCTCAGCTGTCAGATCACTCGCGCTGCGTTTCTGATGCCAAACAAGTACGGTTACGGCCGCTGTTTTTGGCCTGGTAAAGCGCTTGATCAGCCCGGTTAAGCAAGGATTCGGCGGTATCGTCAGGAAAATCCTGGTTGTCGACCACGCCTGCCGACAGGGTACAGGCAAACGGCTCGCCCCCTCCCGTAAACTGAATGGCGGAAAAGTCTTCACGCAGGCTATTGACCATGCTGACAGCATGGTCAGCGGTGCAATCAATCAGCACCAGCGTAAACTCTTCTCCCCCGTATCGGCCTAGTTTATCGGTGCTCCTGAAACGCTGGCGAAGCAAGGTTCCCACAGCGGCGATGACCAAATCACCGACCGCATGCCCATACGTGTCGTTGACGGCCTTGAAATGGTCGATGTCGAGCATCACCACACAAAACCCTTGGGGCTTGCGTTGCGCCAGTTGCCACTGATCCTGCAGGGCTCCCTTGATACTGGCGTGCTTGAGAAGCCCGGTTAACGCATCTCGGGTCTTGGTTTGCTCAAGTCTGCGTAACCGCACGACACGCGATCGGCAGAGACTGACGAGAAGATCCGTATCGATAGGCTTTTCGAGAAAGGCATCGCCTCCCTTCAATAGCGCCTGCCCACGCAGTTCTGCATCGGGTTCGGCTGAAAGATAGACGATCGGCAGCTGTGACCAGCGCTCCATCTGGCCCAGCAGTGCGGCTATTTCCGCCCCGGTAATGCCGGGCAGCCAGAGATCCATGAGGATCAGTTCAGGGTTGATATCATTGAGGGCATCGAAGAACGCTTCAGGATGATCAAACACGTTGACCTGCATGCCCGCCGCTTCCAGCACGCATGCAAGATGCTGCGACAGCTCGACGTCATCCTCGACAATGATCACGCGCTCGGGCTGGCTATCCTTCGTTTTGATCAGCTGCGCGATGTGGGAAGCCAGCTTGATCATGTCCAGGGGCTTGGCAAAATAATTCTGCCCGCCGCTTCGCAGCGCCTGAAGTCGCGCCGTAAAGCTTTCTTCGCTGCCCGTAAAAAGCACGGGACAGCTATAGCGACTGAGTTGCGACAGCCAAAAGTCCACCGGGTTTGTCTTGATCGCTGCATGTCGCGTGCCGCGATGGTCGATCAATAATAGATCCGGTGAGGCATCATCCACCTCGGCAAGGTCTTGCGCATCGCTGAAGTGCCGCACCTGGAAGCCAAAGCTGTGAAGCTGTTGCGCCATGTATTCCGCTAACATGGGGTCTCGCTCCACGAGCCAGATAGCGGGCTCACCGTCAACGTCGTCTTGGCGAGAAGTCTCCAGACCCACCACGGCTTTTTGGCGCTTGTCCGCCTCAAGCGTGTCTTGTAATTGCGCCACCCATTCGCGGGTCGGCAGCGACTGGATGGACTCTTGCTTCAGCAGCCCGTTAATCTGTCGCTCGTATTCCCGAGCCTGGCGCCCCAGCCGCTCAAAGCCAAAGGTACCGGCGGAGCCTGCCAGAGAATGCAGGACAGCATGTATCTGGTGAAGAGAGTCGAGGCGGGATGGATCTTCGACGACCTGCTCGACCAGCGCTTGGAGTCGCTCGAAATCGGCGTCGAGGCGTTTCGAGTACGCCTCCGAAAGCGCCTTTAAACGCTGGGCGAAAGCCTGGGAAGAAGTCGGATCAGCCATGAAAAGCTTTCCAGATAGCGCGCACATCGTCAGCGAGCGTCATGGGATCAAAGGGTTTGGCAATGACGTCTGTCGCACCGATTTCCTTGTACCGTGCCACTTCCTCGGGATGGACTTTAGCGGTCATGAAAGCAACGGCTACCGATTCGCCAATGAGCCCCTGGCGCTTCAGTTCGAGCAAGGTTCTTGGACCGTCCATACCGGGCATCATTACGTCCAGCAGAATCATTTGTGGCGCAAACGCCTCCGTTTCACTGAGTGCAAGCTCGCCAGACTCGCATACCTTGACCGTCAAGCCGCCCACGTCACCTAACGACATGGAGGCAATTTCTCGGATATCTGGATCGTCCTCGACGTACATCACCCTTTCAAGCCTGTCCAAAAGCCACCTCCTGGCTGTTTATACCTACATAACGCAACTGTATAAGCGATCTATCCGGACTGCTACCCCTTTTCCAGACATGGCTGAGGGACTTTTGTATTACGTCCACACCATGCTGAGCGATGGCGAACGTTGAGCCTTTATCCATTACGTTTTTTTATTAAACGCCCTATTTTGTTACCGTTATTTTTATAACAAAAAAATCAGTTTCCGCTGCAACCGCGACATCCGCATGTTTCGCACAGGACGTGTCATGCCATTGCTCAGCGCCAGCCCCCGGTTTCACCGAGGGTAGCGGTCATGCTGTCGCGTGGTCGCGCCACTGTGGCGGTTCAATACGTTCAGGGGTCAGCTCGCAGGGCTAGTCAGCTCGGGCGACGACCCAAGACTTGAAGCAAGAGAGGACACTATGTTACAGCGATCATTCAAGACCGCCGGCTTTGCCGTGGGCGTTACTGGCACCATGGCCTTTGCCGCACCGGCCCTGGCCCAGCAGGACACCGAGGCCATGCAGCGCCAGCTGGATGCTCTGCGCGATCAAGTCGAGCGCATGGAGCAGCAGCTTGAGGCCCAGTCCTCCGCCACAGCGGAAGCGCAAAGCCAGGATGTCCAGCAGACGCGTGAGCTTGCTGAGGAAAACCGCTCTGTGCTGGATTCGATCCAGAAGACCCAGGTCACCGGCACCCTTCAGCTGAACGGGACCTATAATGACTGGGATCAAGTCGATAAGGACACCGGCGGCGACTTGGGCTTTGGTAAGTTCGTACTGGGCGTAGACGGGCAACACGACGACTTCCTGTACTCGCTGGAGTATCGTTTCTACGACGGCTACCAGTTCCTCAAGAAGGGCTGGATGGGCTATGAAGCGAGCAATAACGACACCGTCAAGGTGGGCCTGGTTCAGACGCCGTTCGGCAACATGGATTATGGCTACCTCGGCTGGTACGGCACCCTGCCTTACCTTTCCGGTTTCAACGACAACCAGAACGCGGGTATCAAGTGGGATCATACCCAAGGCGCCTGGGACACCTCATTGGCTTTCTTCAAGAGCGACCAGCTGGGTGATGGCAACGAGCACTATGGCGCCAACCCGGTCGGCAGCAGCGCTCAGGGCAACTCCGAAGAAAACCAGGTGGCCGGTCGTGTCGCCTACACCTTCGGCCAAGGCACCGACTACACCACCGAAGTCAACGTCTCGGCAAAAGGCGGGCAGCTCTACAACCAGCAGACCAACGATAGCGGTAACAGCTGGCAGGCAGCGATTGGCCTGAACGGCACCTACGGCGCCTGGTTTACGCAGCTTCAGGCTACTGCCTACGAGTACGACGCTGAAAATCCGGATGAAGCAGCCAGCGGTATTTCCGACAATGTCATGCAGATCGGCGCCTTCAACTTTAACTACCTGATCCCCGCCGAAGGCCAGATGTATTCAGCCAGCCTGGGCTACAGCATGGATGTTGATTGGGGTGCCATCGAAAACCTCTACTTCTACAATGACTTCAGCTACATCAGCCCGGAAGACAATTACTCGCCGGTCAATGGTGGTTTCGGTGATGTCGACGATCCGATGCTCAACGACCTGGGCATGAAAGTGACCGCTGGCCCGTATTACGCCTGGTTCAGCGTTGTCGCCAACCGCAATGCGCTCGGTTACTTTGGTTCACCGACCGATGATCAGTGGCACACCAGCGTTCAGACCAACTTCGGCTTCAATTTCTAAACGATTTTGAACCGCTAGTTTTGCGCCCCGTTTCTCGCGAAGCGGGGCTTTTTAGTTATCGACCAACCACACGCCCCACCTCATCTTCACCACCTTATACAGAAAAAGGTAAGCTTGACGCCACAGCCGCTGCTCAAGACACCTTCAATGATGACCTCCCACTGGATACTCGGCCCCGGCGCCATTGGTCGTTTGTTAGCGCACTCGCTTGCGCCGCAGGCTAACGTGACGCTGATTGGCCGCCGTCCGCTGCCCGGCCAGCAAACGCTGACCACACCGGAAGGCGAGATGCGTGAGCACCTACTGAACACGCTCACCGTTGACCAGTTGGTTTCCGCATTGCCTGACACAGCTGCCTTTGTGCATATCACCACCAAGGCGATAGCCGCTGAGGCGGCGCTTGGGAGCATCGCGGATGTGATTCTTCCCACTATCCCGCTGGTACTTTGGCAGAACGGCTTTCTCGCCCAACCGCGCATTACCCAAGCCTGGCCCGGGCCGGTGCTGTGCGCGACCACCACAGAGGGCGCGTATTTAACCGGCGATACCGGCGTGGTACATGCGGGGCGCGGGGCGACGTTTGTGGGCGATTTAAACCATCAGCACAGCGGGCTTTCACAGGCACTTGCCGAGACACTAACCCAGGCGGGCCTTGCCACCACGGCAGTGAGCAATATTCGCGCCCGGCTTTGGCAGAAGCTGGCGGTGAACGCGGCGATCAACCCGCTGGTGGCCCTGCATGGGGTGCGCAACGGTGAATTGAGCAACGCGGCGTATGCAGGTCGAGTTCAGACAGTGGTGAAGGAAGTCGCGGCGGTCATGCAGGCCGAGGGCATTCAGCCGCCAACGGAGGGGCAAGGCGATGCCGCGTGGCTGGCGCTGGTCTGGCAGGTGGTGGCGAACACCGCCAACAATAAAGCCTCGATGCTGCAGGACGTGGAGGCACTACGCCCCACCGAGCGCGGGGCGATTTTGCGGCCGTTGATTGAGAGTGCTCAGCGCCATGGCTTGCCGTGTGGCGTGCTGCAGGCGCTGGATGCCGATTTAGCGACGCTTGAGAACCGCTACCTGGCGGCTAGCCGTTAAGCCCCAGCACCGGATATAGCGAGGCGACGAGCAACGCCGCCATGGCGATATTGAACACCCGGTAGCGACGGGGGCTGGTCAACCATTGGCGTACCACCAGGCCCAACCAGGCCCATACTGAAATCGCGGGAAAACTCACCAGGGCAAATACGCTCGCCACCAGCACGACCGAAAGCAGCGTATGGTCCGGCGCGTAGAGCGTGATGGCCGACAGGCACATCGCCCAGGCCTTGGGGTTCACCCATTGAAAAGCGGCGGCCTGCAGAAACGTCATGGGCGTGCCCGTTTCATCGCGAGCTTTCAGCGGTGCGGCATTGGCTACCTTCCATGCCAGCCAGAGCAAATAGGCGATGGAAACGGCTTGCAGCAACGTATTCAGTATCGGATACGCATCAAAAAGCGCCATCAGCCCGCCGCCCACGATCAATACCATCACGCTCACGCCGACCATGATGCCCAGCATATGCGGCAGGGTTCTCTTGAAGCCGAAGTTCGCGCCAGACGCCATCAGCATCAGGTTGTTGGGTCCCGGGGTTACCGTGGTCACAAAGGCGAAGGTCATCAAGCCCGCCAGGACGGTTGCGTTCATCGGCGCTATCTCCATGCAAGGGGTATAGCGTAGAATTTTACGTTCTAATGAGCGCAATGTTGCGCCTAATATCAACGCATGACACTAAATCACGCAATAAATCATGAAAATAGACGCCACTGACCACCGAATATTGCAAGCACTGAAGCGCGACGCCAAGGTCAGCAATGTTCAACTTGCCCAACGCATTGATCTGTCGCCCTCGGCATGCCTGCGCCGCGTCCAGGAACTGGAGAAAAACGGCGTCATCCGCGGCTACCGCGTGGTGACTGACCCAGAGCCCCTGGGCCGAGGCTTTGTCGCCTACGTGACGGTAGGGCTATCGCTGCATACCAAGGCGGCCCAGGAGGGGTTCGAGCGCGCCATGGCGGTCGCCAAGGAAGTGGTGGAATGCCACAACATTGCCGGCCCGTTCGAATACCTGCTGCGCGTCGAAACCCAGGATCTGGCGAGCTACAAGCGCTTTCATACCGAGATACTGGGCACCCAGGCACACCTCAACGCCATCTCTACCCATATCGTGATGGGAACTTCCAAGGACGAACGAGGCTAGTCGCGGCCCCGTCCCCCGCTTGTCTGTCAGGCGCTGCCGTCGCTGTCCTGATAAAAGCGCATCAGGCTGGAAAAGTCGAACTTGCCGTTGCCATTGGCTTTATGGAAGGTAAACAGCGAGCGGGCAGCGGAGCCCATGGGCACCGGTGAGGCGCTGAGCTGACTGACGTCCATGGCAAGCCCCAGGTCCTTGATCATCAGGTCAACCTGGAAACCGCCCTGATAGCCCTTAGAGGCCGGCGCATTATCCATCACGCCCGGGTAGGGGTTATACCCGTTGAGCGCCCAGTTGCCGCCGGAGCTTTGCTTCATGATCTCCGACAGCACCGCCGGATCCAGGCCGTTCTTGACGCCCATGTTGATTGCCTCGCAGGTGCCTGCCATGAGGATCGACAGCAACATGTTGTTGCACACCTTGGCGATCTGCCCGGCGCCTTGGTCGCCCGCGTGGAAGATATTCTTGCCCATCGCGTCCAGCACCGGTTTGGCTTGCTCGAACTGGGCCTCCGAGCCGCCGACGATAAACGTCAGCGTGCCCGCCTGGGCGCCGCCGACACCGCCGGATACCGGCGCATCCACAAAGCCAATGCCTTTTTCGGCGCCGATGGCGGCGACGTTGCGGGCGGTGTCGGCATCAATGGTCGAGCAGTCGATGACCAGCGCGCTTTGTTTGATGACGTCGAACAGCGGCGCATCACCTTCCGCGTACAGACCCATTACGTGCTTGCCGGCGGGCAGCATGGAGATCACCACCTCGGCGCCTTTCACCGCGTCCTGGGCGGAGCTTGCCACCTCACAGCCCTGGGATTTGGCAGTGGCAAGCACGCTTGTCGACAGGTCGAAGGCGCGCACCTGAAAGCCTGCCTTGACCAGGTTCGCGGCCATCGGGCCGCCCATGTTGCCCAGGCCGATAAATGCGACGGTTGTCATGGCGATTGTCCTTGTTGTTGATCGTGATGGTCGTTCTACTTAACTCAGGTTGGCGAGGGGGTTATTTGCCCAGGGCGGCGTCAGCAGCTCGTCGATGAACGAATCCTCAACGGCCGCCACCTCGGGATAGGTCCACTCGGGCTTGCCGTCCTTGTCCACCAGCAGCGCGCGCACGCCCTCGGGGAATTCCCGGTGGCGACAGCATTGAACCGAAAGCGCCAGCTCCGCCTGGAACACCTCGGCCAGCGACATGTACTTGGCGCGCTTGAGCTGCTCGTCGATCAGCCGGATGGATACCGGGCTACCGTTCGCCAGTGTCTTCTGTGCTTTGGTAAACCATTGATCGTCACTGTTTACCGCGCGGATGGCCGCGACAATCTGCTCGACGGTGTCGTGATCCATCAGCTCGCGGATCAGCGGCGAGAATTTATACACCGGCGCTTCGAGCTCCTCGAACACCGGCTGCGAGGTCTGCTCCAGCTCGCGTAGAATGCGATTGACCACCCCGTGGGCGTCGGTCTTTGCGCCCTCGCCCCAGGAGGCCTTGGTCAGCTTCTTCGCCATGGCATCGCGCTGGTGGCTGGCAATCGCCCGGTCGGCAAGGCCGAGGTGGACGGCATCCGGCGCGTTGATCTGGCTGCCGGTCATGGCAAGAAAGCGTCCGGTACCGTTGGGCAGGCGGTTCAGGAACCAGCTGGCCCCCACATCCGGGTACAGCCCGATGGTGACCTCGGGCATCGCCAGGCGCGAAGTTTCGGTCACCACGCGTTGGCTGCTCGCGCTGAGCAGGCCCATTCCGCCACCCATGACAATGCCGTTGCCCCAGCAGATCACCGGTTTGGGGTAGGTGTGCAGCGCGTAATCCAGCCGGTACTCGTGGTCGAAAAAGCGTTCGGGGAAATCCGGGTCGCCCTCGCCCTTGATCGCCTTGTAGAGATTGACCACATCGCCACCGGCGCAGAAGGCCTTGTCGCCGGCGCTGTCCAGTAGCACGGCCACCACGCGGTTGTCTTCTCGCCACTCGGCCAGGCGCGGCAGTATTTCCTCGATCATTTCCAGCGTCAGCGCGTTGAGCGAGCGCTCGGCGTTGAGGGTTATTTCCGCAATGACGTGGCCGTCCTGGGTGGGGTGTTCGGTAAACAGTACGCTACTCATCTCACCATCCTTATTCGGGGCAATCACCACAATGATTGAATCAACGACCGGCTTTCCAGCGCTTACAGCTCGGCGGCACCTTCCGCCAGCACGCGGCGTGAAATGATCAGGCGCATGATCTCGTTGGTTCCCTCTAGAATACGATGCACGCGGGTATCACGCACGAAGCGTTCCATGGGGTATTCCTTGATATAGCCGTTGCCGCCGTAAAGCTGCAGCGCTTCGTCGCACACCTTGAAGCCTACATCGGTGGCAAAGCGCTTGGCCATGGCGCAGTAGGCAATTGCATCGGCGTCTTCGGCATCCAGCTTGGTGGCAGCCAGGCGCACCAGCTGACGCGCGGCGACAAGCTCGGTCACCATGTCGGCCAGGCGGAACTGGAGCGCCTGGAAATCCGCCAGGCGTTTGCCGAACTGCTTGCGTTCGAGCATGTAGGCACGCGCCTCGTTGATGGCCTGCTGGGCGGTGCCGATGGAACAGGTGGCGATGTTGATCCGCCCGCCGTCCAGGCCTTTCATGGCGATCTTGAAGCCGTCGCCCTCGTTGCCGAGCATCTGTTGCGCGGGCACCCGTACGTCTTCAAAGGTAATCGTCCGGGTCGGCTGGCTGTTCCAGCCCATCTTGTCTTCTTTGCGCCCGTAGCTGATGCCGTCTGCGTTGGCGTTCACGGCGAAGGCGGACACCCCGGCCGCGCCCTCGCCGCCGGTGCGCGCCATCACCACCAGCACGTCGGTGCTGCCCGCGCCGGAAATGAACATCTTGCTGCCGGTGATGAGAAAATCATCGCCGTCGCGCTTGGCGGTGGTTTTCAGCGATGCGGCATCCGAGCCCGAGTTGGGTTCGGTCAAACAGTACGAGCCCAGAAGCTCGCCGGTGGCCAGCTTTTCGCCCCACTTTTCGATGGTGGCAGGCTTGCCGTAATCGGCCACCATCCAGGTCACCATGTTATGGATGGTCAGGTACGCCGTGGTCGAGGTGCAGCCCATCGACAGCTGCTCGAAGATAATGCTGGCATCCAGCCGCGAAAGCCCCAGCCCGCCGACGCTCTCCGGCGCGTAAAGCGAGCAGAACCCCAGCTCGCCAGCTTTACGGATCACCTCGACGGGGAAAACGGCATCGCGATCCCACTCGGCGGCGTGGGGGGCCAGTTCCTTCTGGGCAAAGGCGCGAGCCATATCGGCGAACGCAACCTGATCTTCACTGAGTTCGAAATTCATGGTGACTCTCCGGAGCACGCTTAGGCACTGTCTGCGGTCTTTTAATTGACGTTTACGTTAACTTATATTTTACTTCTGTCACAAGCAATCACTTGCTTTCTATACCTTTGGTGGATGCTGCTGCCCATTCGCCCCATACCGGCCATCTTCATGTCACCGGCGACAACTGCTTAACGTCAACGTAAACTTGTTTCCGCCTCGGTGGCCGTGTTCCATAGCGGCATACGTCTGGAACAACGCCCTATTGAGAACGCCCTATTGAGAGAGTATCGATCATGAGCAAAACCTATTCGATCAGTGAACTGGCCAGCGAGTTTGACCTGACCACCCGCAGCATCCGCTTTTACGAGGATCAGGAGCTGCTGCACCCGACTCGCCGGGGCCAGACTCGCATTTACAGCAGCAAGGACCGGGTTCGCCTGAAACTGACCATCCGCGGCAAGCGGCTGGGGTTTTCACTGGCCGAAATTCGCGAACTATTCGAGCTCTGGGATGAAACCCGCAGCGGCAGTAAAAAGCAGCTGAATTTGATGCTCACCAAGATTGCCGAACGCCGGGCGGCCCTCGACCAGCAAATGAAAGACATCACCATGGTGCAGCTCGAACTTGAAAGCGCAGAAGCCCGCTGCCGCGAGGCGCTCGAAGAGCTACATCAAAAACAACGCGAAGAAGAGCAGTCGGCGTCCTCCGATAAAGCATCGTCGTCTTCCGCGACCATGCACTGATAAGGCCGCCCACGCCCTACCGCCAGCACGCGCTCGCCAAGACCACACTCGCTAAAACAATGCACAACAGGTGATTGACCATGTTTTCACACTACTCAGAACTCAATTTTGGCCTCGATGACGAACTGAACATGCTGCGCGAACAGGTCAACGCCTTTGCCGCCAGCGAGATTGCGCCACGCGCCGCCGAAATCGACCGTAACAACGAATTCCCCAATGATTTATGGAAGAAGTTTGGCGATATGGGGTTGTTGGGCATTACCGTTTCTGAAGAGGATGGCGGCAGTGGCATGGGCTATCTCGCTCACTGTATTGCCATGGAAGAAATCTCCCGCGCCAGCGCCTCCGTCGCACTGTCTTACGGCGCCCACTCCAATCTGTGCGTCAACCAGATCAAGATCAACGCCTCCGCCGAGCAGAAGGCCAAGTACCTGCCCAAATTGATCAGCGGCGACCATGTAGGGGCACTGGCCATGTCCGAGCCCGGTGCGGGCTCGGATGTGGTTTCCATGCAGCTGCGAGCCAAGAAAGACGGCGATCACTACATTCTCAATGGCAACAAGATGTGGATCACCAACGGCCCGGATGCGGACGTCCTGGTGGTCTACGCCAAGACCGACCCGGACGCCGGCTCCAAAGGCATCACCGCCTTTATTGTCGAAAAGGGCATGCCCGGTTTCTCCACCGCCCAGAAACTCGACAAGCTTGGCATGCGCGGCTCCAACACCTGCGAGCTGGTGTTCCAGGATTGCGCCGTTCCCGCTGAAAACATTCTCGGTGACGAAGGTAAAGGCGCTCGCGTACTGATGAGCGGCCTGGATTTTGAGCGCACCGTGCTCGCGGCCGGCCCTATCGGCATCATGCAGGCTGCCATGGACGTGGTGCTGCCCTATATCCACGAACGCAAGCAGTTCAATCAGTCGATTGGTGAATTCCAGTTGGTGCAGGGCAAGGTAGCGGATATGTACACCACCCTGAACGCCTGCCGGGCCTATCTTTATGCCGTGGCGGGCGCCTGCGACCGTGGTCAGACGTCCCGCAAGGACGCCGCCGGGGTGATTCTCTACTGCGCCGAAAAGGCTACCCAGGTGGCGCTGGATGCCATTCAGCTGCTCGGCGGCAACGGCTACATCAACGAGTACCCCACCGGGCGACTGCTGCGCGACGCCAAGCTGTATGAGATCGGCGCGGGCACCAGCGAGATCCGGCGGATGCTGATCGGCCGCGAACTCTTCAACGAAAGCCTTTAACAAACATCAGCAGGGTCGCGCCATGAGCACTTTAAAAACCCAGATCAATCCGCGCAGCGATGTCTTTCAGGCCAACGAAGCGGCGATGCGCAAGGACGTTAGCCAGCTGCGCGAACTCACTGCGGCCATTTCCCAGGGCGGCGGCGCCAAGGCCCGCGAGCGCCACGAAAGCCGGGGTAAGCTGTTCGTGCGCGACCGCATCAATCACCTGATTGACGAAGGCTCGCCGTTTCTGGAGTTTTCCGCGCTGGCCGCTCATCACCTCTATGAAAGCGACGTGCCCGCCGCCGGGGTGGTCACCGGCATTGGCCGCGTTTCCGGCGTGGAGTGCGTGATTGTCGCTAACGACGCCACGGTGAAAGGCGGCACCTACTTCCCGATGACCGTCAAGAAACACCTGCGCGCCCAGGAAATCGCCCGCAAGCATCGCCTGCCGTGCATTTATTTGGTCGATTCCGGCGGCGCCTTTCTGCCCCGCCAGGACGAAGTTTTCCCCGACCGCGACCACTTCGGGCGCATCTTCTACAACCAGGCGACTATGTCTGCCGAGGGCATTCCGCAAATCGCCGTGGTGATGGGGTCGTGCACCGCGGGCGGCGCCTATGTGCCCGCCATGGCCGATGAGTCGATCATCGTTAAAGAGCAGGGCACTATTTTCCTCGGCGGCCCACCGCTCGTAAAAGCCGCCACCGGCGAGAGCATCAGCGCGGAAGACCTGGGCGGTGCCGACGTGCACGCCAAGATCAGCGGCGTGGCCGACCACTACGCCGAAAACGACGCCCACGCGCTGCAGCTGGCACGCGCCTGTGTCTCACGGCTCAACTGGCAGAAGCGCGGCCAGCTGGCCATGCAGGCGCCCAAGCCACCCAGGCTCGACCCCGCCGAGCTGTATGGCATTGTGGGCACCGACCTTAAAAAACCCTATGACGTGCGGGAAGTCATTGGTCGCATCGTCGATGACTCTGACTTTGACGAATTCAAGCGCTACTACGGCGATACGCTGGTCACCGGCTTTGCCCATATTCACGGCTACCCGGTGGGCATCGTCGCCAACAACGGCGTGCTGTTTTCTGAGAGCGCCGTGAAAGGCGCGCACTTTATCGAGCTGTGCGCCCAGCGCAAGATTCCGCTGATCTTCCTGCAGAACATCACCGGCTTTATGGTCGGCTCCAAGTACGAGCACGAAGGTATTGCCAAGCACGGCGCCAAGCTGGTCACCGCCGTGGCCTGCGCCAAGGTGCCCAAATACACGGTGCTGATTGGCGGCAGCTTCGGCGCCGGCAACTACGGCATGTGCGGCCGCGCCTATGACCCCAACCTGCTGTTCATGTGGCCCAACGCGCGTATTTCCGTGATGGGCGGTGAACAGGCGGCGGGCGTGCTTTCCCAGGTGAAACGCGAGCAGCACGAGCGCGAGGGCCGCGAGTGGACGCCGGAGGAAGAAGAAGCCTTCAAGCAACCCACCCGCGAGCAGTACGAGCACCAGGGCCATCCCTATTACGCCAGCGCCCGGTTGTGGGACGACGGCGTGATTGACCCGTTGCAAACCCGCGATGTACTGGGGCTTTCACTGGCTGCCGCGATGAATGCTGAAGTCGAAGAGACACGCTTTGGCGTGTTCCGGATGTAAGGGGCAATGAGCATGGCTTATTCGACACTCACCATCGACCACGGCGTCGCCTGGCTAACCCTGAATCGCCCCGAGGTGCACAATGCCTTTGACGACAGTTTGATCGCCGAGCTGAACGATCATTTGAGCCGGCTGCATTCGCTTGCGGACACGGGCGACGTGCGCGTGGTGGTGCTGGGCTCTGAAGGCAAGAGCTTCTCGGCCGGAGCCGATTTGAACTGGATGAAACGCATGGTCGATTACGACCTTGACGATAACCTCGCCGATTCGCGCAAACTCGCCGCGCTGATGCACGGTCTGGACACGCTGCCCTGCCCCACGCTGTGCCGCGTACAGGGAGCCGCCTTCGGTGGCGCGGTGGGCCTTGCCGCCTGCTGTGACGTGGTCGTGGCCTCCGAAAAAGCCAGGTTCTGCCTTTCCGAAGTCAAGATCGGCCTGTCGCCCGCGGTGATCAGCCCCTACGTTCAGCGAGCCCTCGGCGAGCGTCAGATGCGCCGCTTTGCGTTGACCGCCGAGGTGATGGACGCACCGACGGCGCTTGAGCTCGGCCTGGCCCATCAGGTGGTGGAACACGACGCCCTGGATAGCGCAGTGGACGCCATGCTGGCCACGCTGCTGGCGGGTTCGCCCCAGGCCCAGCGTGCCACCAAGGCGCTGATGGCTACGGTGGCCCAGACAACCGATGCGGACGCCACCCGCGAGCATACCTGCCAGGTCATCGCCCGTCTGCGGGTAAGCCCTGAAGGCCAGGAAGGCCTGGCGAGTTTTTTGGAAAAGCGTCGCCCAACCTGGGCCGAACCGAATAACACACCTAACGCGTCGGAGCGTCGCTCATGAGTCATTCGCCGATTATCGATAAAAACGAAAACGCCGCTCGCACGACGCCCTTTGATACGCTGCTTATCGCCAATCGGGGCGAGATTGCCTGCCGCGTGATGCGCACCGCGCGCCGCATGGGGCTAAAAACCGTCGCCATCTATTCCGACGCCGATCCCGGCGCCCGACACGTGCGTGAAGCCGACGAGGCGATCCGCGTCGGCCCTGCCGCCGCGCGGGAAAGCTACCTCGACGTCGAGGCGGTCATTGAGGCCGCCAGACGCACCGGCAGCGGTGCGATTCACCCCGGCTACGGCTTTCTTTCCGAGAACGGCGACTTCGTCAAAGCCCTTGAGCAGGCGGGTATCACCTTTGTCGGTCCGCCCGCCTCGGCGATTGCCGCCATGGGCGATAAATCCGCCGCCAAGGCACGCATGGCCAATGCGGGCGTGCCGTTGGTGCCCGGCTACCACGGCGACGACCAGAGCGACGCCCTGCTGCGCGACGAGGCCGACAAGATCGGCTACCCGGTGATGCTCAAAGCCAGCGCCGGTGGCGGCGGCAAGGGGATGCGCGTCGTCGAATCGGGGGATGGCTTTCAGGCCGCCCTAGACGGCTGCCGACGCGAGTCCAAAGCCGCCTTCGGCGACGATCGCATGCTGATCGAGAAATACCTGGTCAAGCCCCGCCACGTGGAAGTGCAGGTGTTCTGCGACCGCCACGGCAACGGCGCTTACCTGTTCGAGCGCGACTGCAGCGTGCAGCGCCGCCACCAGAAAGTCATCGAAGAAGCCCCCGCCCCCGGCATGACGGCAGAGTTGCGCAGCGCCATGGGCGACGCTGCGGTGCGCGCTGCCCAAGAAATCGGCTATGTAGGTGCCGGCACCGTCGAATTTCTATTGGATGCGGACGGGTCGTTCTTCTTTATGGAAATGAACACCCGCCTGCAGGTCGAGCACCCGGTCACCGAGATGATCACCGGCCAGGACCTTGTCGAATGGCAGCTGCGCGTAGCCATGGGCGAGCCGCTCCCCTGTACCCAGGACGCACTGACCATCACCGGGCATAGCTTTGAAGCGCGCCTTTACGCCGAAGACCCGGATCAGGATTTCTTGCCCGCCACCGGCCTGCTGACGCGTTTCGCGCTGGATCTGGAGGGCGCGGGTTTAAGCGACGACCAGGTACGTCTGGACAGCGGGGTGGAAAGCGGCGATACGGTGTCGATGCACTACGACCCCATGCTCGCCAAGCTGATCGTTCACGGCGTTGACCGGGACGCCGCCCTGGCGACGCTCAACCGTGCCCTGGCAGCGCTCGACGTTCAGGGCGTGGTGACCAACCGCGCCTTTCTGATGCGTCTGGCGACCCATCCTGGCTTCAAGAACGCGGAGCTGGATACGCGCTTTATCGAGCGCAACGAGGCGACGCTGTTTGCCCCTCGTACTTACGACCGAGAAGCCTACGCCAGCGCGGCGCTGATTGGCCTGCACCAGCTTGCCCAGGAATGCGAGAGCGACTCGCCCTGGGACCGCCACGACGGTTTCCGACTCAATGCGCCGCATACCATTCGCATTGCGCTGTGCGACCCCGCAAGCGCCCAGGCGCCGGATAGCGATGAAGCCGTGGTCATTGTTGAAGGTAAGCGCAGCGCCGGCGAGGCGCTTTGGCACCTTACCATCGGCGACGAAACCCTAACCGCCAGCCTGCAGCCGCTCAGCGGCGATGCGGTCGCGGTCACGCTGGATGGCCACCGTCGCCGGCTGCAGGCACGCCGCGATGGGCACGTGGTGGTCATGGCCGACCCAAGGGGTGAAACACGCCTGTTCTGGCGGCGCATCGACGCCATCGACCATGGCCACCATGAGGCCGAGTCGACCCTCACCGCGCCGATGCACGGCACCGTGGTCGCCCTGCTCGTGGAACCTGGCGCCAGCGTCGAGCAAGGCATGCCGTTGATGATCATGGAAGCCATGAAGATGGAGCACACCATGAACGCCCCGGCCGATGGCAGCGTGGCGTCGTTCCACTTCCAGGCGGGCGATACCGTCGGCCAGGGCGACGTGCTGCTCGACTTTGCCCCCAGCGAATAGGAGCTACCCCATGGCGCTGCCGACGTCCGTCAAACTGTTTGAAATGGCCCCCCGGGACGGCTTGCAGAACGAGCCGGGGGACATGGTACCCACCGCGACCAAGATGGCGCTGATTGAGCGGCTCGCCAAAGCGGGACTCGCGCACATCGAAGCCGCCAGCTTTGTCTCGCCCAAATGGGTGCCGCAAATGGGCGATGCCACCGAGGTGATGACCGGCATCGACCGTCGGCCGGGGGTGGTCTATTCGGCATTGACACCTAACCTGAAGGGCCTGGAGAACGCGCTTTCGGCGGGCGTTGAGGAAGTCGCCGTGTTCGGGGCGGCGTCTGAGACGTTTTCACAAAAGAATATCAACTGCTCCATTGCCGAGTCCCTGGCGCGCTTTGCGCCGCTGCTCGAACGCGCCAACGACGCCGGCGTAAGGGTGCGAGGCTACGTTTCCTGTGTGCTGGGCTGCCCCTACGAAGGCGAGATTGCGCCCCACAAAGTGGCCGAAGTGGCCAAAGCGCTGTATGAGATGGGCTGCTACGAAATCTCGCTGGGCGACACCATTGGCGTGGGCACACCGCTGGCCGCCAAACGCATGATCGAAGCGACCCGTCAGCAGGTACCCATCGAATGTCTGGCGGCGCATTTCCATGATACCTACGGCATGGCGCTGGCTAACCTGTATGCCGTACTGGAAGAAGGCGTCAGCGTGATTGATGCGTCCACCGCCGGGCTCGGCGGCTGCCCGTATGCAAAGGGCGCCTCGGGCAATGTGGCCACCGAAGACGTGCTCTACCTGCTGGCAGGGCTGGGCATCGATACCGGCGTTGACCTCCAGGCGGTGATTGATACCGGCTACTGGATTACCGGTGAACTGGGGCGCCAACCCGGCTCAAGAGTCGCCCTGGCCAAAGGCCGCGTCAGCGCATAACCAATAACAAACCGTCGCTGCCTGTTCCCTCGGACAAGACAATAATATGTGGAGAGATACCATGGCATCACCTGCACTTACCCTTCCAAGCTACACCAGCAGTACCGCCAACAAACCCCTGCTGGGCATGACCATTGGCGATAAATTCGACCAGATCGCCGCACAGTATCCTGATAACGACGCGCTGATCGTGCTCCACCAGCACATTCACTGGCGCTACCGCGAGCTACAGGAAGAAGTCAATCGCTGTGCCCGCGCTCTGCTCGCCATTGGCGTCAAGCAAGGCGACCGGGTGGGCATCTGGGCACCCAACTGCAGCGAGTGGGCGGTGACACAGTTCGCCACCGCCAAAATCGGCGCGATTCTGGTCAACATCAACCCGTCGTACCGCACCCACGAGCTGGAGTTTGCGCTCAACCAGTCCGGTGCGCGCTTCCTGGTAACGGCCGACAGTTTCAAAACGTCGGACTATCGCGGCATGCTGTATGAACTGGCCCCCGAGCTCAAGGCCAGCACCGAGGGCAACCTGAAATCACAAAAACTGCCCGACCTTGAGTGCGTCATCAACCTGAGCGCCGACAAGCACAACGGCATGTGGCGCTGGGCCGACCTGATGGACGAAGCGAATCAAGTGAGTCAGACCGACGTCGACGACCTTCAAGCCACGCTGCAGTTCGACGACCCGATCAACATTCAGTACACCTCGGGCACCACCGGCTTCCCCAAAGGCGCCACGCTTTCCCACCACAATATTCTCAACAACGGCTTCTTTGTCGCCGAAAGCATGGGGTTTACCAGCGAAGACCGCCTGGTGATTCCGGTGCCGCTGTATCACTGTTTCGGCATGGTCATGGGCAACCTGGGCTGCATGACCCACGGCGCGGCGATGATCTACCCGGACGAGGGCTTTGACCCCGGCAAGGTGCTCGAGGCGGTGCAGGAACAGAAAGCCACCGCCCTGTTTGGCGTGCCCACCATGTTTATCGCCGAGCTCGACCATCCCGACTTCCCGAGTACGGACCTGTCGTCGTTGCGCACCGGCATCATGGCGGGGTCGATTTGCCCGGCGGAAATCATGAAGCAGGTGATTAGCAAGATGCACATGAAAGGCGTACAGATTGCCTACGGCATGACCGAAACCAGCCCGGTGTCGACCCAGACCGGTGCCGACGACAGCATTGAAAAACGTGTCTCGACCGTCGGACGTACCCAGCCGCATCAGGAAACCAAGATCGTCGACCCCGGTAACGGCGGCATTCTGCCCCGCGGTGAAATTGGCGAGCTGTGTACTCGCGGTTACAGCATCATGCTGAAGTACTGGAACAACGACAAGGCCACCGCCGAGGCCATCGACGAAACCGGCTGGATGCATACCGGCGACCTGGCCACCATGGACGACGAGGGCTACGTCCAGATCGTTGGCCGGATCAAGGACATGGTGATTCGCGGCGGCGAAAACGTCTATCCCAGGGAGATCGAGGAATTTTTCTACACCCATCCCGCCATTTCGGACGTCCAGGTCACCGGCGTGCCGGACAAGAAGTACGGCGAAGAGCTGATCGCCTGGGTCAAACTCAACGGTACCGACCACGAGATTAGCGGCGAAGACCTGCGCGAGTACTGCAAGGGCAAGATCACCCACTTCAAGATTCCGCGCTACTTCAAGTTCGTCGATGAATTCCCGATGACCGTCACCGGCAAGATCCAGAAGTTCAAGATGCGCGACATCTCCATCGAGGAACTGGGGCTGAACGACCAGCAGTAGGGTTACGGCAAATAAGCTGGCACAAACCAGGGCCAGTTGCTACCCTCAAAAGATCCGCTTTTACTTGACGCTTCCAGGTACAAAAAATGCCAATGAAACGCTTGGCGAGCACCTTACGATGCTGTGCAGTCCCCCTATGCTGTGCAGTCCCCTACGCCAGCACCTTTGCTGACGACGCCTCGCCTCTGGCCTACACCTCGCCGCATAGCGAGCTGCTGAAACTGGAAAACGGCGTCATCCTCGAAGGCAGCGACCTGACCAGCATTGACCGATATACCAGCGGGTTCCGCCTATCGGCCGGCTTCAGTCCCTGGCAGCTACCTCACCTGGACCTTGGCGCTGAACTGGCCTACCGGGAAAGCGAAGAAGTGCCTGTCTCTTCAAGCTCCCTGATCATGGACACCCTGAGCCTGGGCGGCGCCCTGGTCGCTGGCCTGCGCTTGGGATCATTCAGCGTCTATGCCAAGTC
The DNA here is from genome assembly GCF_031451645.1 of Vreelandella gomseomensis. NCBI lineage: Bacteria > Pseudomonadati > Pseudomonadota > Gammaproteobacteria > Oceanospirillales > Halomonadaceae > Vreelandella > Vreelandella gomseomensis. The sequence goes on along the minus strand of NZ_JARWAI010000002.1, from coordinate 355,521 downwards.
AGGGCTTACCGAATGGCGCGGTAAAAGCTATCGTCCGGCGCAGGAACTCGATGATGGCGGCACCGCCCTCCTTCAGGGGTTTGGCGCCACCCTCACCTTCGATCGCCTGGTCAGCCGCCTCGAGTACGAACGTATCGACGCTCCCACCCTCGACCATCTGAATACCCTCAGCGCTTCGCTGCACCTGCCGTTTTAAATGCTGCTAGACCGACGCGCGAATGCTAGCTCGTCATGGCATTGACGGGTGGCCGCTTATTCGCCCAGGGGCGCGCCTGCTCAAGCTGAGCCGCCAACGACAGCAGCGTACTTTCGTCACCGAATCGCGCGGCAAAATGGCTGCCGATCGGCAGACTATCCTGCGTCCAGTACAGCGGAACCGACATGGCGGGCTGGCCGGTCGCGTTAAAAATAGCCGTGAAGGGCGAATAGCCATGAAACCGATGAATGATGTCTTCAAGACTCAGCGTATCGTCAAAGGCGTCCAACTCACCGATGATGGGCGGTTTGCGTGTCAATGTCGGCGTCAAGATCAGATCGTAGTCACGCATGAAACCCGCCACCGTTCTGCCCAGCGCATGCATATACTCGATGGCCGTAATGTAGGTGGTGGCGTCGAGATGGCCTTTTTCCCTCAGCATCACCCTGGTGCGAGGTTCCAGCTCGCTATCCTTGACAGGAGATCCGCGCATCTCGCCGAGAGTATTGATGAAATTCTGCGTGTTGGGCGCGATGATGCTGAAGGTATTATGAATAAACTCGGGCAGGTTCACCGGCAACGATACCGATTCAACGCGGTGTCCCAGGGATTCGCATAACGACGCGGTAAGCTGGACGGCTTCTCGCGCCTCGGCGCCTGATTCCCAGGGGGCCATGCTTTCCACCACGGCAATGCGCAACGTCCCAGGCGACCTTTCCACGGCGTTCAGAAAGGAGTCACGCTGTTCCGGAGCGGCATAGGGGGCTCCGAGGTCCGCCCCGCTAGTCGCATCAAGTAACGCTGCGCTGTCGCGCACCGACAGGGTCATCGCGTGAGGCGTCCCCATGCCTCCCCAGCCCTCACCTACCATCGGGCCTGATGGCATTCTGCCCCGCGTGGGTTTAAGGCCAAAAATCCCGCAGCAGGACGCCGGCACCCGAAGGGAGCCGCCGCCATCGTTGCCGTGGGCAAACGGCACCACCCTGGCAGCCACCAGAGCGGCAGCACCGCCACTCGAACCGCCCACGCTTCTCTCCGGGTTCCAGGGATTACGCGTTGCCCCAAACCGGCTCGACTCGGTGGTATAGGAAGTGCCAAACTCGGGGGAGGTGCTGGTACCCACGAACAGGCAACCCGCGCGCCGCAACCGAGCAACGGCCTCGGCATCGATTTCCGCGCGCGTCTCACCCAATGCAAAGGAACCACTGGCCATCCTGGCCCCCTTGAGGGGCGAAAAAAGATCCTTAACGAAGGTGGGAACACCACAAAATGGCTGCCGCGTGTCGACGTTTTCCTTTGCCGCCTTCTGCGCCTGTTCATACAGTGGCTCGGCCAGCGCATTGAGCTGAGGGTTGACGGCTTCCAGGCGATCGATGACCGCCGTTACCAGTTCACTGGGTGTGACGTCCTTCTGCCGGATCTTCTCGGCAAGCCCAACGCCATCCTGACTATCCATCAACGTATGTATATCGCGTGTCATTTTACTATCACTTATCGGCTGTGGTGGTTAAGGGAGGCGTGTCGCTCTGTTTAGCAAAGAAGGCATACAACAACCAGATGACGGCTGATCCAAAACCGATCAATGCCAGCATGGCGATGGCATGCGTCAGCATGCCGGTCATTGATACCAGGAACGCGACACACAAGGGACTGACAAACTGGCCTAGATAAAGGCAGGAGGTAAATCCGCCCATTCCTCGTCCATTTTGGCGCTTGTTCAACGCATTCATGACCGGGGTAAGCGCATTGGGAACTAATAACCCAGCCCCCACACCATGAATGACGACGGCAATAAAAATACCCGTGAGTGAGCCGGCGTTGATGAGCAGCAGCAGTCCGGAGGACATCAAGGCCAGCAGCAGGGCGTTGGTGCACTTGATGCCAATGGTCTTGCGAATCAGCGGCCAGGCCAGCGCGCCCAACAGTGAGGCGAGCAGACCAGCCCCCGTCGCCATGCCGATCAACGTACTTGATGCGATTCCCAGTTGAACCATCAGCCTGGGGGTTTGCACGGGCACGACAAAGCTCAACACCATGCCACCGAGAATCAACGCATAGCCAACCACCAAGGCAACCCCATCAATGCGCTGCCTATCGGGCGTTTCATCCTGCTCAGAACGTGCAAGGGGTTCCCAGAGCACTTTCATCATCGGTATGACAAGCAACAGAGGCAGCAGGTAGAGATAGAAAGGCGTGCGCCAGGATTGCTCGCCAAGCGCCCCCCCGATGACAAAAAACAGGGCGCCCACCAGCGCGATCGAGATAACCTGCGCATTGATATAGCGGAGTCTGCGCTCGCCCTGCCAATAGTCTGCAATCAATGCCGTGCAGCAGGTCATCACCATGGCCTCGCTACAGCCGAAAAGAAAACGGGCAATGACGATCGACTGGAGATCATTGAGGAGTGCAGGCGCAGCCCCCAGCAGCGCATAAAGCAAGGTGGCGAAGATCAATATGAGTTTTCGACCCACGCTATCCGCAAGCCAGCCCGCCAAAGGCGCAAATATGGCAATGGCTAATGCCGGGCCGGTAATCGCCAGCGGTGCCAGCACCTCGACGCGAGGTTCGCTGGCCGCAAATTCCGCGATCAGCTTGGGAATGATGGGCGCCACCATGACGGATCCCATGATGGTCAGGCTGCTCCCCAACACCAGCACGCTGCCCTGAGAACGCCCCGCTTCGCGGGGTAAATGTGCATTGCTCATCATGACCTCCTTAGAAGCTGAACGCCATTGTTAAGCCGATGTTGTAGCCTTCGGTGCGGTTCTCGGCGCCAAACTCCTTGTAAGCATGGAACCTGATCGGCGGAATCGACGACCCTGGGTCGAAGAAGCCAATGGCAGGCCCTGCGGCCACCACCGATGCGCGATTACCGCCTTCAAGGCCCGGGGCATCGTCATCGGTAATTTGCTGATAGTGATAGCCACCGACGCCGACCGTCCATGGGCCCACATGCTTGCCTACCGCAAACTCATGGCGATACTCCGTGCCACTCCGGTAGTCGGTGTCGTCATTGCGGGTATTGATGTCGAGCTGAAACGAAGACGAGACCTCATAGCCGCTATCGCTGACATAGGTAAACGCCGCCTGAGGTGTAAACGCCCAGTGATTCAGCCCCGGGGAGACGAGGCGCTCTGAATCGTAATCCCCCGTGGGCGCCTGGATCTGGAACTGTGCAAAGATCGACAGATTGGGGCTTGGCGTCCACTGCAGTAACATCGGCATGAACTGGATATCCGCCAGTTCAAACACATCCGCCTGATCACTGAACAACGTTGTGCCGCCTCGCTTGACCTGCAGCTCGGAGTCCATCTTGAAGAAAGGCACGACCGTACCGAAACCGTAACGGGCGCCCAGCACTTTCTGATCCGTCATGTAGAAATAGGCCATTGACAGCGAGAGCACATCTAGCGAGAAATCATTGCCCGTATCGTTGCCGTCGTTATCTTTCTGGGCATCCGTTGAGTAATACGCGGCTCGGAAGCCCACTGTTCCATTGTCGGTGGTGGGAGGTAGATAACCTGCGCCAAAATCGAGCAGCCCCATTGCCGTCGTCGGTGAGCCATTTTCGGTGGCCATGGAAGCCGCTGAATAGCTGCAGGTGAGTGCCAATAAAATGCGGGGTAGCATTGTTTTTCTTGGAGTCATTGTATTGCCTCTATGTCTCTGAATGAGCCATTTCAGCTTATGACGCTACCGGAAAGGGCGTTATCCGAGATTGGCAAACCTGCTTTTCATTCTCCCCCGGGTGTCTGACGGGCGCTCTCCGAACAGGTTACGGTAGTCCGAGGTAAAGTGACCTAAATGCCAAAACCCCCATTCGGCGGCAATATCCTGGATCTGCTTGTCTTCGCTTCCGGTACACAGGGCTTTATGAACGGCATTGAGCCGCAGTATACGCAGGAAGGACACTGGACTGATGCCGAGCACATCCTGAAAACAATACTGCAGCTTTCGTCGACTGGCTCCTACGTGGTTGCATAAGTCCATGATGGACAGAGGAGTATCGCTATGCTCGATCGCGTATTTACGTGCACGATCCACCATCTGCTTTTTTCGTGTCGTCGACAGGGGAGGCAAGCAAGCCGTTTCACATGTATCCAGCAGATGCATCAGCAGCAGGTCTTGGGCATTCTTCTTTTGTACTGGTTTTGCGAGCTGTCCCTGCTTGCTTAGCAGGAATATACGCTCGACCGCCTGCGCCAGCGCATTCTGGTCATGCGGCTGACTAAAAGGGAAAAAGTAAGGAGCACAGCTGGCCTCAAATGCCAGGTTCTGCTTAACGATATAGTCAATCAGCAAATCCTTTTGCACACTCAAGTTAAACACCTGCAGTCCTGCCGGCGTTCTTAATTCAGGTAGATCCTGAGCATCGGAGACAAGCAGCCCCGGGGTGGTAAAGATATTACCAAGGCAAATCAGGTCAGAGGGGCTTTTGCGCGTCGAGATACTAAAGCAGATCGTATTTTTGAAGGCCTCCCCACTCTTGATCATCGCCTGATTGGTTTGATCTTCGATAATCTGGATATTGGGCAACTCCAACTGGGAGATCTGACCCAAGAACTTGCCGGCCGACACCTGCTCATAGTTGAGCGTCCATCCACTTGGCGTTTGCGCATGCTCGACAACATCGTGGGTTTGACGCTCGACGAGCGCAGCCGTACATGGGTGTTCCCGGATAATGGATTGCTCACTACTCACCATGATTCTCCTTGACCTCGAGATTATTGTTGGCTTTTTAGTCAAGCAACTTCCGCGCCATATCAGCAGTTTGGCTCCCCCCAAAACAGCTATTCTCACTGTCCGCTGAATCAAGGTATAAAGCATTTCAGCCGTCGCGTCTTGTTGTTACTTGCCAGCATTATTGGCCCTGAGTGACATTCACAGCGCTGGTCTCTGGCTTTCCGCCCCCACCTATTCCCACGGCCATCATGGCTGCACCATAACGGGCCGAGCACCCCCTCTAACTGTTAAACTATTCATGTCATCTCAGGATAGTCGAGTCTCCACAGCAGCAGCATGTGAGATTTTTGCATCCACGTTTGTCACCTTCTGTCGTGCACCGTATGCTTTCACGTTGCCAGACCGCCGTGCTGGCGTATTCGACGATCAGGTAATGTTCTCATTGCCATCAGACAGCTTGCCTGGCTGGTGGCTATTTAGAAAAGGCAACACATGGTACGCCCTACCCCTTCCTTGACGTTGGCATTGATGCAAGCGCGTGAGTCAGCGATGGACTTCTTCAGGCCTCACCTCAATCGCCACAACATAACCGAACAGCAATGGCGAGTGATCCGCATTTTGTGGCAATCGGAAGATCAAACCCTGGAAAGCCACCGACTGGCCAAGCTCGCCTGTATACTGCCGCCCAGCCTGACCGGCGTCCTGGTTCGACTGGAACAGAATGGCCTGGTGGAACGCTGGAAACCTGCCGCCGACCAGCGGCGTCTGTGCGTGACGCTTACCGCAAAGGGCAATGCGCTTTTCGATGAAATGAAAGGTGAGATGATCCATCAATACAAGAAGATCCAGCGGGCGCTGGGAGACGAGAAATACCGCACCTTGATGAGCCTGCTTAAGGAAGTGCAAGCGCTTGATCCAGATGAGCTGCCTTCCGATCCCGACGCCTAACGCTGAACGGCTATCGATATCATCGGGTCAGCCTGCCCCCACGGCGCGCCGCTGAACGTTTTTACTGCTCCTGGGAGTCCAGGACGTCTTGAATGCGTTGGGTGGCTTCCTGCGTTTGGTTGGCCAGTTTCTTGACTTCATCGGCGACGATCGAAAACCCTCTGCCCGCCTCGCCCGCTCGTGCTGCCTCAACGGCGGCATTGAGCGCCAGCAGATTGGTTTGGGTCGCAATCTGGCTGATAACGTCCACCACCTCTGACACCTGATGGTAAGTCTTATGATTGTTCTCGACGATGGTTTCATGAGCTGACTTGGCCGACCGCTCATCCTCGATGTTGCGAACCGCCCCGATGACACGTAAAAGCTGCCCGCCTTCATCCCGGATGGCCCGGCCACGCTCCCTAAACCAGCAATAGCCGTGTTGTTTATGGTACATGCGAAATTCTTCCACGTATTCGCCCGTGCCCGACGGCGAGAGAATTTCCTTTTCAAACGCCGCCAGAATATTGGGCAGATCGTCAGGATGGGTAATGTCCTTCTGGCTGTCCATCCCGTCAGGCATCTCCTCCCGGGTATAGCCCAGAAGGTTTCTGAACTGGTCGGTGATGATCATCTCGCTTGATGGATCCTCTATATCGCCATGATACACGACAAAGTCCCAGACGCCTTCGGTGAGCGTCAGCTGTATCATCTCCCATACCCGTTGCTCCCCCATCAGGCGCTGGCACTCTGCTTCCAATGCTCGAAGGCGGTCATCTCTTTGGCGGATGACCTCTGCATGCTGCCTTTCCATGTCCTCAAGCCTGCTGGTCATTGACGCTAACTGTTGGGATAGCGCCTCTTCTGACGCGGACGCCCGATCAATAAACGATTGAATGGTTGAAAACACATCCGCGTTGCGACCTAGCTCGCTGAAAAAAGTGCTGTCAATGGCGCCCTGGGTATCTTCCAACTGACCAAAGAAAGTGAGGATGTCGTTAGCTAGCCTTTTTGAAGACCCTATATGTAACATTGTCGCTACCCTCTACAGACGTGGCGCCAAACAGCAGCGCCTCGTCGTCGGTTTCATGCACCGAATGATCACGGTGAGTCTCCTCACTGTGATTCCTGGGGCAGCGCATTTCTTGTACATAGATGCCGGCGACTTGCATTTCCGTGCCATTAACCGGCAGATCAGCGCCGGGGTATTGATGACCTTGATGCGACGTCCGGCTGGATAACTAATCTAATCGGAGATTATTGATGCCACACCCTACGAAGAAAGAGGACTTTCCGGTCTCCAACGTCAGGCACTTTCTTGAACCTGGCCCTGTTGTGCTGGTGTCATCGCATTGGCGAAAGCAAACCAACATCATGACTCTGGGGTGGCACATGGTCATGGCGTTTTCCCCTTCGCTTATCGGCTGCGTTATCGACACTGGCAATCACTCCCATGCGCTGGTGCATAACAGCGGCGAATGCGTGATCAATATTCCCCCGGCGTCGCTTGTCGATGCGGTCGTAGGTATCGGCAACTGTTCAGGGCGCGAGGTCGACAAGTTCGACGCCTTTGGTCTGTCCCCTGGCGAGTCAGAAAAGATCGATGCACCACGAATTGAGGAATGCTACGCGTCCTTCGAGTGCCGGCTGCACGATGACGCCATGATCGAACGCTACAACCTGTTTATCTTTGAGGTCGTTAAAGCCCATGTCGCCCCTTCGGCGGATGAGCAGACATCGCTGCACTACCGGGGTATGGGCGAGTTCATGCTGTCGGGAAACGCCATCGACCGCCAGGCCTTATTCAAGTCGTCGATGCTTGTCTGAGCACGTCAGCAATGAAGGGGGGGGGGTCATGGATTATCCGCTTCAGGCGGCGTCCAGATTGGCACATCCTCACGCTGGGGCTCGGGCCAATCCTGCTGCATGGCGCTGTTCAGCGCTTCTTCGAGCTTCATGAACAGTTCGCCGTAGCGCGGACTGAAGTTGATGCCTTCTTCGATATTCTTCCAGGCTTCAAAAAGCTCGTCCTCGTGGGCCTCTTCATTCTGCACAAACGCCCAGGTCATCTGCTTGGCGCGCATGGGGTGAACCCCCATGGCCGTCAGCGCATGGCCGCCCAGCTCAAGTGCGGAGTGGTAGGTTTCACTGACGACGTCATCGGCGCCGGCTTCACGCAGCTGATAACCATGTCCGCGGTCAAACGCCCGGGCCAGCACCCATACATGGGGGTAGTAATGCTTGACGTGCTTGACCAGCTCAACAGCCCGCTTACGGTCATCAATGGCCACGACCAGCAAGCGCGCCTGTTCGATACCGGCGGTTTCCAGCAGGTCTGAGCGAGCAGCATCGCCGAAATAGCTTTTAATATGAATTCGCCGCAGGTTCTCGATTTGCTCGAGTTCATGATCGAGCGCGACGATGGGCATGTTGTTGGCACGCAACAGGCGACAAATGATCTGCCCGAAGCGCCCCACGCCCGCGACGATCACCGGCGCCTGTTCTTCAATGGCATCCGCCTCGCGCCCGTCGTTTTTGACCCGACGATAGCGCGGCAGCACCAGGCGGTCGTAGGCGATAAACAACAGCGGCGTCAGGAACATCGACAGCGCGATGACCAGCGACAGCACCTGGGAAATCTCGACGGGAATCACGCTGTTCTGCACGCTGTAGGTCAACAGCACAAACCCGAACTCACCGGCCTGGGCAAGGCTCAGGGTGAACAGCCAGCCGTTACTGCGATGCACCCGAAACAGCAACGCCAGGACGAGCAGAATGGCCGCCTTGACGGCAATCACCACGACGCCAAGTACCAGCACCGTGTCCCACTGCGAGGCCAGTACCTGAAAGTCGATCCCCGCGCCGACGGTGATAAAGAACAGGCCCAGCAGAAGCCCCTTGAAAGGCTCGATATTGGCTTCGATTTCATGCTTGAACTCGCTGTTGGCCAGTACGATACCGGCCAGAAACGCGCCCAGCGCCGGGGAAAGATTCACCAGGCTCATGAGCGCGGCGATACCGATGACCAGCATCAGCGCCGTAGCCGTGAACACCTCACGCAATCCCGAGCCCACCACATAGCGAAACAGTTTCGGGCCAAGGTAGTAACCGCCGGCAATCACGCTGCCGATCGCCGCGACCACCACCAGGGCATGCGCCCAGCCGGGCAAGTGCGCCACCAGGCTGATGCTCGGGTGACTGGCTTGATCGCCACCGGCGCCCATCAACTCGGGTAGCGCCAGCAGGGGAATCAACGCCAGCATGGGAATCACCGCGATATCCTGGAACAGCAACACGGAGAAGGCGCTCCGGCCGCCCTCGGTTTTTTCCAGGCCTTTTTCACTCAGGGTTTGCAGCACAATCGCCGTCGAGGACAGCGCGAACAGCAAGCCGATGGCCAGGGACGTTTGCCAGGCAAGCCCGAGCCACCAGGCAATCGCGGTTCCTGCGGCGGTGGTCAGCATCACCTGCAGCCCGCCCAGGCCGATCAGCCGAACACGCATCGCCCACAGGCCTTTCGGGTCGAGCTCCATACCGACCAGAAACAGCATCATCACCACGCCAAATTCGGCAAAGTGCTGGATCGTCGTGGTTTCCTGGCCCACCAGCCCCAGTATCGGGCCAATGACCACGCCGGCCATCAGGTAGCCAAGCACCGAGCCAAGCCCATAGCGTTTCGCCAGGGGGACGGCAATCACCGCCGCCACAAGATAAATAAACGCCTGGATAAAGTACGCGGTCATCGAGGGTCCTTTTATTTTTTCAATCTATTGGTTCAATCGGCTTGACTTCACGGCACAATCATATAGCGTACTAGTACGCTAGTACATTGCTTGTTACCCGGTGGCCAACGGTGCCTTTAGGATATGCGCTCAAACGATGATTACCAGGCGGAGCTGGTTCGCCATTTGCTTGCCATCGACTCTCCAGAGGCAATGCACAAGGCGCTGGCCAGCCTGCTGACGCCTGCAGAGTACCAAGAAATCAGTAAGCGCCTGCAGATTTTCAAGCTGCTGCGTGAGGGCGTGCCCCACCGCAAGATTGCCGACACCCTGGGCGTGGGTATCGCCACCGTATCGCGTGGCTCCCGTGCCCTAACAACGTTACCTTCTTCATGGACCGATCACCTATGACAACTGCCGAAACGCACGCTGCAGAAGGCCCGCAGCCTTTTACGCTGCCGCGCAAGCCTCACTACGTGACCCTGGCGGCGGACTGCGATTTTTTTGCCCTGTTTCAAAAAATCGAGCGGCAATTCGATACCTGCTACATGCTGGAGTCGCTTGGCGAGGACAGCCACATGGCGCGTCACTCGATCATCGGCTTCGACCCCGAGTACACGCTCTACGCCAACGGCAAGACGCTGACCATCGAAGACCGCGACGGCCATGCCAACCACTACCCGAGCGATAACCCCTACGACCTGCTGCGCAGTCTGATCCCGCAAAATATCATTTCCCGCAAGTATGCCGGCGGACTGAGCGGCTATCTTGGCTACGATGCCATGCAGTACTTCGAGCCCTCGCTGACGCTCAAGGCCAGCGACGACTTCGATACCTTTCGCTTCGGGCTGTACAAGGATGGCCTGATCCTCGACAAGATGACCGGGGAAGTCACCTACTTTTACTACGACAACAGCCGCTATGAGTTTCTGCAGACGCTGATCGACGCTGACGATACGCCCCCCGGCCCGCTGCATATCAAGGCGCTGGGCGACACCATGAGCCAGGATGAGCACGCTGCGGCGGTGGCCAAGGTGAAGCAGGACATCATCGACGGCAAGGTGTTTCAGTGCGAGGTGGGGTTCAAGAAGCGCTTCCAGATCCAGGGCGATACCCTGGCGCTGTACGACCAGCTGCGTACCATCAACCCCTCGCCGCAGATGTACTACGTCAAGTTTGGCGAGCAGAAGCTGATCGGCGCAAGCCCCGAACTGCTATTCCGCCTGCGCCAGGGTGAAATGGAGACGTTCCCGCTGGCGGGCACCACCACCCGGGGCCAAACGCCTCAGGAAGACACCCAGCTTGCCCGGGCGCTGCTCAACGACCCCAAGGAGATTGCCGAGCACAACATGATCGTCGACCTGCATCGCAACGATATCGGCCGCGTCGCGCAGTTTGGCACGGTGAAGGTGCGCAGCCTGATGGATATCAAGCGATTTAGCCACGTGCAGCATATTTCCAGCGAGATCGTCGGCATTATCGCCGAGGGTGACGACATGTTCACGGCGCTGGCCAGCAATTTCCCGGCGGGTACGCTGACGGGGGCGCCGAAGATCGAGGCGATGAAAATCATCGACGACCTAGAAACCGACGGGCGTGGCCCCTACGGCGGTGCGGTGGGACAGTTCTCGTTTAACGGTGACTGCACCTTTGCCATTCCCATCCGTACGGTGTTCGTCAACGGCGAGCGCGCCTACGTGCAAACCTGTGGCGGCAACGTCTTCGACAGCAACGCCGCCGACGAGTATGAAGAGATTCGCCGCAAGTTTGCGGGCACCCGCAAAGCCCTTGCCCCTTTCATGAGTACGGATAAGGACACGGAGAGCCACGCATGAAGGTGCTCATCATCGATAACTACGATTCTTTCACCTATAACCTCTACCAGTTTATCGGTGAGATTCTGACGACCGAGAAAAATCGTCGGGCGATTCCCCATTTCGAGATTATCGTCAAACGCAACAACCAGATCGATTTTCAGGCCATCGAGGCCATGGCGCCGGATCGCATCATCATCTCCCCAGGCCCCGGCTCGCCGGACGACCCGCGCTACTTTGGCGTGTGTGCGGAAGTGATCGAGAAGCTGGGCAAGACCACGCCGCTGCTGGGCGTGTGTCTGGGGATGCAGGGCATCGTGCACGTGTTCGGTGGCAAGGTGGTCAAAGCGCCACTCCCCATGCACGGCAAGATCAGCCCAATCAACCACAATAACTGCTCGGTGTTCAGCGGCGTGCCCGACCAGCTCGAGGTCATGCGTTACCACTCGCTGATTGCCGATGCGGACTCGCTACCCGAATGCCTGGACGTCACCGCCACCGTCGGCGGTCTGGCGGCCGACAACTTCGAACAGCGCAGCCGCTGGCAGGCGGTCGGTGAGTTTGAGCTGATGGGCGTGAAGCACCGCGACTATCCGATTCACGGCATTCAGTTTCACCCGGAATCGTTTGCCACCGAAGGCGGCAAGGAGCTGATCGCTAATTTCCTGTTTGCCTACGACAGCTAACGGCTAGGAAGACGACTTACGGCGCGGGCCCGCCTTACCCTTGAACGGCTTGTTTTTCCCCGGCTTCTTGGGCGCCCCGCCCTTGCCGGGCGCGGCGGCTTTCTTGCCGGCCGGCTTGGCACCGGGCTTGCCTTTCAGTGCCGGTTTGCCGCCAGCGCTTTTGGGCCCAGCACTTTTGGATTTAGAGCGCCCTGCCCCGGCTTTGGCTGCGGGTTTGCCCGCTTTGCCGCCTTTTCCCGTTCCATCGCGCCCCTTGTTACCCGGTCGCTGGGCGCCTTTTTTAGGCCCACGTTGCTTGGCAGACGCGGTGCGTGGGGCCGGAGCCGCCTCCGAGCGCTCGGTGAGCGCCACCAGGGTATCGAATTCCTTGACGGTCAAGTCCCGCCAGTCACCCAGCGCCAGCCCCTTGAGCGAGACGTTCATGATCCGCGTGCGGATCAATTGCATAACCTCGTAGCCAAAGTACTCGCACATCCGGCGGATCTGGCGGTTCAACCCCTGCACCAGGGTGATGGAGAACTCGAACGTCGACAGCTTCTCGACGTGGCATTTCTTGGTGACCTGACCAAGAATCGGCACGCCGTTTTGCATGCCGTCGATAAACTCCTCGGTGATCGGCTTGTTGACCGTCACCCGATACTCTTTCTCGTGCTGATTGTTGGCGCGCAGCACCTTGTTGACCAGATCGCCGTTATTGGTCAGCAAAATCAGCCCCTGGGAGTCCTTGTCCAGGCGGCCGATCGGAAAGATGCGCGTGCCGTGTTTGACGAAATCAACGATGTTGTCTTTTTCACTCGACTCGGTCGTGCTGACAATGCCCACCGGCTTGTTGAGCGCAATCAGGACGACATCCTCTTCTTCCTGGGGCTCGATGTCCTGGCCGTTCACCTTGACGCGGTCACCCGGAACGACCTGATCCCCGGTGGTGGCCCGGCGGCCGTTGATCCAGACATTGCCTTGCTCCACAAAGCGGTCGGCCTCGCGCCGCGAGCAGAGTCCGCTTTCGCTGATGTATTTGTTGATGCGAGTAGATTTTCGTAACGACATAAAGCGCCATCGGCAAAAGTGAAAAAGGTAACCGCTTAAAAAGACGTGCCCGGCTGCTTGAGAAACGCGACTTCTTCCGGGGTGGATGCCCTGCCCAGCACCGCATTGCGGTGCGGATAACGCCCAAACCGGTCAATGATGGCTTTGTGGCGAACCTCGAAGTCCCGGTTTCTCTCCAACCCCGGCTGGTCAAACAGCGGCATCGCCAGGGCATGAATGGCGGCTGACTCGCTGTGCATGTACGGCATATACAGGAAACTGCGCTCGACGGGGGTCAAGTCGGCATCGACACCGGCCGCCACCGCTTCCTGGGCGAGCGCCAGTGCCAGCGCATCGTTGGCGAAGGCGCGCGCATCGTCGCGGTAGATGTTACGCGAGAACTGGTCCAAGACAATGATTTCAGCCAACCGGCCGTGCGCGGTCTGGCGCCATGCGTAGCACTCACACTGCCCTGCCTGGACATGCAGGACGCCAAACCGTGCCGAGATCGCACGATCCATCTCAGGGTCTTTTTTAAACCACTGAGCAGGCGTCAAGGTTTCAAACCAGAAATCGAGTACCGTTTGAGCCTCTTCAGGCATTGACGCCTCCTTTCATTAATGGGGGTTGCCTAGCCCGTATTGCGCAGACCCGCAGCGATCCCCGCCATGGTCACCATTAGCGCGCGGGAAAGGTCGGCGCTGATCGCGCCATCGGCATCCCGGTTACGCTGCAGGAGCTCTGCCTGCAGGCCGTGCAACGGATCGATGTAAGGATTGCGCACATCGATCGCCTGGCGAATCAGCGGGGTGTTTTCCAGCAGCGCGTCCTGCTGAAGAATATCCAGCACGGCCTCTTCCAGGCGCGCAAAGCGTTCACGCAGCTGCTTGCCCAGTGCCTTGAGCGACGGCTCGTCCACCAGGCGGTGCTCGTAGTAGGCCGAAATCGCCACGTCAGCCTTGGCCAGCAGCATCTCCAGCATGTCCAGGTAGGTGCCAAAGAACGGCCACTCATTGCGCATCTCCTGCAACACCTCGCGGCCGCCAGGCTGCTCGAGACGCCGCGAGAACGCTTCGCCGCTGCCCAGCCACGCGGGAAGCATCAGGCGAATCTGCGTCCAGGCGAATATCCATGGGATGGCGCGCAGAGTCTCCACCCCGCCGTCCTGACGGCGCTTGGTGGGCCGCGACCCCAGCGGCAGCCGGCCAAGGGCACCTTCCGGGGTGACCGCACGGAAGTACGGCACAAAATCGGGATCTTCGCGCACCACCCCAACATAGGCGGCGTGGGCGACCTTGGCGAGCTGGTCCATCTCCTCTCGCCAGTGGGGCTCGGGGGTCCTGGGCGGCAGCAGCGTGGCCTCGAGCACCGCACAGGCGTAGATTTCCATCGAACGCAGGGCGATATCCGGCTGGCCGAACTTGAAGCGAATCATCTCACCCTGCTCGGTCACCCGGAGACTGCCGTTCACCGATCCCGGCGGCTGGGAGAGAATCGCCGCGTGGGCGGGGCCGCCGCCCCGACCGACCGTGCCGCCGCGGCCGTGGAATAGGGTCAAATCGACGCCGTGGCGCTCGCAGACGTTGACCAACGACTCCTGCGCCCGGTACTGCGCCCAGGCCGCCGCCAGCTGGCCGGCGTCCTTGGCCGAGTCGGAGTAGCCGATCATCACTTCCTGGCCGTTGCGCATCAGCTTGCGATAGCCCGGCAGCGCCAGCAGCTGGTCGATCACGTCACCGGCATGGTCGAGGTCGTTGAGGGTTTCAAACAGCGGCGCGATGGGCAGCGTCACCTGGCCGCCCGCTTCTTTCATCAACAGGGCCACGGTGAGGACATCGGAGGGCTCAGCCGCCATGGAAATGATATAGGTGCCCAGGGCTTCGGCGTGCTCCTTGGCGATGACCTTGAAGGTGTCCAGCACCTCGCGGGTTTCCGCCGAGCATTCCCAGCGGCGCGGAATCAGCGGACGCCGCGAGTCGAGCTCGGCGAGCAGAAAGTCCTGACGCTGCTGTTCATCCCAGTCGCGATAGTGACCCAGGTTCAACGCAGCGGTCAGCTCTTCCATCACCTGGGCGTGGCGGCTGGCCTCCTGGCGCAGGTCGAGTTTGGTCAGCGTCACGCCGAACACCGCCACCCGGCGCAGCGTGTCGAGCAGCGCGCCGTTGGCGATGGTGTCCAGGCCAACGTCGCACAGCGAGCGATAGCAGGCCAGCAGCGGCGCATACAGCTGGTCGCGAGTTTCGATGATCGGCCCGCCGTCATAGTTGCGTCCGTCCAGCTCGGCCTTGGCCCAGTCCCGGGTGGATTCCACCTTGCCCAGCAGGCGCTTGAGCAGTTCGCGGTAAGGCTCGGCCACGTCGCCGACTTCCGCCTTCAAGGCGCTGTTGGCCTTCCACATGGAAAGCTCGGTCTTGAGCTGTTCGAGGTCGCGCAGGTAAAGGTCTGCGGCCATCCAGCGGCCCAGCAGCAGTACCTCCCTGGTCACCCGCGAGGTCACGTTGGGGTTGCCGTCGCGATCGCCGCCCATCCAGGACGCGTAGCGAATCGGCGCGGCATCCAGCGGCAGACGCTCACCGGCGGTGTCCAGCAGCAGGTTGTCCAGGTCGCGGTGAAAGTCGGGCACGGCCTGCCACAGCGAGTTTTCAATGACCGCAAACCCCCACTTGGCCTCATCGACGGGCGTGGGTCGTTCATGGCGGATCTCGTCAGTGTGCCACGCCTGGCTGATCAGCTCCTCGAGCCGCCCCTGAGCACGGGTGCCACGCTCGGGATAGTCTTCCGAACCTTCGATGGCTGTCAGGCAGTCGTCGATGGCGTCGTACTTCTGGATCAGCGTGCGGCGGATGACTTCGGTGGGGTGCGCGGTCAGCACCAGCTCCACGCGCATGTTGGCCAGGGTCTCGACCAGCTTGCGCGGCGAATTACCCGCCTGTTCGGCGCGTTTCAGCAGCTCACCGAGCACCGGCTGCGAGCCCGGCTTATAGTCCTCGACGCGGCGAAAACGCGCCCGGTAATGCTGCTCGGCGATATTGGCCAGGTTGAGAAACTGGTTGAACGCCCGGGTGACGGGCAGCAGGTCCTGTTCGGGAAGCTTGCGCAGGTACTCGATCAGATCGCGCTGCTGGAGCGAGTCGCCCTGCCGCCCCTGCTTGGCATGGGCACGAATGGTTTCGATTTTATCGACGAATCCCTGGCCTAAATCATCGGCAATGGTTCGCCCCAGGCTGTCGCCCAGGATACGCACGTTATCGCGTAGCGATTCGTGTAGGTCATGGCTCATGGCGTGGCCTCCTTGCAGGGGTCGCATCAATAGGAAATCAGGAGTGACTCAGTTTTTTTCTTCGGCCTTGGCCGTCTGCCAGTGGCTTTCCATCTCTTCAAGCGAAGCCTCGGCCAGCGGACGCCCCGCGCCCTCAAGGGCACCCTCGACGTAGCGAAAGCGTCGTTCGAACTTGGCATTGGTGGCGCGCAGACACTGCTCGGGATTGGCCCCGAGGGTGCGCGCCAGATTGGTCACGGCAAACAGCAGGTCGCCGACCTCTTCATGGGCGTGCTGCTGATCGCCGGTGGCAAGTGCTTCTTCCACCTCATCGAGCTCTTCGCGTATCTTGGCCAGCACGCCACGGGAATCAGGCCAGTCAAACCCCACTCGCGCGGCCCGCTTGGAAAGCTTGGCAGCCCGGCTGAGGGCTGGCAGGGTGCGCGGCACGTCGTCGAGCACCGAGGGCGGCTGGTCGGTACGCTCGGCGCGTTCATCGGCCTTCAATGCCTCCCAGCGGCTATTGACCTGCCGGGTCTGCACGTCGTCGGCGGTGACGCCCGGCGGGCGGCGCGATGCCAGGGTGCCGTCGGGAAACACATGCGGGTGGCGACGCAGCATCTTGGCGGTGAGCGTGTCGACGATGTCGTGGAAGTCGAAGCGCTGCTCTTCGGCGGCAAACTGGGCGTAGTAGACCACCTGAAACAGCAGGTCGCCCAATTCACCGGGCAGCTCGTCGAACGCACGCCGCTCGATGGCATCGGCCACTTCGTAGGCTTCTTCAAGGGTGTGGGGGACGATGCTCTCCCAATCCTGCTTGATATCCCAGGGGCAGCCCTGCTCACGGTCGCGGAGCACGCGCATCAGGGTGAGCAGATCGTCCAGCGAGTAGCGCATCAGCTCCCTCCTCCATGGACATTCTTGTCAGGGTCGGTATCGCGCAGACGGCGAACCTCGGTCACGTTGGGCAGTTGCTGAATGCGCGAGAACAGCCGACCCAGCGCTTCCAGGCCATCGACTTCCAGGGTGATGCGCAGGCGGGCAATGCCTTCGTCGGTGTCGGTCAGCGTATTGACCGCCAGGACGTTGACCTTTTCATTGCCCAGCAGGCCGGTGACATCGCGCAGCAAGCCTGAACGATCCCAGGCCTGAATCTCGATGGTCACCGGATAGCGCGTCTGGGCACGCTCGCCCCATTCCACTTCGATGATGCGCTGGGGCTCATCCAGGCGCAATTGCAGAATGTTGCTGCAGTCCTGGCGGTGCACGGTGACGCCGCGCCCCTGGGTGATGAAGCCGACAATCGGCTCGCCGGGTACCGGCCGGCAGCAGTTGGCCATGCTGGTCTTGAGATTGCCCACCCCGAGCACGGTGATATCGCTTTTGGTCGCCTTGCTGGACTGCCGCCTGGGCTTGGCCAGCAGGCGATCGAGCTGTTCCTGGTCGTCGGATTCGCCAAACAGCTGCTGGGCCTGGTTGAGCACCTGGCCGATACGCAGGTCGCCGGCGCCCAGGGCCGCGTACATATCGTCCGCGGTCTGATAGTTGACGGCTTTCGCCAGCTTGGGCAGATCCAGCCCCTCGATATCCAGGCGGCGCATCTCGCGTTCAAACAGCCCGCGGCCTTCGTCGAGGTTTTGATCCCGCGCCTGATACTTGAACCAGGCCTGAATCTTCGCCCGGGCGCGGGAGGTGCGCACATAGCCCAGGCTGGGGTTCAGCCAGTCGCGGCTGGGGCCGCCCTTGGTGGCGGTAAGGATCTCGACCTGCTGGCCGGATTTCAGCTTGTAGGTAAGCGGCACGATACGGCCGTTGATCTTGGCCCCTCGGCAGCGGTGGCCGATCTCGGTGTGTACGCGGTAGGCGAAGTCGATCGGCGTGGCGACGCGCGGCAGGTCGATCACATGGCCGTCGGGGGTAAACACATAGATGCGATCCGGCGCCACATCGCTGGACAGCCCTTCGCGCAGGTCGCCAAAGCCGCCGACCTCGTCCTGCCACTCCAGCACCTGACGCAGCCAGGCGATCTTTTCCTCATAGCTGCGGCTCTTGGCGTTGGTGTCATGGCCCTTATAGCGCCAGTGGGCGCAGACCCCCAGCTCGGCTTCGTCGTGCATGGCAAAGGTGCGAATCTGAATCTCGAGCACCTTGTTTTCCGGGCCCATCACGGCGGTGTGCAGCGACTGATAGCCGTTCTTCTTGGGATTGGCGATGTAATCGTCAAACTCGTTGGGCACGTGATGCCAGCGCGAATGCACGATCCCCAGCACGGTATAGCAGTCGGTCACTTCGGGCACCAGGATGCGCACGGCGCGCACGTCGTGAACCTGGGAAAAGTCAATCCGCTTGCGCTTCATCTTGCGCCAGATCGAATAGATATGCTTGGCGCGCCCGTCCACGTCGTAATGGTGGATGTTCTGGGCTTCCATCAGGCCCTTGAGGGTCTCGACCACGTCATTGATGTAGCGGTCACGATCCAGGCGCTTTTCGGCCAGCAGCTTGGCGATCGCCTTGTATTCGTCTTCGTGCAGGTAGCGAAACGAGAGGTCTTCGAGCTCCCACTTGATCTGCCCGATACCCAGGCGGTGCGCCAGGGGCGCGTAGATATCGGCGACTTCCCTGGCCACCTGGAGGCATTTTTCCCGGGGCGCATCCTTGACCTGGCGTAGCGCGCAGGTGCGCTCGGCAATCTTGATCAGGGCGACCCGCACGTCACTGATCATGTTGACCAGCATCTTGCGCAGGTTTTCCTGCTGATTGTGCTGGCCCATGCCGTGGTTGGGCGCCAAGGGGTAGCTGATCGCGGCCATCTGCAGGACGCCATCGATCAGGCTGGCCACTTCGTCGCCAAATCGTTTGGTCACCGTTTCCAGGCTCAACAGGCCTTCGCGCACTGCCCGGTAGAGAACCGCAGCTTCCAGGGTCGCCTGGTCGAGCTTCAGCTCGCCCAGGATGTCGGCCATTTCCAGGCCCATGCGAAAACTCGACCCCGGCGTCAGCCAGACGCGATGCGACCTGGGGGCGTCCAGCTCCAGGGTCTGGGCGAGCTCGCAGGCCTGATGCAAACGCTCAGGCTCCGGCAGGCGCACATCTTCTTGCAGGCGCGTTAACCATTGCTGCAGATCCACCTTTCCGCTGTCGGTCAGCGGCTGGTCTTCACGCACTTTTACCATGACGATATCTCATCCTTTCGGGGCAGCGACCCGTAGATCGGCTGCCGAGGCTTGCTGCGTTCATTCACACCCTGTGTGCTCAAACAGCATCAGCGTTTCCATATGCGCAGTGTGCATGAACATATCGGCCACCGCGACTTGCGTAATACGGTAACCCGCATGCACAAGGTGTGCCGCATCCCGGGCAAGCGTGGCAGGATCACAGGAAATATACACCACCTTCGCGACCGGACGCCGCGCCAGCCCCTGACAGATCGCTTCCGCACCGCTGCGCGGTGGATCAAGCACCAGCGCGTCCCTGTCGCCTTCGTCGCGCAGCAGCGTGGCAACGGTCGCCGGATCGCTCAAATCCAGTTGCTGACCGGAAACGCTCAATTGGTTGCGTTCGGCGTTGCGGGCCAGCCTTGCCACCATGGAGGGGCTGCCCTCCACCGCATGAACGTCGGCGCCGGCCGCGGCCAACGGCAGACTGAAATTACCAATGCCGGCAAATAAATCCATCAGCCGTTGGTCGGGGGTAGGCGTCAGCCAGTCAACAACGGTGGCGACCATCTGCTGGTTCACCTCGGCATTCACCTGCAGAAAGTCGCCCGGGGCAAAGGTTAGCGTCAGGGGCGTGCCACCGGGTATTGCCAGGCGCTCTTCCAGCGCTGGCGGCGCACCATGCCAGTGCAATTCCGGTGACTCCCGCCCTAACCAGGTGCCCAATGCCAGTTGATACTGATCGGCAAACGCCTGCCATCGTTCGGCGTCCGCAACGTTGGCCTTGAGCTGACGGACCAACACCACCCGTTGAGTATCCGTCGCCAGCAGCTCGATATGCCCGACCTGGCGCGGCGCCTCCAGGGTGTCAAGCAACCCGCGCAACGGGGTGATCAGTGCCTGCAGCGGTTCGACCAGCACCAGGCAACTTTCGATATCGACCAGCCGATGGGAATGGGCCGCGCGAAAGCCTAGCCGCGGGTGGCCGTCGCCGTCGACCTTGACGCCCAGGCGGGCGCGCCGCCGATAGCCCTGCGCCTCGCTGTAAAGCGATTCCACCCCGCCCAGGGTGATGCCCTGACGGGCAAACAGGTCGCGCACCACATCCTCTTTGTGCGCCCGCTGGGAGTCCATGGCCAGGTGCTGTAAATCGCAGCCGCCACAGTGGCTGAAATGCGGGCACGGCGGTGAGACGCGCTTCTCCGATGGGCTCAGCACCTGCTTCACGTGCGCTTCGTCATAACGCTTGCGGGTCAGGTGAACGGCCACCTCAACGTGTTCGTCGGGTAGCGCCTGATCAATGAAGACCGTCTTGCCAGCGGCAGTATGTGCCACCCCGCGCCCGTCATGGGCGAGGCGTTCAACGACCAGGGCGGACGCGTCCTGGGCCGACGGGGTAGATGGCTTGGCGGTTTGCTGACGGGCCAGCCCGGAATGCCCTGAGGCAGGCCGTGGGGGCCGGCGTTTTCCCAACATGGCCATCTATACCTCCGGGGCGAACAGGCCCGTGGAGAGATAGCGGTCTCCGCGGTCGCAGACGATAAACACGATGACCGCATTCTCGGTTTGTTCGGCAATACGCAGCGCACCGGCCAGGCAGCCACCCGACGAGACCCCAGCAAAGATGCCCTCCTCACGGGCTAGACGACGCATATGTTCCTCGGCTTCGTGCTGAGCGATATCCAGAGTGTTATCCACGCGCGGCGCTTCGAAGATGGCGGGCAGATATTCCGTCGGCCAACGCCGGATACCGGGAATGCTCGCACCGTCAGCGGGCTGCAGGCCGACAATCTGAATTTCCGGGTTCTGTTCTTTCAGGTAGCGCGACACGCCCATGATGGTCCCGGTGGTGCCCATGGAGCTGACAAAGTGGGTTACTTCTCCGCCGGTTTGCCGCCATACTTCGGGGCCGGTGGTGCGGTAGTGCGCCAGGGGATTATCCGGATTGGCGAACTGGTTGAGCGGCTTGCCCTCGCCCCGGGCGATCATGCCATCGGCGATATCCCGGGCTTCTTCCATGCCGCCTGCTTTGCTCGCCGAGATCAGCGTCGCGCCGAAGGCGGCCATCGCCTGTTTGCGTTCCTCGGACGCGCTCTCCGGCATCACCAGCACCATCCGGTAGCCCTTCATGGCCGCAGCCATGGCCAGGGCAATGCCGGTATTGCCCGACGTGGCTTCGATCAGGGTGTCGCCAGGGGTAATGTCGCCGCGCGCTTCGGCTTCGCTGAGCATGGACAGCGCCGGGCGGTCTTTCACCGAGCCCGCCGGATTGTTGCCTTCGAGCTTCGCCAGCAGGGTATTGTTACGTCCGGCACTGATCCGCTTCAGGCGAACCAGCGGCGTATTGCCAACTACGTCTTCCAACGTGGGATAATCCATCGTATCGATTCCTTATCGTGACCGTTACCCTGCATTATATCGGTGCTACCGTACACTGGACAGGTAACCCTCTTGAATCAGCAGGCTGCTTTCATGTCTTTGAACACGCGACTTCTTTTTGCGCTGCTTGGTCTTCCCCTCGTGGTGTATGCCGGCATGGCGATACTCCTCGTTGTGCAGAACGACCATAAAGCCCGGGCGCTTCTGGAAGAGCGCGTCGTCAGCGCCAGCGAATACATTGCCCCCAGCCTGGCAGAGGCGCTGCTGGATACCAATATCGATCAGCTGGAAACCCGCGTCGCGCGACTTCTCGAGCAGCCAGGCGTCAGTTCCGTGACCGTCTTTGACGACCAGAACAGTCGCCTTCTGGTTCGCGGACGCACCCATCAGACGTCACGATTGTCTTCTCCTCCCGACGCCACACAGTTGGAAACCGACGAAAGCGTCTGGCGCTTGCAGGTGCCCCTCACCCCCTCGACCACGGGAAGCGGTTCAGTTGCCCGGGCGGGGTGGCTGGAAGCCACGATCGACACCAGCTCGCTCAATCTGGCCCGCTACCAGATGATCGCCGGCTTGAGCCTCGGCGGCATGCTGCTGGGGCTGTGCCTGTTCTTGATTGCCTTTGCCCTCAGCCGCTACGTCACCCGGCCCGTTGAAGACGCCAGTCATGCCCTTTATCGGCTGTCGCGCGGCGACTATGAACAGACGCTCGCGTCACACCACACCATGGAGTTCAATCAGCTCGCCAGGCAGATCAATGGGCTGGCGATGCATCTGCAACAGTCCCAGCATGACATGCAGGCGCAGATCGAACAGGCGACCAGCGAACTACAGGAGTCCATGGAGACCATCGAAGAGCAGAATATCAAGCTTGATCTAGCCCATCGCAGCGCCGTGCGTGCCAATACGGTCAAGTCCGAGTTCCTCGCCAACATGAGTCACGAGATCCGCACGCCGCTGAACGGCATTATCGGTTTTTGTCGCCTGCTGGGGCGCTCTAGCCTCGACGACCGCCAGCGTGACTGGCTCCAGCACGTTCACCGTGCCTGCGATAATCTGCTGATGCTGGTCAACGACGTCCTCGATTTTTCCAAGCTCGAGGCCAACCGCCTGACGCTGGAAGAAGCCGACATCGACGTTGTCACCCTGGTCGACGAGGTGCTCGGCCTGCATGCGCCCGAAGCCCAGCGCAAGCACCTTCACCTGGTCGCCATGGTGTACGACGACGTGCCCACCCCGCTGTGCGGCGATCCCCTGAGGCTGCATCAGGTACTCAACAACCTGGTCAGCAACGCCCTGAAGTTTACCCAGCAGGGCGATGTGGTCGTGCGGGTCATGCTCGAACATTTCACGGGCAAGCATGTCGTGCTGAACATCAGCGTCAGCGATACGGGCATCGGCTTGAGCGAGGAACACCAGCAACAGCTGTTCAGCGCTTTTTCCCAGGCCGCGCCCAGCCACCCGCGCCAATTCGGCGGCAGCGGGCTGGGCCTGACCATATGCCGACAGCTCATTGATCGCATGGGCGGTGACATCAGCGTCGAAAGCGAGCTGGACAAAGGCACGACGTTCTCGTTCACCCTGCCACTCCAGGCGCACCACGCCGACGAACGCAGCCCCGAGCTATTGCTCGATGGCCCAATCATTGGTGTTCATGAGCCCCACACCACCACGCGGCATGTGCTCGAGCACCTGCTGCAACGCTGGGGGGCCATCCCCGTGGGGCTGGCAAGCGATACAGACTGCGATCTCGTATTGATCAGCCTTGACCGGGACGAGCTGCAGGATGCGGCCCTGGCCGAGTGGCAGGCGTTCATTCGTACGATACGCTGCCCAGCGCTGGTGCTCGTCAACGGCTCCAGCTTCGAGCTTCCAACGCTCGACTTCCCGTTCAAGGGCGAACTGCTGTGCAAGCCGTTTACCCGGGCGCAGCTGGTGGCCTCACTAACCCACCTGCTGGTTCCGGTGGGCGAGCCGCGACCACTGCCCTCCCCCGCCGTCGCATCTAGCGTCGCCGATGACCACCACCGGCTACTGGTCGTCGATGACAACACCTCCAACCGTCAGCTGCTCAGTGCCTTGCTCGAGGCGCCCGGGCGGCAGATCACCCTGGCGGAAAGTGGTCAGCAAGCCATCGAGATAGGCCGTGAGCAGACCTTTGATATGGTGTTCATGGATATTCGCATGCCCGGGATGGACGGCGTGCAGACCACCCAGGCGCTGCGACGCTTGAGCCAGCGCTGGGGCCGTTGCCCGATCGTGGCGGTCACCGCGCATGCGCTGAACAGCGAACGCCAGCGCTGGCTGGCGGAAGGGCTGGACGACGTCATCATCAAACCCATTGACGAGCATGATCTGAATCAGCTGCTCAGTCGTTTTTTGGGCATCACGCCGACCCAGGCGCCGCCGGTCAAGAAACCCCGGCCGAGCGGTACGTTCACGACAGGGGCTGCATCCGCCACGTTGCCGGCCATCGACCTGACCCTCGGCACCCGTCTGGCGGGAGGCAAGGAAGACCTTGCGCGCGCCCAGCTCAGGCGCTTGATCGACCATCTGCCTGCCACCCGCGACGCCATGGATGCTGCTTATCAGCAGCGCGATCTGGAAGCGCTAATCGACAGCGTCCATGGACTCAACGGTGCCAGCCGCTACTGCGGCGCGCCAGAGTTGGCGCTGATTGTCGAAACGCTGGAAACCCGGCTACGCACAAGCGGGCTGGACCACGTGGACACGCTGATTCAGGATCTTTACCAGGCGATGGACAGGCTCATTGCCCAGCGGGGAACGCTTGGCTAGCGGCGGGCGACTTAACGCTCCAGCACGACAAACGCGATGGCATAGTCGTCTTCATCGCTCAGCGTAACATGCATGGCGGTTACCCCAGCGGCGGCCGCCTTGTCGGCGGCCGCCCCGTGGAGTGTCAGAAGCGGCTTGCCTAACGGGTCGTTGAGCACCTCGATATCGCACCACTGCAGGCCACGCCGTAGCCCCAGCCCAAGCGCCTTGACGAAGGCTTCCTTGGCGGCGAACCGCTTGGCCAGAAACGCCACCGGCTGAGCCTTGTGCTGCCATACCCGATGCTCTTCGGGCCCCAGAATGCGCTGCGCGAAACGCGGCCCATGGCGCTTTATTGCGCGGGCAAAGCGCTCGACCCGAGCGATATCCGAGCCAATCCCGACGATCACCGATCAGTGCCCGCAGCAGCCGTCATGAACATGGTCGTCATGCGCGTGATCGTGGGCGTCCAGCGCCGCCATGAGCCCGGCTTCCTGACCCGCGATGATCAGCCGCTTCATGTCGGCAACGGCGTCTTTCAGCCCCACAAACAGCGCGCGGGCAATAATCGCGTGGCCGATGTTCAGCTCGTTGATGCCCGGCAATGCGGCGATGGCCTCGGCGTTGTGGTAATGCAGCCCGTGGCCGGCATTGACCACCAGCCCCAGCGACACCGCATGCGTGGCGGCAGCGGTCAGCCGCTGGTACTCGGCCGTGGCGGTCTCGCTGCCGGGTCGCGCGTCGGCATAAGCACCAGTGTGCAGCTCGATGACCGGCGCCCCCGCACGCTGGGCCGCGTCGATCTGGTCGGCCTCCGGGTCGATGAACAGCGACACCTCGCAGCCGGCAGCGGCAAGGCGTTGGCAGGCGCTGGCAATGGCGTCAACACCTCCAACCACGTCGAGACCGCCTTCGGTGGTCAGCTCTTCGCGCTTCTCGGGCACCAGGCAAACATGGGCGGGGCGAATCTCTTCGGCCAGCGCCAGCATTTCCTCGGTCAGCGCCATTTCGAGGTTCATACGCGTATTGAGCACCTCGGCGAGCAGCTTCACGTCGCGCAGCTGGATATGGCGGCGATCTTCGCGCAGGTGGACGGTAATGCCGTCAGCGCCCGCCTCTTCGGCTAACAAAGCCGCCTGCACGGGATCCGGATAGCGGGTACCGCGTGCCTGGCGCAGCGTGGCAATGTGGTCGATGTTGACGCCTAACAATATCCGAGGGGGATGCATAATAGCCTCCAGTCAAAACAGGGGGTGTCGCCTAGCGTTGGCGACGTTTGGCAAGGTCGAGCATCAGTTCGCGGGAGCGTAGTGCCCTGGCACCCAGGAGCGGTGCCAGCGCGGCACGCATGACGGCTTTCAAGGCGTTGGCAAGTGTCGGCTCCTGCCAGTCATGCTGATCAATATAGCGCAGGGTGCGCCCGTCCAGCCCCTTGGCGGCCGGGATGAACGCACGGCTGTCCGCATCGAATCGGTACTGAGCCTGAGGGTCGAGCGCACCGCCGTCGGGGGTGCAGAAGCGCGGCGTGGCATCCAGCGCCTCCAGCAGCGACCATTCGTAGCGGCGCAGCGCCAGCGCCCGAGCGGCGGGCGCCGGCAAGGCTTCTAACAAGGCGGTGTAAAAAGCAAAGGCATCACTGGCCGGAAGCTCCAGGGGCAGCAGACGCGTGGCAATTTCATTGGCATAAAGCCCGCACAGCAGGCCTTCCCCCGCCAGCAGCGCTGTTGTCCCACGGGACTCCATCAGGGTCAGCCGCTTGAGCTCACGCTCGCCGCGCCAGGTGACTAGCAGCGGCGTAAACGGCTGCAGACGCTGCCGCGATTTCGACGTCGGCCGCTGGCCGCCCTGAGCCACAGCCCGTATCCGGCCGTGATGCAGCGTCAACAGGTCCACAAGCGCACTGGTTTCGCGGTATGGCCTGCGGTGCAGCAGGAAGGCAGGTTCCGCCGACATGCCTACGCTCAATCGAGATCGTAGCCCAGGCTTTTCAGCGCCCGCTCATCGTCAGACCAGCCACGCTTCACCTTGACCCACAGGTTGAGCATGACCTTGGTGCCCAACGCTCGCTCCATGTCCAGCCGGGCTTCACGGCCGATATTCTTGATGCGCTCGCCGTTTTCACCGATCAGGATGACTTTCTGGCCCTGGCGCTCGACCAGAATCAGCGCGCTGATGTGCGTGACGCGCCCGGCTTCACGAAACTCTTCGATTTCGACGGTCATCTGGTAGGGCAACTCGTCGCCCAACTGGCGCATGACTTTTTCACGCACCAGCTCCGCCGCCATGAAGCGCAGGCTTCGGTCGGTAATCTGGTCTTCCGGGAAATAGTGGATGCTTTCGGGAAGATGCTTGGCGACTTCCGCTTCCAGCGTATCCACCTGGGTACCGTGCTTGGCCGAAATCGGCACAATCGCGGCAAACTCACGCCGCGCGCCCACGTCGGCCAGCCAGGGCAGCAGATCGCCCTTGTCATTCAGCCGATCCACCTTGTTGACCGCCAGGATAATGGGAGCTTTGACATGCTCGAGGCGCTTGAGCACCGCCTGGTCTTCATCGGTCCAGCGGGTGCGGTCAATGATGAACACCACGCAGTCAACGTCGCGCAGTGCCTGGGTCGCCGCCTGATTCATGAACCGGTTGATCGCTTTATTGCGATCTTTGGACATGATGTGCATGCCGGGGGTGTCGACATAGATGAACTGGGCGTCGCCTTCCGTCTTGATCCCCATGACCTGGTGGCGCGTGGTTTGCGGCCGCCGGGAGGTAATCGAGATCTTTTGCCCCAGGATGCGGTTCATCAGGGTGGACTTGCCGACGTTGGGACGGCCGACAATCGCAACGAATCCACAGGTTTGGCTCATGCATTGTCTCCAGGACGTTTTTCAAGATAAGCGAGCGCTTCTTCGGCCGCCTGCTGCTCGGCGTGGCGGCGGCTCGGGCCTTTGCCTGTGGTGTGGTCACTTAACAGGTCGATATAGCACTCCACGGTGAACGTCTGTGCATGGGCTTCTCCCTTGACGCTCACCACCTCGTAGCGCGGCAGTGCCGCCTGGCGGGACTGCAGGAATTCCTGCAGCCGCGTCTTGGGGTCTTTTTGGGTATCCTGAAGCGAGATGTTGGACAGCCGTTCGGCGTACCAGGCCAGTACGCGCTCGCGCACCGCGTCCATGCCCGCATCAAGGTAAATAGCGCCGATCACCGCTTCGACGGCATCCGCGAGAATCGATTCCCGGCGATGTCCGCCGCTTTTCATCTCGCCTGAGCCTAACCGCAGGCACTCGCCGAACGTCATTTCCCTGGCCAGCTCCGCCAGGGTCTGGCCTTTCACGAGGCGGGCGCGCAGACGTGAAAGCTGCCCTTCCCGCGCCTGGGGGAAGCGCTCATAGAGGGCTTCGGCAATGACGAAATTGACAATGGAATCGCCCAGGAATTCCAGGCGTTCGTTGTTGCGACCGCCGTAGCTGCGGTGGGTCATGGCCAGTTCGATCAGCGTGGCATCGCCGAACGTATGGCCGATGCGTCGGCAAAAAGCGGTTAACGAAGTACTCACGGGGCCCCTACGTCATTGACGTTGACTAAAAAATAATGGCTAAGCATGACGGTCGGCCTCATCACTCAATGCGGCGCACGTCGGTAAAACTTGGCAGCCCGCCTTCCCAGTGCATCCAGACGGCAAAGGCGCGCCCGACGATGTTTTCCTCGGGCACAAACCCCCAGTAGCGGCTGTCGTTGGAGTGGTCACGGTTATCGCCCATGGTGAAGTAGTGACCTTCGGGCACTTCGACTTCGCGCATCTGCGGGCCTGGGTCGCGGGGGTTGTTATAAATATAGTGCTCGACCTCGCCTAAATGCTCCTCGAGCAACAGCTGCTGGGAAGCCGCTTCCTCCATCAACTCCTTGGATACCGGCTCACCGTTGACGTACAGCTGCTTGTCTTCATAGCGGATACGGTCGCCGGGCAGCCCCACCACGCGCTTGATGAAGTTGACCGAAGGCTCTTCGGGGAAGCGGAACACCATCACATCGCCGCGCTCGGGATCGTCCACCTCAAGAAAGCGCGTGTTGACGACCGGCAGACGCAGTCCGTAAGCGAACTTGTTGACCAGGATAAAATCACCGACCTCAAGCGTTGGACGCATGGAGCCGGAGGGAATCTGAAACGGCTCGACCACAAAGCTGCGGACGATCAGCACGACCAGCAGCACCGGGAAGAAAGAGCGCGAATAATCGATCGGCCAGGGCTCTTTGAGTAGTTTTTCACGGGTCGCCGGGTCAAGCCCTTCCTGAGTCTGTGCCTCGGCATGGGCGACCCGCTCGCGGCGCTTGGGACGCAACCAGACCACATCGAGCAAGTAGATAACGCCGGAAAGCGCAACGGCAAGTACCAGCAATAATGCAAAATCCATGGGTGGACATCTTCCCTAGTCGTTAACCTTGAGTACAGCAAGGAAGGCTTCCTGGGGGATTTCCACCCGGCCGACCTGCTTCATGCGTTTCTTACCGGCTTTCTGTTTCTCGAGCAGCTTTTTCTTGCGGCTCACGTCACCGCCGTAACATTTCGCGGTCACATTCTTGCGCATGGCCTTGACGGTGGAGCGCGCCACCACCTGGCCACCGATTGCTGCCTGGATGGCCACGTCAAACATCTGCCGGGGGATCAGCTCTTTCATCTTTTCCACCAGCAGTCGGCCACGAGAATGGGCGTGATCGCGGTGAATGATCACCGCCAGCGCATCCACCTTATCACCGTTGATCATCACGTCCAGACGGACAAGCTGGGCAGCTTCAAAGCGTTCGAAATTGTATTCGAGCGAGGCATAGCCGCGCGATATGGACTTGAGTCGATCAAAGAAGTCCATCACCACTTCCGACATGGGCAGCTCGTAGGTGAGCTGGATCTGGTTGCCCAGAAACTGCATGTCCAACTGGGTACCGCGGCGCTGCTCGCACTCGGCGATCACGTTGCCGACAAATTCCTGGGGCACCAGAATGCTTGCCCGCACGATAGGCTCACGCATGTACTCGACGTCGGCCATGTCGGGCAGTTTGGACGGATTGGATACATAGACGAGATCGCCATTTTTCATTGACAGCTCATAGACCACGGTCGGGGCAGTGGTCAGCAGGTCAAGGTCGTACTCGCGTTCCAGACGTTCCTGGATGATCTCCATATGGAGCGTGCCCAGAAAGCCCACGCGAAAACCAAAGCCCAGCGCATCCGAGTTTTCCGGTTCGTACTCCAGCGACGCATCGTTAAGCGCCAACTTTTCCAACGCATCACGAAAATCTTCATAGTCGTCGGAATTGACGGTGAATATGCCGGCATATACCTGCGGCTTGACCTTTTTAAAGCCTGGCAGCCTGGGCACATCCGGTGTCTTGGTGTGCGTGATGGTATCGCCTACTGGCGCGCCGTGAATGTCCTTGATACCGGCGACGATGAAGCCCACCTCGCCCGCGCGCAGGATATCGGTCTGCTTGCGCAGCGGGGTGAAAATACCCACTTCCGTTGCATTCCAGTCCCGGCAGGTGGAATTGATGCGTATCTTGTCGCCTTTGCGCAGGGTGCCGTCGAACAGGCGAACCAGCGATACAACGCCAAGGTAGTTATCGAACCAGGAATCGATGATCAGCGCCTGCAAAGGGGCGTCCGGATCTCCCTTGGGGGGTGGGATATCGCGCACCAGCCGCTCCAGCAGCGCGTCGATACCGATGCCGCTTTTCGCCGAGACCTGGCAGGCATCGGTGGCATCGATGCCGATGATCTCCTCGACTTCCTGGGCCACCCGGTCGGGCTCGGCCTGGGGCAGGTCGATCTTGTTGAGCACCGGCAATACTTCCAGCCCTTGCTCCACGGCGGTATAGCAGTTGGCCACGGACTGGGCCTCTACGCCCTGGGCGGCATCAACGACCAGCAGCGCCCCTTCGCAGGCATACAGGGACCGCGATACTTCATAGGAAAAGTCCACGTGTCCCGGCGTATCGATGAAGTTGAGCTGGTAGACCTGCCCGTCCGGCGCCGTGTAATCCAGAGTGACCGATTGGGCCTTGATCGTGATGCCCCGCTCGCGCTCGATATCCATGGAATCAAGCACTTGCTCTTTCAGTTCGCGCTCGGTCAAGCCGCCGCAGGTCTGGATCAGGCGGTCTGACAGCGTGGACTTGCCGTGGTCGATATGCGCGATGATCGAGAAGTTTCTTATGTGCTTGATCTTGCTATCTTTTTCTTGGCTCATTGGGCGTTTTTAATCCGCTATATGTACGCAACCATGTACGATTAAAAAAATTGCCTCGGGTTACGCAGTAGAAATTTGACGCCATTGTACCGTTAGGACGGTTTCGGTGCTATGTGCAAAAAAGCAGGCAAAAAAAACGGCAGCCCGCCATGGGGAGCGGGCTGCCGACTTGACACCGTCAATTCGTCATTCAAAGCGCAACGCCACGAAC
The DNA here is from genome assembly GCF_031451645.1 of Vreelandella gomseomensis. NCBI lineage: Bacteria > Pseudomonadati > Pseudomonadota > Gammaproteobacteria > Oceanospirillales > Halomonadaceae > Vreelandella > Vreelandella gomseomensis. The sequence continues at coordinate 324,452 of NZ_JARWAI010000002.1, read as the reverse complement.
AACGAGCGGCCATCGCGGTAAAGCCGCAGGGGAATCGCTCGATCCGTCGGCAGCTCGTCGACGATGCGGCGCAGATCTTCCGGCGAGGACAGGCTGCGGTGATCCAGGCTGACCAGCACATCGCCAGGACGAAGGCCCGCGCGTGCCGCGACGCTGTCGGGCTCGACGTCACGCACGACCACACCGCCCTGCAGGTTCAGCTGCTCCTGGGTCTCAGGGTCGATTGCAGCCACATAGGCACCCAGCCGCACCTGGCTGTCGCTGGACGCCGATGGTGTCGAGGATTGCTCAGCATTGGGCCAGCTGCCCAACTCGACCGTTTCGCTGCGCTCTTCACCGTCCCGCATCAGGCGCAGATCCACTTCGTCACCGGGTGCCACGCGACCGATCAGGCGCGGCAAGCTGCTTGAGCGATCAACGGTCTCGCCGTTGACTTCGAGAATCACGTCGCCAGCCTTGAGCCCGCCCTCGGCGGCTGGCCCCTCAGGATCCAGATCCGCGATCAGCGCGCCTTCGGCTTCTTGCATCCCGAAGGACTCGGCCAGGTCACTGGAGACGGGCTGAATCATCACGCCCAGCCAGCCACGGTTGACGTACCCGTCTTCGCGTAGCTGATCGGCGACGTCCATGGCCACATTGATGGGAATCGCGAAGGAAACGCCCATGAATCCGCCGCTGCGCGTAAAGATCTGGGAGTTGATACCGACGACTTCACCGTCCAGGTTAAAAAGCGGTCCGCCCGAGTTACCGGGGTTGATCGCCACATCGGTCTGGATAAAGGGTACGTAGGCATCGCGGGGTAGCGTACGGTTGATGGCACTGACGATACCCGCCGTCACCGAGTGATCGAAACCGAACGGCGAGCCAATGGCGGCGACCCATTCCCCAACCTGAAGGGCATCCGAATCACCCAGCGCCAGGGTGGGAAGCCCATCGGCATCCACTTTGAGCACCGCCACGTCGGTTTGCGGGTCGCTGCCGATGAGTTCGGCGGGCAGTTCGCGACGATCATTCAAACGCACGAGAATTTCATCGGCGTCATCCACCACATGAGCATTGGTCATCACATAGCCGTCTTCACTGATGATGAAACCGGAGCCCAGCGACTGGCGCTCTTCCGGGCGCCCACGGCTGCTTCCTGGCGGTGCGGGGAAGCTATCGCCGAAGAAGTGGCGAAATATCTCGGGGATTTCCTGGCCGCCGAAGTTATCAAAGGGCGAAGCCGCTCGCTGCACGGTACGGCTGGTGGAAATGTTGACCACACCAGGGGCGGCATCTTCGACGAGTTCGGTAAAATCCGGCAGGTTTTGCGCGTGGGCAGTAGTTGCCAGCGACAGCAGCAAAACGCAGCAGAACCATAATGATGCGGAAGGTATCAAGCGCTTCATGTAACAACTCCTAATAAAACACTGTTTAGATCAACCCAGGTCAATGCAATTCACACGAGCCACCAATCACGCAGCATCGGCCAGATGCGGACGAAACTGCTCCGCACGCTGACCCAAGGCATATTTGAGGCCCAACATGCTAACGGCCAAGACGCCGAAAAAGAGACTCGGCGCCAGCCATGTCACCGCCGACATGCTTCCGACGGCGGCCGTCACCAGCGCCATCAGTAACGGCAAGCCGTAGATCAGCCACGTCAACCGAGTCACGAAACTACGCGGCATGACCAACGTCACCTCGCTGCCCACAGCAGGCAATGATGCGCCTTCGCGATCAGACGGCAGGTCTACCGCCAGTTGCCACGCTGAACGGCGCGCAAGCAGCCCGGCGCCACAGCCCTGGCCCTTTGCACACTGCACGCACCCAAGTGACGCCGCCACTTCGACGACGATGCCTTGCGGGTGGTATCCCACCACGCGCCCGCGACGTTCGATCAACTGCTTATCCGCTCCTTGCAACATCATCCCTGCCTCTATGCCGATTCATGGGTATGCTGCCTGACGCTATCGCCCACACTGATACCGTGGACAAAAAAAAGGATGCTGAAATAGAGAAAGGCTCTTTTCAACATCCATAGGCATTCCATCGTATTGAAGTCTCTTCAGATTGATCAGCGCTGGCCCAAGGGTTCGGTCACCCCAGAAGAGCGCATCAACGGCATCCACTGGTCGTCTTGACCGCCCGCAGCCCCCTGAGTCTGTTGCTCAAGGTAGGACTGCAGCATGCGCAACTGCTCGACGTCGATGTTCATACCCTGCTGTGCCGATACGCCCTGTTGGGAAACGGAGAAACCGCCTTCGCTGACGTTCATCAGGCCACTGCCCGACGACTGGCCGCTGAGACGAAAAGGGGTTTGCTCGAACATGGGCGTCTGGGAAGACGGCACACCGGTCGACTGGCCGTTGTCTACAGACGGCAAAGAGGCCAGGTTGACCGGCTGAACCTGATTGGATGATGCGGGCACCGAACTGGAGGCCACGTTGCCACCCTGCTCTGGCGTACCGCCGCCGCTGCCAAAGAACTGCACACCGGTAATCACCATGAGCGATACCGCCGCCGCAACGCCTGCGCCACGGGCAAATGACACATTGCCGGTTCGGGCGGGTGGCGTATCGCTTTCCAGTGCCGGGGCAGGCTCACCCTGCAATCGGGCCATGACGCCAGCAGACAGGTCGACGCTGACATCCACGTCGCGCTCGCGCCGCATCATGCTTCGCGCCAGATGGTAACGTCGCCACGTCTCGGCGGCATCGTCATCGTCCGGTAGTGCCTTCAACACTCGGCGTAGTTCTAGCTCATCACTTTCGCTATCCATTAATACCGAAAGTGATTCCCGTGTGTTTTGACTCATACTTCACACCCTCAACTGTTGAGAAGAAGCGCTGATGACCATCGCAACCTGTCGCCTTCGCGTTGGCATTCACCGGCAGCTCCACAGGCCAAGCCTAGGCAGACCACTTCGCCACGGTGTAAACAACACCTTCGATCGTTTCACTGTTCGCTGCATCGTCAAGCCGCATGGCCTGCCAAAACAGCGCTAAAAAATAAACAGCGCGAGAAACGCATTTTTTTAACTGTCTGCTTCAATGCAATGGCTTTGACGGTGATGCCGCCAAACAGTTCACGGTCATCGGCAGTTTTTCGCCATTACGTTTCAGCGCCTCCCCGTTGACCACTATTCCTCGCGACTGTTCCGTGCCGTGGTCACCAGCGGGCGAATATGTTCGTCCACCGCTTCGCGAGCGCGGAAGATCCGCGAACGCACCGTGCCTACCGGGCACTGCATCACCTGGGCAATGTCTTCATATGCCAGCCCGTCCAGCTCGCGCAGGGTAATCGCGGTACGCAGGTCATCGGGCAGCTTTTCGATCGCTTCATAGACGGCGGCTTCCAGTTGATCCCGGGCGATGGCAGCTTCCGGCGACTCCGCATCGGCCAGGCGGCCACTCTGATCGACGATCTCGGCGTCGACGATATCCAGATCGCTGCCCGGCGGGCGGCGCCCGCGGGATACCAGATGATTCTTGGCGGTATTGATGGCGATTCGGTACATCCAGGTATAGAAAGCGCTTTCCGAGCGAAACTTGCCCAGCGCCCGATAGGCCTTGATGAAGGCTTCCTGCGCCACGTCATGCACCTCGGAATGGTCGTGGACGTAGCGCCCGATCAAGCCGATGATCTTGTGCTGGTATTTCTTTACCAGCAGATCAAACGCACGCGTATCGCCTTTCTGGGCACGTTCGACGAGCTGTTGGTCTGTTTCACGAATGCCCATTCACACGCTCCCTCCGCTCGGGCAGTGATCGCCGAGCGAAACTCTCTTCAAACCCGATACACTGGGCATTAACAGCAAGCAACATAGCGTTCCTTGGGCATTGGTTAATCATATGAATAACATGAAAAGTGGCACTCTAACGTGATCGTCCGCTGTTGGCTAAGTGTTACGCGTTCTGCACGGCGCATCAAGCGTTTACCCCCTTGCACAAAACCCAGCGGCTGACTTCATTCAGCATCGTTAAGTTCCACAACAATTGATTTTTAGTACGCCGACAAGCGATAGTAGGGCTCTTTATTCGCCCAATACGCACGCACAGGTAGCACAATGTCAGATCAGCAGGTCAACAACCTTAACGTCCTTGCCCAGGATGTGCTCACTACCCCTGAAGCGCTAAAGCAGGATGTGCCGCTTACCGAGGCTGCCGAGCGCACCGTGATCGAGGGTCGCCACACTATCCAGCGCATTCTGGACGGCAGCGATCCGCGCTTGCTGATGGTGGTCGGCCCCTGCTCCATTCACGATGTCGACGCCGCCCTGGATTACGCCAGGCGCCTTCGCTCGCTGGCGGACGAAGTCAGCGACAGCCTGTATATCGTGATGCGCGTATATTTTGAAAAGCCGCGCACCACCGTTGGCTGGAAAGGCCTGATCAACGACCCGCACATCAACGACTCCTTTGAAATCGACGAAGGTCTGCACATCGCGCGCAAGCTGCTGGTCGACCTTGCCGAGATCGGCCTGCCGCTGGCCACTGAAGCCCTAGACCCGATTTCGCCCCAGTACCTGCAGGACTGCATCAGCTGGTCCGCCATCGGCGCGCGCACCACCGAGTCGCAGACCCACCGCGAGATGGCCTCGGGCCTGTCCTCACCGGTCGGTTTCAAGAACGGCACCGACGGCAGCCTGGATGTCGCCATCAACGCCCTGCAGTCCGTCGCCAGCCCGCACAATTTTCTGGGCATCAACCAGTCGGGGCAGGTCGCCATTATTCGCACCCGCGGCAACGGCTACGGCCATGTAGTGCTGCGCGGCGGCAACGGCAAGCCCAACTACGACAGTGTGAGCGTGGCCCTGGCCGAAAGGGAGCTCAAGAACGCCAAGCTGTCCGCCAACATCATGATCGACTGCTCCCACGCCAACTCCAACAAGGACGCCGCGCTACAGCCGCTGGTACTGGAAAACGTCACCAACCAGATACTGGAGGGCAATACGTCGATCATCGGCCTGATGGTCGAATCCAATATTGGCTGGGGCAATCAGAAGGTGCCTAAAGACCTCGGCGATCTCCAGTACGGGGTGTCGATCACCGATGCCTGCATCGACTGGCAAACCACCGTTGACGCCTTTACCCAAATGAACGACAAGCTGGCCCCAATGCTGACCAAGCGTCGCCAGGCCTAGCCCTGCCCGTTGCCCACGGCGGCTATCGCCGTGGGCAATCGCTCCCTTACAAGGCAATCTCCCGCTTGAACGGGGGTAGCGCATCCAGCAACGCCTGACCATACCGCCGCGTGAGCACGCGCCTGTCCAGCAGGGTGATCGTCCCCGTGTCGCTTTCCTTACGAATCAGCCGTCCGCAGGCCTGCACCAGCTTGATCGAGGCATCCGGCACACTGATCCGCATGAAGGGGTTGCCGCCCTGGCTCTCGATCCACTCGGCAAGCGTGGCCCCCACCGGATCATCGGGCACCGCAAACGGCAGTCGGGTAATCACCACGTGGGTAAGATAATTGCCGGGCAAGTCGATGCCTTCGGCAAAGCTTGCCAGCCCGAAGATGATACTGCCCTTGCCGCCGTCCACCGCCGCCCGGTGACGTTCGATCAGTTCGCGCTTGGGCAAGGCATCCTGCGCCAGCACCCGCGCCCTGACCGCCTCATCAAGCACCTTCTCGACACCGCGCAACTGTGCCCTCGAAGAAAACAGCACCAGCGCCGCTTCCCGATCCGCCAGCCGCGTCACAAAATCGACAATCGCCTTTTCGTGGGCGTCCCGGTCGCTTGGATCGGTCGCCTCCTTGGGCACGCTCAACACGGCATTGGCGTAATCGAACGGGCTGGGTAACGCCTGATAACGATAGCGACTGGCCAGCCCCGCCCGCTCCTGAAGACGTTCGAAGCGCCCCAGCGCGGTCAACGTTGCCGAGGTGACTACGGCGCCATGGCAGCGCCCCCAGAGGTGTTTCGCCAGGGTATGTGCGGCGGACACCGGGCTTGCCGAAAACTCGACCTCCGGCTCACCGGCCACCCGGTTCAACGTAATCCAACGCGCGCTGGGCGGCGCATCGGCCGCATCCCGCTCGCTGAAGGCTTGCCATAGAGCGTGAGCCTCGAGCGCGCGGCCGTGCAACAGCGCCACCAGCGGCAGCCAGTCCTCGGCCTGCTCGCGGTCGAGCCCGGTCTGCTTATCCGGATCAAGGCTTTCACGCAGAATATCGCTGATGCTTTCCAGGCTGCGCGCAAGCGTGGCGAACATCACCAGCAGCTGTTCGGCCTGTTCGCGAAGCGCATCGGGTATCTGGCCCTTTTCAAACCGCGACTGGTGGGTGGCCTCTTCGTCGTCAAGACCGTTGCCGCGACCTGCTAACTGGTGGCCCATGCTGAACACATCGCCCAATGCCGGTTCCAGGTTATGCATCACCTCGGGCAGGCCGGCGAGCAGTCGGGCAATCGTCGGCTGAACCGCCAGCGCCTGATTCAAGTCGGTCAGGCTGCTTTTGAGGGTCTTCAGCCAGCGCAGGCAACCATTCACCGCAAAGCGATGGGCAAAGTGCGACAGCGCCTTGTCCGGCAGGTGGTGGCCTTCGTCGAACACAAAGATGCAGTCGGCCGGATCCGGCAGAATGGCGCCGCCACCCAGCGCCAGGTCGGCCAGCACCAGGTCGTGGTTGGCCACGATGATATCGGCATTTTCCAGCTCCCGCCGGGAACGGAAAAACGCACAGGCACCGAAGTGACCGCAGCGACGACCGGTGCACTGACGATGATCGACGGTCAGGCGTCGCCAATGGGCATCGTCAATGGCCTGGGGCCAGCTGTCGCGATCTCCTTCCCATTCGCCCTGCCCGTAGGCCTCGGCCATGTCGCTGGCAATCACGCCCAAGTCGCTGCCTGGTGACTGCAGGGACTGCTCGAACAGCGACAGCGTGGGGTTGGGTTCCGTGCCTTCCAGGGCCTGATCAAGCCGCGCAACGCAAACGTAGCGCCCGCGTCCTTTGGCCAGGGCATAGCGAAAGTTCAATCCGCTGTGCGTTGCCAGGGACGGCAGGTCGTGATTGAGCACCTGCTCCTGAAGCGCCACCGTCGCGGTGGACACGATCAGACGCTTGCCGCGCGCCTTGGCAATCGGCAGCGCGGCAATCAGGTAGGCAAGCGTCTTGCCCGTCCCGGTGCCGGCTTCGAGCACGCAGACATGCTGGTCACTAGTTCGCTTGCCGTCATCATCGCTTTCAATATCGCCCAGCGTGCGGGAGATTTCGGCGATCATCAGCCGCTGGCCGTAGCGCGGGGTCAGCTCGAGGCGCTCCACCACGCGACGGTAGGCCTCCTGAATCTCGCTTTTCAGGGCGGTATCCAGCATGCGCGTTACAGCAGACCTTCCGGCGGATGCTCGCAGGGCAGCTTGTCGTTGATATAGCGCTCGATCTCCGGCAGCGAGAAGGCATCTTCCTCGCCCACGAAGCTGATCGAAACGCCTTTTGCGCCTGCCCGGCCGGTCCGCCCGATACGGTGGACATAGTCTTCCGGGTCTTCCGGCAGCGTGTAGTTGATCACGTGGCTGACATCGTCAATGTGAATCCCGCGCCCCGCCACGTCGGTGGCCACCAGCACCTGGATCTCGCCTTCGCGGAAGCTCTCAAGGGTCTGGATACGCTGGTTCTGCGGCACATCGCCCGACAGCATAGCCACGCTCACGCCGGCCTTTTTCAGCAGGTCGTCAAGCTTGCGCACCAGATCACGGCGGTTGCCGAACACCATCACGCGCTCGAAGCTTTCCTGCTCCAGCAGCTTGACCAGCAGGCGCTGCTTGTCGTCGTCCGACACCATGTAGACCCGCTGATCGATGTCCGCCTGGTTGTCCACGGTGACGTCGATCTCGACGTGGGCCGGCTCCCTCGTCCACTGGCTGGCCAGGTTGAGAATGTCGTCGGAGAAGGTCGCCGAGAACAGAAAGGTCTGGCGCTCTTCTGTCTTGGGCGTGTAGCGAATGATGCGCTTCACGTCGGGGATAAAGCCCATCGACAACATGCGGTCGGCTTCATCGAGCACAAGCACTTCGACTTCGGAAAGGTCGATATCGCGCTTCTGGTGGAAATCGAGCAGTCGACCGGGCGTGGCGACCAGCAGGTCGATCTTTTTACCCAGGCTGTCACGCTGCTTCTGATAGTCCATCCCGCCGACAACGCTTGCCACGTTGAGGTGGGTGAAACGCGCCAGCGCCTTGGCGTCTTTTTCGATCTGCAGGGCCAGCTCGCGGGTCGGCGCAATGATCAGCGCGCGAGGCGCACCGGCTTTCTGGCCGTCCGGCGTGGGCTCTTCCAGGAAATACGCCAGCGCCGACATCAGGAACGCAGCGGTTTTACCGGTGCCGGTCTGCGCCTTGCCGACAATGTCGCCGCCCAGCAGGGTGTGACGCAGCGCCTCTGCCTGGATGGGCGTGCAGTATTCGAACCCCAGGGCATGAATGGCGCGCATTAACGGCAGCGGCAGATCAAAGTCATGGAAGCGCCATTTGCCGGCCACGGCAGGCACCTGAAACTGACGAAGATCCCAATTCGACTGACGGCGACGCGGTTTCCGACGGCGACGTTTAGGCTTGCGGTTCTGGGCCGACGCTGTGGTCTGTTCCGACTCGCTCATAGGCTATGTATCTGTCCATTGCTGTGGATGTTAGGCATCTTGACGCGCGCATTGTAACAGGGCTTGGCAATAAGAGCGCGCCCTGCTGTCGAAGGAGGTCACTAGGCTGTTAGAATACGTCCCTATCTGAACCAAGGAGCGCGATATGACGCGTAAAAAAAAGACCCGTTCGCTGGCGGATAAAGTAACCATCCGTACCGGTCGGCGTAAAGACTATAAAAAGTGGCGCCATGATAACCCTGATCAGGTGACATCATCACGCCGTTTTGTGGCAAAAAAACAGCAGCAGCGCAAACTCCAGGCGGTGCGCAAACTGGCCCGTCAGCAAAGCGGCCAGGACATCGCCATTCACCCCGATAAAGACACGGATAACCCCGGAGACCGCTCGTGATGCGTCTTGTGTCCTTTAACATCAACGGCATTCGTGCGCGGCTTCATCAGCTGCAGGCGCTGATCGAGACGCACAGGCCCGATGTCATCGGCCTCCAGGAAACCAAGGTGCAGGACAGCGAGTTTCCCCTCGCCGATGTAGAAGCCATGGGCTATCACGTCTTCTACTTCGGCCAGAAAGGCCACTACGGCGTCGCGCTGCTCTGCAAGCAGACGCCGGAAGCGGTGTATTACGGCTTTCCCGACGACGAGGAAGACGCCCAGCGACGCATGATCGGCGTCAGGCTCCTGGCCGACGACGGTCAACCCGTCACCGTGTGGAACGGCTATTTTCCCCAGGGCGAAAATGTCGCGCACCCCGCCAAGTTTCCACACAAGACCCGCTTTTATCAGCAGTTGGCACGCCTGCTCGATGAGCAACACCGCCCTGATGAACGCGTCGCGGTGATGGGGGACTTCAACATCTCGCCGGAAGACCAGGATATCGGCATCGGCGACGCCAACCGCAAGCGCTGGCTACGCGAAGGCAAGACCAGCTTCCAGCCCATCGAGCGCGAATGGCTCGCGGGCATCAAGGCCTGGGGAATGCACGACAGCTATCGGCTTTGCCACCCGACGAACAACGAGTGGTTTAGCTGGTTCGACTACCGCTCCAAGGGCTTTGACCGCGACCCCAAACGCGGTCTACGCATCGACTATATTCTGGTCACCCAGCCGCTCGCCGACTGTGTCAGCGACGCCGGGATCGACTACGTGCTGCGCGGCATGCAGCGCCCGTCTGACCACGCGCCTACCTGGAGCGACTTTTCGCTCACGCTGACGCCGGCTGAATAACCGCCGCAGCCAGCTTTATAGTGAATAGCGCGGTGACTGCTCAAGCGTCGCCAGCCATTCACCCGCCTGGTCATCGCCCAGCGACTGGGCACGCGACAGCGCCTTCTCGGCACGTTCATCCTGCCCCCAGGCAAAAGCGAGCTGACCATACTGACGCCAGTCGCTGCCCTCTTTGCTCAGTGTCGCTAACGCCTGCCAGGCATCAAGCGCCTGAGTCCTATCGCGGGCTTGATGCCATGCGTTCGCCAACAGGCGGAGCGAGGTCTCATCCCGTACGATGTCGCCCGATTCAAGCCATGTCTCAAGATACTCGGCGGCCCGGGCGGGCGTTCCCCCCGCCATGTGCAGGTGTATCAATTGCCAGCGGTCACCGTCTTCATCCAGCCTGCCCAGCTTCCAGGCGGTATCCCACAGCGCCGCGGCAATACCAGGCTGACCGGACTGCTGAGCGAGCCCGGCAGCTTGGCGCCAGTGAGCCCCATCGCTGCCTTCATCAAGCCCGCCCAGCAACAGGTCAAGCGCCTGATCGGTTTGCTGGGTGCGCTGATAGACAACCAGCGCCAACCTGCGCTGGGTAGCATCAGGCTCGGCGGTTTGGTTCAGGCTACGTTCAAGCCACTCCGCCGCTTCCTGCCAACGCTGGTCGTCGGCGAGCCAACGGGTCAGTTTCCAGTAATCCTCGGCAGGGGCACCGGCGCCCTGGGACTCGAGCCACTCGGCAAGTAAGTCGCTGGCCTGCGTCGTTTGCCCCGCCGCGTGGCGCAACGACACTTCTTCGCGCAGCCAGCGGGCCACCTGGGCTTGCTCGCCTGCGGCCAGTTCACGCGCTTGCACCAAGCGATTTGCGGCATCACCCGGCTGGCCCTGGTGCGCCAGTGCGTTAGCGGCAAGCTGCTGATACAGCGCGCTGGCCCAGCGGTCAGCCGCATTACCCGTTTGCAGGCGGGTGGCTTGCTGGGTGGCCCGGGAGACCACGCTTGCGTATTGCGCGTCGCGTAGTTGCGTTTGCAAGCGGTTCAGGTCGCCAATGATATCGCCGGGAAGCGCCGGGCTGGCGTTGGCAAACGATGCCCACAAGCCGATTAAACAGATGCACCCCCATACACGCATGGTCATACCTCATAAAGTCGTTAGCGCAGCTGAAACTCGATCCGCTGAGTCGCGTTGCGCAACCGATCGCTAGGCTCGAACTGCCACTGCGCAATCGCATCGCGGGCCGCATCGTCAAACACCCGGCGTGGCTGGGCATCCGTAATGCGAATCGAAGAGCCATCAACGCTGCCGTCACGACGAATGGTAAACGATACCTCAACAAACCCCTCCATGCCGCGACGCTGAGCGCGAGCAGGGTACGTCGGATTGACCCGGCTGGTCGGCGCGGCCTGACCGACATTGACCGGTTCATCCGACACTTCCTGCGGCGCTTCTGGCGCTGCCTCGCGCTCGGCATCGGAAGGCTCGGTTTCACTTGGCTGAGCAACGGGCTCGGGCTGCGGCGTTGGTTCAGGCGCCGGTTCCGGTTCTGGCGGCGGCTCGGGTTCCGGCTCGGGCGTCGCCTCGGTCAATTCCGGCAATTCACTCTCCATCTCCACCGGCTCGTCGGGCGGCTCGGGTAGATCAATCTCCGGCAAGGCAATGGTGCTGTCGGCCACCGGGGGCGGCTCGGGCGCCGGCATCGGCTGTGACGGAGGCGTGGGTGCCTGTTCAGCTTTCGGGGGTGGTGCCTCTTCTTGCGGGGCTACTTCGGGGGCTTCCACCATGTTCATCGAGACCGTCTGCTCTGGTGGTTCCACCTGGTCGTCCGGCGGCGCGACCAGCAGCGCCAACAGCCAAAACAGTCCAATCGCCAACACCCCACCACTCACCATGGATAATGCCTGGCGTATCATTGGCCGCTCCGGTTAGCCGCCACCGCCACCTGGTCCACGCCGGCCTGTTCAAGACGGTCCATCACTTCAATCAGCAGTCCGGTCGTCGACTCGCGATCCGCCTGGATGACGACCGAGCCATCCTCGCTGATCATCCCGGCGACTTCTTCGCCCACCCGGTGGGCGTCGATCGCGCGACCATCCACCCATACCGCCCCTTCGGGCGAAAGCGCAACCAATACCTGGGCATCGGGCCTGGGGCTTGCGTCACTCGACTCCGGTCGGTTGATTTCAATCCCGCTTTCCTTAATAAAACTGGTTGTGACGATAAAGAAAATCAGCATGATGAACACCACGTCCAGCATCGGCGTGAGGTTCACCTCGGTATTTTCGTCAGCGCTGCCCATCGAACGTCGTCTACGCATCATTTTCCTCCACTGCCCGCGCCATCCGGTCGTGCAACCGCTGATCCTCGCGCCGAATAATGTGTTCCAGGCGACTGATGAATAAAAGCCCGACCACGGCAATTGCCATGCCGGTCAACGTCGGCAACGTTGCCCTTGCCACGCCATCGGCCATTGCCCGGGCCTGGTGTGTATCACTCAGCGACAGACTGTCGAACACGCCGATCATGCCCGTCACGGTACCCAGCAAGCCAAACAGCGGGCATAACGCCACCAGCAGCTTCAACCAGGGCAGCGGACGGCGCAGACGGATCACAAGGTCCTCCGTCCAGACGTTGCGCAGCGTGCGAGCACTCCAGCTATGATGGTCATCTCGCCTGGCCCAGCGATTGACAAGCTGGCGGCGCGCTCGCCGCCAGGTCATGCGGTAGAACCAGAAGCGCTCAATGGCCATGCCAAATACCAGCAACGCCACAACGGCCAGCACGACCAGCACCACGCCGCCCGCACTCATGAGCCTTTCGACGGGTTCGAGCCAAAGGGGAACGGTCACCATATCAGCTCACCGACGCGTCTTGGGAAGGCTGTTGCGCTTCCAGATGGTCGGCCAGCGCGGCACTTGCCCGACCTTCAATGACATGAGTGAGGTGGCGACTGCGGCTTGACAGCGCCGTCTGCGCGAACAGCAGCGGCACGGCGGTAATCAGGCCAAGGACGGTCGTCACCAGCGCCTGGCTGATCCCACCCGCCATTAGCTGTGGGTCGCCGGTGCCAAACACCGTGATCGCCTGGAAGGTCACGATCATGCCGGTGACCGTGCCCAACAGCCCCAGCAAGGGCGCGATGGCCGCCAGCAGCTTGACAATCGGCTGCCCCCGTTCCAGACGGGGCAGCTCGGCGAGCACTGCCTCATCCAGGCGTGCTTCCAGTGCTTCCGGCGTCTGATGCTTATCCATTCCTTCAAAGCGCAGCAGCACACGCCCAAGCGGATTATGATCCGTGAGTTGATCGGGGCTTTTGAGCTGGCGGTTCACCCGCTGGCTGGTAGCCAGCAGATACAGGTATTGCAGCAAAGCGACCAGTAGACCGACGCCCCCCAAGGCAATGACCACATAGCCGACGTACCCGCCTTGATGGAAACGCTCCATCAGAGTAGGACGCTGCGCCAGGGCATCGATCACGCTACCTCGGGTTGGGTCCATGGCCATCACGCGCGTCTCGCCCTGATGATAAGCGGCCAGATAATCAGCTATTTCCCCGGGCGTCCGGGGCAGCACCGTCAGATGCCCATCATCGTCCTGGCGCAGTAAATCGGTGCTGGTAAACGCTGCAAAATCCCCCAGCCGCACGACGGTCTGAGGCGCAATTTCGCCATTGGCATCGGCCACGGGACGTTCAAGCCGCTCCGCATTGCCGGTGTTGCGCGTCAATGTGGCGAGCCTGTCGACCACGTCTTCCAGCACTTCCCGCTCGAGCACGTTGACGTCACTCAGCCTTGGCGGCAACACGTCTTCATTCAAGGTCAGCCAGCTATCTTCACCCAGTGCGTTACGCACCTCGTTACTATGCTGGTTGAGGGCATCCAGCAGATTGCTTAGCGCTTCGCCCTGCTCTGACTGACGCGCCGCCAGGCGCTCCGCCTCGACCGACTGCGCGGCGTCCTGTGCCTGCAAGGCATCGTGACGCGCCTGGGCGGTTTGCTGGCGATCCCGCGCCTGCTCCAGTGCCTCTTCAAGCGCTGCCTGGTCGTCCAGCAGCTCGATCAGGCGCTGCTGGTCACGAATTTCAGCGGCCTCGCGGGCCTCTCGCAGCGAGGTTGTCTCCTGCGACTGCGCGCTTGTCAACGGGCTCAGGCTGGTCAGCCCCATCAGCAGCGCTACCATCACATAACGGTGGCATTTCTTGAGATCGCGCATCATGGCTGCTCTCCTTGGTCGGCCGATACGGTAATGGATAGCGGCAGCGTCAGGATATCCGGCGCCCGCTGGTCTTCCGCTATCCGCAGCCCGTCACGCACCGCCTGAAGGTGTTCGGCACTCAGCGACTGCCACTCGCCGTCCTCGGCATTCCATACGCCGCCCTGGCGCCCATCGGGCGTCAGGTAGTAGAAGCCGATACGCCCGATGCGCAGGAAGTCCACTTCCAGCTGCTGATCATCGGCCAAGCGCAAACGCCCCCGCCAGGTATCCATTTCTCGGCCGTAATCCAGCTCCGTGCGCCAGATATCGAGCATGCTTTCAATCTGCTCGGCGGGCTCCGCCCCCTGGTCGTTTTGCAAGGTTTCAATCCGGGCCAGCCGCTGCTCTTTAAGAAACGGCAGATCGCGTTCGATCCATTGGGTAAGCTGAGCTTGCATGCTCTGCTCGATGTCCGGCAGCGCGGCGCGGGTGTCGGCCAGGGTGTCCAGCGCGGCGGTCAGTCGCGCCTGCCGCTCGGCTTCCTCGGCCAAACGGCCCGTCAGCGAAGCATTTTGCGATTCAAGCTGGCGCGTATCGCGCTCAAGCTCGCGCAGCTCTTGAAGCGCCGCCCGGGTCTGTTCATCGGCGCTATCTATCTGCTCTTGAAGTTCGGCTTGAAGCTGCTGGGCATCAATACCTTGACTGGCCTGCTCGAGCATCTCGTCACTTGCCATTAGCGAACTGCTGGCTAGCAGACACGCCAGCCAGCAGCCCCCAAGGGCAAAGAAAGGCTTGTTCAGCACATCGACTCTCCGTCACTGATTGCGGGCAGCTATCTGCCTCTATATAGGACTTATCAAATATAAGAACGATTTGCGTTTCTTCTGGATGCGCATAGCCTACCATCCACAAAATAAATGACAATATTTATCATTAGCGTTCAAATAATTTTAGCCGGCTACAAACCAGAACGGGAGCCTCAAGGGCTCCCGTCTTCCAGCAGATTACATTATCCAGCGCTGACTAGAATGCCCAGTCGTCATCTTCGGTGGCGACCGCCTTGCCGATCACGTAGGAAGACCCCGAGCCTGAGAAGAAGTCATGGTTTTCGTCGGCGTTGGGCGATAGTGCCGCCATGATCGTCGGGTCGACATCCGTTTCGCTGCTGGGGAAAAGGGGCTCGAAACCGAGGTTCATCAGCGCCTTGTTGGCATTGTAGTGAAGGAACTTCTTGACGTCTTCGGTCAGCCCTACCTCGTCGTACAGCGACTCGGTATAGCGGACTTCGTTGTCGTACAGCTCGAGCAGCAGCTCGTAGGCGTAGTCCTTGACCTCCTGCTGGCGCTCTGGCGTTGCCTCGGCCAAATCCTGCTGGAACTTGTAGCCGATGTAATAGCCGTGCACTGCTTCGTCGCGGATGATCAGGCGGATCAGATCCGCCGTGTTGGTCAGTTTGGCGTGGCTTGACCAGTACATCGGCAGATAGAAGCCGGAGTAGAACAGGAACGACTCCAGGAAGACACTGGCGACCTTGCGCATCAACGGGTCGTCAGACCGGTAGCGCCCCAGGATCAACTCGGATTTGGCCTGCAGCGTCGGATTTTCTTCACTCCAGCGAAAGGCATCGTCGACATCCCGGGTGGTGCACAGCGTCGAGAAAATCGAGCTGTAGGAGCGCGCATGAACCGATTCCATAAAGGCGATATTAGTGTAGACCGCCTCTTCGTGGGGCGTGCGCGCGTCTTCCATGAGTACCGGTGCGCCGACACTGCTCTGGATGGTATCCAGCAGCGTCAAGCCGGTGAACACGCGAATGGTCAGCTGTTTCTCTTTATCCGTCAGCGTATTCCACGACTGGATATCGTTGGACAACGGGACTTTTTCCGGCAGCCAGAAGTTGCTGGTCAAACGGTTCCACACTTCGAGATCTTTATCGTCTTGCAGACGGTTCCAGTTAATCGCATCGACCCGCGATAAACGTTGCATCATGTTCATATCGTCACTCTCTTGAAAGTCGTCGGGCGCTTAAAGCGTGCAGGATACGCAGCCTTCAACCTCTGTGCCTTCCAGCGCGCTCTGGCGCAGGCGGATGTAATAGAGGGTCTTGATGCCCTTCCGCCAGGCGTAAATCTGCGCCTTGTTGATATCCCGCGTGGTGGCGGTATCCGGGAAGAACAGCGTCAGCGACAGGCCCTGGTCGACGTGCTTGGACGCCTCGGCGTAGGTGTCGATAATCTTTTCAGGACCAATTTCATAGGCGTCCTGGAAGTAATCGAAATTGGCTTCGTTGAGGAACGGTGCCGGGTAGTAAACCCGCCCCAGCTTGCCTTCCTTGCGGATCTCGATCTTGGCCGCGACCGGGTGAATACTGGACGTCGAGTGATTGATGTAGGAAATCGACCCCGTCGGCGGCACGGCCTGCAGGTTCCGGTTATATAGCCCATGCGCCATGACGCTGGTTTTCAGTTCCTGCCAGTCCTGCTGGGTGGGCAAGGCAATACCGCTGCGCTCAAACAGTCCACGCACTTTTTCGGTACGCGGTTCCCAGGCCTGGTCAGTGTACTGGTCGAAGAATTCACCCGACGCGTAGGTAGAGTCGGCAAAGCCCGCAAAGGTGTCACCGTGCTCGATCGCCAGCCGGTTTGACGCCCTCAGCGCGTGATAGGCGATGCAATAGAAATACAGATTGGTAAAGTCAAGGCCTTCATCGGAACCGTAATAGATATGCTCACGGGCCAGGAAACCGTGCAGGTTCATCTGCCCAAGACCGATCGCCCGAGACTTGGCATTACCTTCCGCAATGGAGGGCACGCTGCTCAGGTTGCTCATTTCCGATACCGCGGTGAGCCCGCGAATGGCCACGTCGACGCTGGTGCCAATGTCGCCCGAGTCCATCACCTTGGCGATGTTCATGGACCCCAGGTTGCAGGAGATATCCTGGCCGATATGCCGATAGCCGAGGTCTTCGTCGTAATCCGTCGGCGTGTTCACCTGAAGGATTTCCGAGCACAGGTTGCTCATGTTGATCCGGCCCGCGATGGGATTGGCGCGGTTCACCGTATCTTCGAACATGATGTACGGATAGCCGGACTCGAACTGCAGCTCGGCCAGAGTCTGGAAGAAGGCACGCGCGTTGATTTTCTGCTTGCGGATACGCGCGTCCGCCACCATTTCGTGATACTTCTCGGTTACGCTGATATCACCGAAGGGCACGCCGTAGACCCGCTCGACGTCATAGGGCGAGAACAGGTACATGTCCTCGTTGCGCTTGGCCAGCTCAAAGGTGATATCGGGAATCGTCACCCCCAGCGAGAGGGTCTTGATACGGATTTTCTCGTCGGCGTTTTCGCGCTTGGTATCCAGGAAACGCAGGATATCCGGATGGTGAGCGTTCAGGTACACGGCACCAGCACCCTGGCGCGCCCCAAGCTGATTGGCGTAGGAAAACGCATCCTCGAGCAGCTTCATGATCGGGATGATTCCCGATGACTGGTTTTCAATACGCTTGATCGGGGCGCCCGACTCGCGAATATTGCTGAGCAGGAAGGCAACGCCGCCGCCACGCTTGGAAAGCTGCAGCGCCGAATTGATGGAACGGCCAATCGACTCCATGTTGTCTTCGATGCGCAGCAGGAAGCAAGACACCAGCTCGCCGCGCTGCTGTTTGCCACAGTTCAGGAAGGTCGGCGTTGCCGGCTGGAAACGACCGCTGATGATTTCATCGACCAGCGATTTGGCAAGCGTTTCGTTACCCCGCGCCAACGAAAGCGCGACCATGCAGACGCGGTCTTCGTAGCGCTCCAGGTAGCGCTTGCCATCAAACGTCTTCAGCGTGTAGCTGGTGTAATACTTGAAGGCGCCCAGAAAACTCGGGAACCGGAATTTGTAGGCATACGCCTGCTCAAACAGCGCCTTCACGAAGGCGACGTCATACTGCTCGAGCGTCCCCGCTTCGTAATACTGCTCCTCGACCAGGTAATCGAGCTTCTCTTCGAGGGAGTGGAAAAACACGGTGTTCTGATTGACGTGCTGCAGGAAGTACTGACGTGCGGCTTCGCGGTCTTTATCCAGCTGTAGCTCACCGTTGGCACCGTAAAGATTCAGCATGGCGTTCAGCGCATGGTAATCCATGGTGCGACCGTCGCTTGCCGCCGCAGGCCGTTTCGTTTCAGCTACGTCTTTCGAGGCTAAGGTTGTCGTTTCCAAAACTCTTCTACTCCTTCGCGAACCTTGGCGACGTCTTCGTCGGTGCCAAACAGTTCGAATCGATAAAGCAACGGCACGTGGCACTTTTCCGCAATAATGCGGCCCGCCAAACCGAACGCATCGCCAAAATTGGTGTTACCCGCTGCAATCACCCCGCGTATCAGGTGGCGATTGTGTTCGTCATTAAGAAACCGGATCACCTGGCCTGGCACAGCCCCTTTTGCCTGACCACCTCCGTAGGTGGGAGTGACCAGGATGTAGGGGTGGTCTACCTGCAACAAGGGGGCGTCGCGATCGAGCGGCAATCGCTGGGCGGCCAGCCCCAGTTTCTCAATGAACCGATGGGTATTGCCTGACTTGGTGGAAAAGTACACAAGGTTGCCGACCATGGAGGACGCGTGTCCATTTGCCAGCATGAGTGACTTACGCCAGGGCTTGAATGCGATCTGGACGGAAGCCCGACCAGTGATCCTCACCGGCGACGACCACGGGGAGCTGGCGATATCCCAGCGCTTCCACCTCTTCCTGAGCGCCCGACTCAGCCGTGATATCGATCACGGTGTATTCAAGTCCCTGCTTGTCCAGCGCGCGATAGGTAGCGGTGCATTGAACACAGGACGGCTTGCTGTAAATCTGGATTTCCATGGCTTATACCCTTTTCATCGCGGCATTTTTCGGGTAGGACATATCTTGTGCCCGACCTCGCTAGAAGATACAAGGCATACTACATATGGGACGATAGAAAATCAATTCGCGCATATGTGGTATTTTTCATCCACAGGATATTGACAGCTAACGCCCAACTGTATTCAGTACGTGGCCGCATACCATAAAAAAAACCGCCCACTCGGCAGTGGGCGGTTTTCGGCTAGCAGACGCCATGAATTGACGTCATACCTGGCGCATCAGGACGTTAGGCAACGGCGGCCTGGTAACGACGTTCAACGTCTTCCCAGTTGACGACGTTGAAGAAAGCGGACACGTAGTCGGGACGCTTGTTCTGGTACTTGAGGTAGTACGCATGTTCCCAGACGTCCAGACCCAGCACTGGCGTGTTGCCGTGCATCAGCGGGCTGTCCTGGTTCAGGGTGTTTTCAACGACCAGTTTCTTCTCGGGGGTCACGGAGAGCCAGGCCCAGCCGCTGCCGAAGCGACCCAGCGCGGCTTTCTTGAAGGCATCCTGAAAGGCTTCAAAACCGCCCAGTTCAGCGTCAATTGCCTTGGCAATGCCACCCTGTGGCTGACCGCCGCCGTTTGGCGACATCATTTGCCAGAACATGGAGTGGTTGGCATGGCCGCCGCCGTTGTTGATCACCGGCTGACGCTTATCGTCCGGAACGCGATCTAGGTTGGCTACCAGCTCTTCCACCGGCACGTCTTCGAGACCTGTGCCTTCCAGCGCGGCATTCAGGTTGGTGACGTAGGTGTTGTGGTGACGAGAATGGTGGATCTCCATGGTCATCGCATCAATGTGCGGTTCTAGCGCATCGTACGCGTAGGGTAACTCTGGAAGTGTATGTGCCATATTGATCATCTCCTTTCAGTGGCTTTCTTTGCGTTCAGCAATATCCGGTTTCAATAACTACGTATGGTCACCTCATTGCTTTTTCAACCGCAAGGGGCTGATTTCGCTTTTGCCCCAGTATTTTAGTCAACTAATGACAGTTTATCTAACCCAGCTCATATAAAAAAGCCGACTTCACATGAAGCCGGCTTTTAATTTCGTTATTTCAGATGGTTACAGCTTACTTTCCAGCTCTGGCAGGATCTCGAACAGGTCGCCCACCAGGCCGTAGTCGGCCACCTGAAAGATGGGTGCTTCGTCATCCTTGTTGATGGCGACAATCACCTTTGAGTCCTTCATGCCCGCCAAGTGCTGAATGGCACCGGAAATCCCCACGGCGATATACAGCTCAGGCGCCACGATCTTGCCAGTCTGGCCGACCTGCATATCGTTGGGCACGAAGCCTGCGTCCACTGCCGCGCGCGAGGCGCCGATTGCCGCACCCAGCTTGTCGGCGATGCCGTCGAGCAGCTTGAAGTTCTCGCCGTTGCCCATGCCACGGCCGCCGGAAACCACCACCTTGGCGCCGCCCAGCTCCGGGCGATCCGACTGGGCCAGTTCTTCCTTGACGAAGCGGGACTGGCTGTTTTCAACCACCACGTCGACGGCTTCAATCGGTGCGCTCCCGCTCTCGCTGACGGCATC
Source organism: Vreelandella gomseomensis (assembly GCF_031451645.1). NCBI lineage: Bacteria > Pseudomonadati > Pseudomonadota > Gammaproteobacteria > Oceanospirillales > Halomonadaceae > Vreelandella > Vreelandella gomseomensis. Next base: position 304,062 of record NZ_JARWAI010000002.1, on the reverse strand, counting down.
GAAGCCGGTGGTGCGCACGGTGATCACTTTGAGCGTATCGTCGCTTTTCACCGTGGCAATGGCGTTACCGGCATAGATCGGGCGCTTGAAGGTATCGGCGCTATCCACGGCCAGCACGTCGGAAAGCTGGCTAACGTCCTTCAGGGCCGCCAGTCGCGGCAGGACGTTCTTGCCGGTGGTGGAAGCACTGGCCAGCACGTGAGTGTAATCATCGGCAAGTTCGACCAGCAGTCCGCCCATTGGCTCGGCGAGCTGGTGGGCGTAAACGGCGTTATCCGCCACACGCACCTTCGTCACCCCGTCAAGCTTGGCGGCCTCCTCGGCCGCGGCTTGAACGCCTTCTCCGGCAACCAGCACATCGATGTCGCCCCCGATCGCTTTAGCCGCAGCCACCACATGGGCGGTAGCGCCAGCCAATTGACCTTCGTGTACATCAGCAAGTACCAAAATGCTCATAAAATCAGCTCCTTTCAAAGCGCTTATCTTAAAGTACTGGTTTTAAAGAACCGACCTTAAAGAACTTTGGCTTCGTTTTTCAGTTTGTCGATCAGCTCATCGACCGAGGCGACCTTGACACCGCCCTTGCGCTCGGCGGGGGATTCTACCTTGAGCAGACTGACCCTGGAGGCGACCTCGATGCCGTAATCGGCGGGGGTCTTGACGTCCATCGGCTTCTTCTTGGCCTTCATGATATCCGGCAGCTTGGCGTAGCGCGGCTCGTTGAGGCGCAGGTCGGTGGTGACAATCGCCGGCAGGGTCAACGCAACGGTTTGCAGGCCGCCGTCAATTTCCCGAGTCACATGAACCTTATCGTCGTCTACCGCGACCTCTGACGCAAAGGTGCCCTGCGGCAGGTTGGTCAGCGCCGCAAGCATCTGGCCGGTCTGGTTATTGTCGGTATCGATGGCCTGCTTGCCGAGGATGACCATGCCCGGCTGCTCCTCATCGACCACCTTGGCCAGCAGCTTGGCAACGGCCAGCGATTCGGCCCGCTCGTCGGTTTCAACATGAATAGCACGATCGGCACCCAGCGCCAGCGCGGTGCGCAGCTGCTCCTGGGCGGCCTTGGGGCCTACGGTGACCACCACGATTTCCGTCGCCACGCCCTTTTCTTTCAGGCGAACCGCTTCTTCCACGGCAATTTCGCAGAACGGGTTCATGGCCATCTTGACGTTGGTGAGATCGACATCCGAATGATCCGCCTTGACACGGATTTTGACGTTGTAGTCGATGACGCGTTTGACCGCGACAAGTACTTTCATAGGTTCCTCGCTTGGCTAGTAGTGATGAAGCCGTTAACCCGGGATGGCACCTATCTGGCAGGCACCCTGAATAAATGGTTGGTATCACGTTGCGACCTTCCGGTAGGCGGGCCGCCAAAATTCATTCAAGCGTTTGTTAGGCGTGCAAATAAAAAACGTTACTAATCTGCCACAGCCAGCCTGCCTGTAACAATAGGGGCTGCTTGTCGCCTTGGTCGAACGCCCAAGCGCCATAGACGGCGTCTGGGCCCACGGCAGCGGGCGAAATTGCCATTTGGCATCGTAGACGTGACCTGACACAGGTATTATGCCTATTATGAGAAACAACCAGAAGCAAACGACCGTTTAAAATTAAGGCCGTGTTTTTATAAGGCACAGCGCTTATGAGAATAAGGAGACAACCAGGTGGATAACGTTGAACGCGATGTGATGGACTTTGACGTGGTCATCGTCGGCGCAGGCCCATCGGGACTGGCTGCGGCCTGCCGCCTGATGCAGCAGGCCAATGAGGCGGAACACGAACTGACCGTCTGCGTGGTTGAAAAAGGCTCGGAGGTCGGCGCGCATATTCTCTCCGGCGCGGTCTTCGAGCCCCGCGCGCTCAACGAGCTGTTCCCCGACTGGGAAGAACGCGGCGCGCCGCTCAACACCCCCGCGATCCGCGACGATGTCTATCTGCTGAAAGATGCCGACAAGGCGCAGAAGCTGCCCAACGCCCTGGTGCCCAAGAGCATGCACAATACCGGCGGCGACCTGACCCGCTACGTGATCAGCGCGGGCAACCTGTGCCGCTGGCTAGCGGAACAGGCGGAGGCGCTAGGGGTCGAGATATTTCCCGGATTTGCCGCCCAGGAAGCCATCGTTGAAGACGGCGCGGTGCGCGGCATCCTGATCGGCGACATGGGCGTTGCCGCTGACGGCTCTCCCAAAGACGGCCATATGCCGGGCATGGAGCTACGCGCCAAATATACCCTGTTTGCCGAAGGCGCTCGCGGCCACATTGGCAAGCATCTGATCGAGGAATTCTCGCTTGACGCCGGTCGCGACCCGCAACACTACGGCATCGGCCTGAAAGAGCTGTGGGACGTACCCGCCGACAAGCACGAACCCGGCGTGGTGCTGCACGGGTCGGGCTGGCCGCTGGACAAACACACCCACGGCGGCTGGTTTCTCTACCACGCTGAGAACCAGCAGGTGGTGGTCGGGCTGATCATGGATCTCAGCTACCAGAACCCATGGCTCTCGCCGTTCGACGAGTTCCAGCGGATGAAGCATCATCCGGTGCTCAGCCAGTATCTCGAAGGCGGCAAGCGCGTCGCCTACGGGGCACGGGCACTCACCAAAGGCGGCTTCAACTGCCTGCCGAAAATGACCTTCCCGGGTGGCCTGCTGATTGGCTGCGACGCCGGCACGCTCAACTTTGCCAAGATCAAGGGCCTGCACACGGCCATGAAGTCGGGCATGGTGGCTGCCGAGAGCGTGTTCGAGGCACTCAAAGGCGGCGACGAAGGCGCCCAGGAACTCGCTAGCTTCACCGCCAAATGGGAAGCCAGCTGGGCCTATCAAGAACTTAAGGATAACGCCAGCTTTGGGCCGGCCATCCACAAATACGGCACCGTGGGCGGCGGCGCATACAACTTTGCCAACCAGCTGCTGGGTAACAAGCTGCCCAACGTCCATGACACGACCACCGATCACGGCGCCCTCAGGCCCGCCGCCGAATTTGACAGGATCGACTACCCCAAACCCGACGGCAAGCTATCCTTCGACAAGCCGTCGTCGGTGTTCCTGTCCAACACCAACCACGAGGAAGATCAGCCGTGCCACTTGCGCCTGGATGATCCCGACCTGCCGATTCGCCACAACCTGCCCAAATACGCAGAACCCGCTCAGCGCTATTGTCCGGCGGGAGTGTATGAAGTGGTCGAGGACGACAAGGGTGAGCCGCGCTTTCAGATCAACTTCCAGAACTGCGTCCACTGCAAGACCTGCGACATCAAAGACCCCGCCCAGAACATTACCTGGGTAGCGCCGGAAGGCGGCGGCGGGCCGAACTACCCGAACATGTAGCCCCGACGTCAGGCAACACTGTCTGCAGCCCGCCCCCGCGCCTGCCTTCTGGCGCGGGGGGGATTATGTTGTGCTCAGGCCAATCGTTCGATGGGCGCACGGCTGGCAATCAGCCGTCGGCGGCCCGCCTGGTCAAAGCGCACGTCGATGACCGGATCACTGGGGTTGCCTTCCACCGTCGCCACTTCGCCCTCACCGAACACGGCATGATGCAGCCGCTGCCCTGGGTAGAAAGCACTCCCGGCATACGTCGCCCTGGCTTCTTGAACCTCAGGGGCTGACAGCACGATATCGTCGCGCCCCAGCTGGGTCAGGTAGCGTTGCACCAGCGCCGGTGCGGTTACCGTCACCTGGGTGGCTGATGGATTGGTGTGGGTCAGGGACGCGGCCACCTGCATGCTGTCCTGCCAGGCGCTTTCGGCAATGAAGCGACTGGGCCGATGCGAGCCGCCGTCGTGCAGTACCAGCAGTTGCTCTTTCGAGCGTGTGATGGCCACGTAGAACAGCCGCCGCTCCTCTTCAAGCCGGTCGTCAGTGAGCGGGTTGTCGCGGCTGTAATAAGGAAAATCTTCTTCGTTGACCCCTGCAACGGCGACAAACGGCCATTCCAGCCCTTTTGCACCATGGACGGTGCTGATCAACACCCCCGCCGCCTGGTTTTCCACGGGACGCTCGAGCAACTCGATGAACGCATCCGGGTCTTCGACGCTTTGCGCCTGCTCGATCAAAACGTCCAGCAGGCGTACGTCCTCCTCGCCTTTATCACGCCGCGCGGCGGCGCGCTTCAGGGTTTTCTCGGCCTCGATGGTGTCGACCACGTGCTGCAGCAGCTTGGCGGGTGGCCAGGCGCTCAGCTGTGGCAGTTCGCACAGCAAGGCCCAGCGTTTTTTCAGCGTACGGCGCTGGATGGGTTTCAAGTCGCTGATCACCGGGTCGTGACTTTCCGGCCATGCCTGGCGGCTGGCAAGCTGCTGGGCCAGGCGCTGCAGGCGCTCGCGGGCCACGAAAGGCGTCGGCTGGGCAAGCAACAGGGTCAACTGCTCGGGGTCCTGCAGCAATGCCGGTCGGCGAGAGAGCTTCAGATAGCCCGCCAATGCCTGCACCAGCGGCAGGCGGAAGACGAACCGGTCTTCCCGCGCCAGCCGAAACGGAATACCGGCCTGCAGCAGCGCCAATTGGAATGGCACCGACAACGCCCAGCTGCGCACCAACAGACTGACGTCGCTTAACGCACGGCCCTGGGCCTGCCAGTCAATGATCGCGTCCAGCAGATGCCGTCCGCCCTGGCCCACCACCAGGCGCGTATCCGGGTTGTCCGCCGCCGCCAGACACAGCTGGTCGGGTCGGCGCTGGTTGGCCGCGATGGCATGGTTGGCGGCCAGCGCCAGGGCGTGGCCATGGCGAAAGGTGGTCGAGAGCGGATAATTGGTGGCCTCACCGAAGGTGGCGGTAAAGTTCTCCAGCATGGTATCCGGCCGTGCGCCGCGCCACTCGTAGATGCATTGGTTGGCGTCGCCGACCGCCATGACCGAGGCACGGCGACCGGCCAGCACCGCCAGCAGACGCTGTTGAGCCGCATTGATGTCCTGATATTCGTCGATAATCACATGATCCAGGAAGCCTTCCACGCGGCGGCGCAAGTCGCTGTCGGCTTCGAGGGCCAGCAACGGTCTATAAAGCAGGTCGGCGTAGGTCATGACGCCTTCATATTGCAGAAGGCGCTCGGCTTCGTGGAAGGCGGCGGGAAAATAGTCGGTGTCGGGGTCGTAATTGAGGCGCTGGTAAAGCGACTCGGGGGCAAGCATTTCGGCCTTGACCAGACCACAGAAGTGCGCCAACGCCTCCAGCCGGTCGCCCTCCAGCGCGGTATCGCGGCGTTCCACGGCGTCGCTGAGCACGTTGAGGCTGGCCTGGCGCAGCAGGCGCTCCAGCTGCCACTCCGCCGACAGCAGCCGTCGGCTCTCCAGAACCCCCCAGCGACACAGGCTTTGCGTCAGCCGGTGCCCCAGGGAGTGAAAAGTGCGCACGTCGGGCAGCGACTGGCCCACCGGGGCCATGGAGGCCAGCCGGCGCTGGAAATCATCCTTGGCGGAGCGGTTGAACATCAACACCAGAATGCGCTTGGGAGGTACATCGCTGGCGAGCAGATGCAGGACGCGGGCGGCCATGGTCGTGGTTTTACCGGCGCCGGCAACCGCCGCCACACGGGCGTGGCCCTGGGCGTGGTGAATCACGGCCTGCTGTTCAGCGGTGAGCTTCACGGCGCCTCACCGGGCGTCGCCCCATCCGGTTCGTCTGCGTCGAGATAGCCAAGGGGAAACCAGTGGCCCGCGCTGTAAACACTCAGCGCCTGGCGCCCGCCGTCGGCGTCGCGGGGCGACGCCGCGTCGGCAAGCTGATAGTAGACGTGGCGATGCAACCGGGCCGCCAGCCCGAAACGCACGGCGATTTCCGGCACCCACTCGCCCTGGGGTGTTTCGCTTACGCTTAGCGGATGGTCAGCATCGAGCCGCACCACGTCATCAAACTGGGTGGTCAGCCACCAGGCGTCGTCGTAAAAATCGGCTTCCACGGCGACCAGGGGCCGATCGTCCACCTGGATGCGCCAACGCTCTGCGGGCGTCACCAGGCAGTAGCCGTCGGCATCGCGGCGCAGCAGTGACGACAGCAACCGGGCGACGCTTGCCCGGGCAAACGGCTGCCCTTCGTGCCACCAGCCACCCTGGGCATCAATGCGCAGATCCATGTCGCCGGATAGCGCAGGCTGCCAGTCGTCAAGCGGCGGGATACGGGAGGCACCCTGCCGATAGTCCAGCAAGCGGTCTATGTTCATGGAGTTACCTCGCCCTCGCCTAGCTTGTCACCAGCCCCGCATCCGCCAGCGCCTGCTTGACCGCGTCAGGGGCCTCAGGTAATGCGCCGCGGAACAGCTGATAGAAATTGGCGGTGGTCTGCATGGCGACCTCATCCACGCTGATACCCCGCGTCTGGGCGATGCATTCAGCGACCTTGACCACCCAGGCGGGCTCATTGGGTTTACCGCGATGCGGCACCGGCGCCAGATAAGGGCTGTCGGTTTCGATCAACAGTCGATCGAGGGGCAGCTGGCGAGCCAGTTCGCGCAGCGACTCGGCACTGTTGAAGGTGACGATACCCGACAGTGAAATATAGAAGCCCAGTCGCACGGCTTCACGCGCCATCTCGATATCTTCGGTAAAGCAGTGGAGTACCCCGCCGACCTGCGGATCGCAGTGCTCGCGTAGCAATGCCAACGTATCTTCTTTGGCATCGCGGGTATGCACGACCACGGGTAGTTCGAGCTCGCGGGCCGCCATCAGGTGGCGCTTGAAACGCTCGTGCTGAACCGCCGCCGGCACCCGGTCTGCATAATGGTAATCAAGGCCCGTCTCGCCAATGGCCACCGCCCCATACTGCTCGGCGGCTTCCTGAATGGCGTCGACACTGGGTTCTTCAGGGGCGTCGTGCAGCGGATGCTGGCCGGCCGAAATCACCACGTCCTCGTGCGCCCGGGCAATCTCGGCAAGCTTGGGCATATCAGCGAGCGCCACCGCAATGGCCAGAAACTGGTTGACGCCGGCGGCGCGGGCCGCGTCAAGGGTCACGTCAAGGCTGCCATCGTGGGTAGCATCGGATAAGCGATCGAGGTGGCAATGGGAATCTACAAACATGTCGCTCTCAGGATGGGCGTTAAAGGGTAAAGGAAGGGGCGGCCTTGTCCAGCTGTCCCGCCAGCAGCGTTTCAATACGGTCGCGTACCATGTAATCCTGGGTATTGAAATGGATGCCGATACCGGGCATGCGGCGCCCGGTAACGCCGTCGGGCGATACCCAGATCACGTCGCCGCTCAGCGAAAGGCGTTCGCTTTCACCAGGCAGCGTGAGCAGTAAATAAACCGTTTGACCTAATGCGTAGCGGCCACGCGTGGGGATGAACATGCCACCGCGGTCGAGAAACGGCATGTAGGCGGACAGTAACGTGGGCACATCCGGCACCGTGAGCGAAAGCGCTTTTTGCGTTGCCATACCACCTCGTCAATCGATCGGGTTACCCGACGCATCGCTAGGAGCGAAGAAGCGCCGACCAGCGCACCAACCAGGCTTCCAGCACGAGCTGGGGGTTGGGGTTCGAACCGACGGCAAGCAGCCTACGCTGCTCGCGGGCATAATCCAGCAGTTTGAACCAGTCCCTTACCCGGGCGTTTTTCACCGCCTGACGGTAAAGCGGCAGCAGATCGGGGTTGCGCAGGGAGGTCGTGGTGCCGGACAGCCCCAGCCTGATAAGGTCTTCCAGCCAGGCAATACCGTACCATAAAATCGCATCGATCGCCTGGCGATCCAGACGCGCCGCCTCGGCCACCGGCTCGCCGCCGCGCACCAGCTGCTCGAAACAGTCATGCAGCTGGTGGCGCAGCGCTCGCGCCTCGGGCGCCGCCAGCTCCACCGCGCTCAGCGGCAGCCCACCCGACACCTGCCACCAGAAACGCGCCTCGTCATCGCTTGCCAACTGCTCGGCCAACCAGCCGAGGCAATCGTCCAGTGCCACGCTGGGCAGCGGCCACTGCTGGCAGCGCGAGCGAATGGTCGGCAGCACCCGCGAGGGCACATCGGCCAGCAGCACGAACAAGGTTCTGTCACCCGGCTCTTCAAGACTCTTCAGCAGCGCATTGGACGCGGCGACGTTCATGGCTTCGGCGGGCGAAATGACGATAACCCGATAGCCGCCCTGCTGCGCCGTTTGCGAGACGAAGCGATTGACGTCGCGGATGGTATCAATGCGGATCTGGCGCTTGCCTTCTTCAGGGGCAATGCGCAGCAAATCGGGATGATAGCCGGAGGCTAGCAGCTGACAGCTGCGGCATTGACCGCAGGCCTGCTCATCGGGCGCGGCGCACAGGGTGCGCGCTACGAGCGCGTCCGCCAGCGCCTGCTTGCCGACGCCATGCTCACCGCTGAACAGAAGGGCATGCGGCATTCGGTCGGTATCGGCAAGCCGGCAGAGCTGGGCCCAGGTTGACCGGTGCCAGGGCAACACACCGCTCAGTGCCATAGTGTTGCCCGTCCGGCCAGGGTGTCGCGGATATCCGACTGCACTGCCGCCAGCGATTGATCGGCGTTGATCAGTGCAAACCGCTCGGGGGACTGCGCCGCCCGGGCCCGATAGGCGTCACGCACGGCCTGGAAGAAAGCCGTCTGCTCCTGCTCGAAGCGATCCCGCGTTGTATGCTGGTCGCGCAGGCGTGATTCCAGGCGCTGCTTGGCGGCACTCGGCGGCATATCCAGCAACAGCGTCAGGTCAGGTGTCAGGCCTTTTTGCACGAAAGCTTCGAGGGCTTCGATCCGCTCGGCCGGGATCCCGCGTCCTCCGCCCTGGTAGGCGTAGGTGGCATCGGTAAAGCGATCGCACACCACCCAGGCGCCACGGGCCAGCGCGGGAAGAATCTTTTCAGCCAGGTGCTGGGCTCGCGCGGCGAACATCAGCAACAGCTCGGCGTCGGTGTGCAGCCATTCGTCGGGGGCCGGGTCGAGCAGCAGTTGGCGCATCGCTTCCGCCCGTGGCGTGCCGCCCGGCTCCCGCGTGGCGACCACCTCGATTCCCTGGGCTTCCAGCCAAGCCACCACGTACTGCATGTTGGTGGACTTGCCCACGCCTTCACCGCCTTCTAGCGTGATAAAGCGACCGCGCTTCGTCATCATGGCCTCTGGGTCTTTAACATTGTTAGTCACGATTGCGGATATACCGATTCACGGCATTGTTGTGCTCGCGCAGCGTGCGTGAAAACTTATGCGTGCCGTCTCCCCGCGCGACGAAATACAGAGTGTCCCCCGGCAGCGGGTTCACGGCGGCTTCCAGCGACGCCTCACCCGGCATGGCAATCGGCGTAGGCGGCAGACCGTCAATTACGTAGGTATTATAGGCGGTTGCCTCGCGCAAATCGGCATAGGTGATCTGGCCCTCGTAGCGCCCTCCCATGCCGTAGATAACCGTCGGATCGGTCTGCAGTCGCATGCCGCGCTCCATGCGCCGCTTGAACACACCGGCAATTTCGCGCCGCTCCTCGGGCGCGCCGGTTTCGCGTTCGATCAGCGAGGCCATGATCAACGCCTCGTAAGGCGAGTCGATGGTCAGATCATCCGCACGCTCCGCCCAAGCTTCTTCGAGCATCCGCTCCATCCGGCTCAGCGATTGCTGCAGGATATCAACGTCGCTCATGCCCAGGTGATAGCGATAGGTATCGGGGAAGAACCAGCCTTCCGGATGTGTTCCTTCACGGCCCAGCAGGGCCATGATCTTCTCATCGCTCATGTCCGCCGTGCGATGCTCAAGCTTGGGCGCGACATTCAGGCGATCGCGCATCTGCTCAAAGGTCCATCCTTCCGGAAAGGTCAGCGAGTAGGTGACGACGTCGTTGCTGCCGAGCAGCGCAATGAGCTCCTTGCCGTTCATTCCAGGGGAAAGCCGATACTCCCCAGTGCGCAACGCCGGCAACTCGTCCGGCGCCAGCTTTATCAGCAGCAAAAAAGCCCAGCTATCATCAATGACTCCCTGCGCTTCCAGATCCATAATTACGCGACTAAAGCCGGCGCCCGAAGGCACCTGGTAAAGCACCGGTTCATCTATCACCAAAGGGGCGCTGAGCTTTTGCTGCCAAACGGCATAGCCACCGGCGACACCGGCCACGCCAAGCACCACCACCACGGCCATGGCCGCCCAGATGCGTTTCACTATGAGACCTCGATATTCAATGCGTTAAGGGGTTGCTGGATAACCCAGTAGCGGATGCGCCACGGCTTGCAAGGGATCATCTTGCGGCGGTTCCCAACGGCGCAGACAGGCACCTTCGGAGGACCACAGCGCACTGATGGGCCATACGCCCTGGACGGAATTCGCCAGCCAGAGCCTGTTCACCGCTGCCAGCTCATCCAGTGCCAGCTGGGCAGGCACCACATGCTGCGCCTCAATCAAGCCAGCACGCAGCGTACCCGCCACACCACACTGATCCAAGGCCGGCGTCATGAGTCGCCCTTCCTGCTGCCAAAACAGGTTCATGCTGGTGGCTTCCACGACCATGTCATGACTATCAGCCAGCAGACCTTCCCGGTAAGCAGGCGTTTGCCATTCCTGGCGAGCCAGCACGTTTTCAAGACGGTTGAGGTGTTTGATTCCCGCAAGACAGGGTTGCCGGGCCAGGCGCAGCGAACAGATACGCACGCCGACCCCCTGGCGCCATGCCGAAGGGTCGGGCTGAAACGGAACGCGGCGGCTCATGAGCCGTGGCGTCGCCACCTCGGGCACCGCATAGCCGCGACCGCCGCTACCCCGGGTGACGATGATCTTGAGCACTTCCCACTCGCCACCAGGGGGCGCCTGCCAGGTCGCGGCGAGGGCCGACTCATCGGGCGGATCAATCGCCAACCGCCGGCAGCCTTCGAGAAGCCGCTTGACGTGAAGCGCCCAGAGCATCGGCCGGCCTTGGCACAGCAGGATCGTTTCAAAAACACCGTCACCATAGGAAAGCCCACGGTCATCAAACGGCACCCAGGGCTGACTCATCGTGACCTACACCTTTTTGAACAGCAGCGAACCGTTGGTACCGCCGAAGCCGAAGGAGTTCGACAGGGCTACATCGATGCGCATATCACGCGCGGTGTGCGGCACATAATCGAGGCGACAGCCTTCCTGGGGGTTGTCCAGGTTGATCGTCGGCGGTGCCACCTGGTCGCGAATGGCCAGCACGCTGAACACCGCCTCGACCGCCCCGGCAGCACCCAGCAGGTGACCGATCATCGACTTGGTAGAACTGACGGCCACGCGCTGCGCCGCCTGCCCCATAACACTTTCGACGGCGCGGCTTTCGGCCAGATCGCCCGCCGCCGTCGAGGTGCCGTGGGCATTGATATAATCCACCTTGTCAGGATCAAGCTGCGCATCCTTGATGGCGTTGCTCATCGACATGGCGGCCCCGCTGCCGTCTTCGGGCGGCGACGTCATGTGATAGGCGTCGTCGCTCATGCCAAAGCCAGCCAGCTCAGCATAGATGGTCGCACCGCGCGCCTTGGCGTGCTCAAACTCTTCAAGCACCAGCACCCCCGCGCCATCCGACAGCACAAAGCCATCGCGGTCGGCGTCCCAGGGGCGGCTTGCGGCCTCGGGGTCGTCGTTGCGCGTCGAAAGCGCACGGGCGGCCGAGAAACCGCCCAGGCCCAGCGGCGTGGTAGCCATCTCCGCGCCGCCACATACCATGACGTCGGCATCACCGTAGGCAATCGTGCGCGCGCTGTAGCCGATGTTATGGGTACCGGTGGTACATGCCGTAGTGATGGCAATGTTGGGGCCCTTGAAACCGTGCTGGATCGCCATGTTGCCCGAGATCATGTTAATGATGGAGCCCGGCACAAAGAACGGCGAAATACGCCGCGCGCCGCCTTTGTTCAGCGCGTTGTGGTTGTGCTCGATCATTGGCAGACCGCCGATGCCCGACCCGATGGCCACGCCGATACGCTCGGCGTTATCCTCGTTGCACTCGATGCCTGCGTCCTGAACCGCCTGACCGCCAGCCGCCATCCCGTACTGGATGAACAGATCCATCTTGCGGGCATCTTTGGGATTCAGATACGGACTGATATCGAAATCCTTGACCGATCCGCCAAAACGCGTGTTGAACCCGCTGGCATCGAAGTGTTCGATCGGCGCAATACCGCTTTGTCCGGCCACGATATTGGCCCACGACTCTTGAACCGTATTTCCAACGGGGGTCACCAGGCCTAACCCAGTTACCACTACCCTTCTTCGCGCCATCAACTTTCCTCCAGGGATTCATGGTGACTCGACCCGATGCGGGTCAGTAATTGCCGTCAATGTTGTCGCTAGTATAACGGAGATTGAACGTTAAATTCAGTGTGACCGCAAAGCAAAAAAGCCGCCCCTTGTAAGGACGGCTTTTTAATACGGGTAGATATGAAGCCACCTACCCGGTTTCGCTGCATCAACTACCCCTTACTGATGGGCGTTGACGTAGTCGATGGCTTCTTGAACCGTAGTGATCTTTTCGGCTTCTTCGTCCGGAATCTCGGTATCGAATTCCTCTTCCAGCGCCATGACGAGCTCAACCGTGTCAAGCGAGTCAGCACCCAGATCTTCGGTAAAAGAAGAACTATTCTGGATATCTTCTTCTTTAACGTTCAGGCGCTCAGCCACTACTTTCTTTACGCGCTCTTCAATAGTACTCATCAACGTACTCCAGTCATTCACATTAGCCGTATTGGATAACCAGCCATTTGGGAACCGCAAGCCAAAAGCTGCGGGGTAGTTTATAGACGCCCTTAAGCTGACGCAACCGCCAGACCAAAGGCCATCAACGCATGTTCATACCGCCGTTAACGTGCAGCGTCTCGCCAGTGATGTATCCTGCCGCATCACTGGTCAGAAAACCAACCGCCGCGGCGATTTCTTCCGCCGACCCCAGCCGCGCCAGCGGAATCTGCTTCAACAGCATCTCGTGCTGCGCTTCCGGCAGCGCTTCGGTCATGTCAGTGGCAATGAAGCCCGGCGCCACCGCATTGACCGTAATGGCCCGCGAAGCCACCTCGCGTGCCAAGGCGCGGCTAAAGCCTTCCATGCCGGCCTTGGCCGCCGCATAGTTAGTCTGGCCCAGGTTGCCCATGGTCGCCACTACCGAACTGATCGACACGATACGCCCAAAACGCGCCTTGGTCATCCCGCGCAGACACGCCTTGCTGACCCGGTAGACCGACTTGAGATTGGTGTCCATCACCGCATCCCATTCGTCTTCCTTCATGCGCATCAGCAAATTATCGCGGGTGATACCGGCATTATTGACCAGTATCGTCGGCGCGCCGAAGCGCTCGGCGATAGTTTTCAGCACCTCATCGATGCTCGACGAGTCGGTCACATCGAGGCATAAACCAGCGCCTTCAACGCCCTGCTCAGCAAAGGCGGCATCGATTTTTTCGGCGCCCGCCTCTGTCGTTGCGGTACCGACGACGATACGCCCCTGTCGGCTCAGCTCATACGCCACTGCCCGGCCAATACCTCGACTCGCCCCCGTGACAAGGGCCACTCTACGTTCTTGGGTCATAAGGTCCTGCCTTTCGCCATGTAAACAAGCAAGGATAGCGGAAAGTCACCACTTATCATGCATTATCCGCCAACGCGTCGCGCGCCAGCTCGAGTGCGGCATCCAAGCTGTCGGGGTCGTTCACCGCCAGACTCTTGCTACCCCGCACGATACGCTTATTCAAGCCGGTGAGCACCTTGCCCGGGCCGCACTCGATAAACACGTTCGCCCCCTGCGCCGCCATTGCTTCTACGCAGGACGTCCAGCGCACGGGCTGATAAAGCTGTTCGATCAGCCGGGTGCGCAGCGTGTCAACGTCGGCGTGGGCCTCGGCATCCACATTCTGAATGACGGTATAGCGTGGCGGGCGCAGGTTGATGTCCTGCATGGCGGTCGCCAGACGCTCTGCCGCCGGGCGCATCAGGTCGCAGTGCGACGGAACGGATACCGGCAGCGGCATCGCACGCTTGGCACCGGCGTCCTGACAGGCCGCCATCGCTCGCTCGACGGCGGCTTTACCGCCGGCGATGACGACCTGTCCCGGCGCATTGTAGTTGACGGCCGACACCACCTCGCCCTGCGCCGCCTGAGCGCAGGCCGCTTCAACGGCTTCATTGTCCAGGCCCAGGATAGCGGCCATACCGCCTTCCCCGGCAGGCACTGCCTGCTGCATGGCGTCGCCGCGCAGGCGAACCAGCTTGACGCCCTCGGCAAACCCCAGCGCGCCCGCGCATACCATGGCGCTATATTCACCCAGGCTATGGCCCGCCATCACCGTGGGACGCGGCCCTTCAAGCTCCTGCCAGACGCGCCATATGGCCACGCTGGCGGATAGCAGCGCCGGCTGCGTGCACTCGGTCGCGTTTAGCGAGGCTTCCGGCCCCTCCTGGACGACCTTCCACAAATCGTAGCTTAACGCATCCGACGCTTCCTCAAAGGTCGTTCCCACGACGCTGTAACGCTCGGCAAGCTCGCGCAGCATCCCAAGCTGCTGCGAGCCCTGCCCGGGGAAAATGAGGGCAAGGGGTTGAGACATGTCGTTCACCTTTGCTCTTGTAGGCATTTGCTCAGTTGAGCGATAGACGCGGTCGTGGGCACATCCTGCTGCTCGCCATGACCCGCTAACGTGCGGTGCAATGGCGTAACCATTGCACCTATAAAAACGCTATCCATAACAGGCCCAGCGCTTGGCAAGCCGCTCAGGCAGGCTGTTGTCAACCTCCTGCATGGCGCGACGAATGGCATAGTAAAAGCCCTCTGCCTGGGTACCACCGTGACTTTTTACGACGATTCCCTGCAGACCCAGCAAGCTGGCACCGTTGTAGCGCACCGGATCAAGCTCTTGTTTTAAATGCGTTAATATCGGCCTGGCGATCCAGCTCGCCAGACGCCCCCTGAAGCGTGAGGCAAAGGCTGACTGTACGCGCTCGACCAGCATGCCGGCCAGGCCTTCGCTGGCCTTGAGCACCGCGTTGCCGGCAAAGCCATCGCAGACGATCACATCCAGCTCGCCCTGAAAGATATCACCGCCCTCGGCATAGCCAAGGTAGGCAAACGGCAGCCGGGCTGCTGACTCGCGCAGCAGCCGGTCGGCTTCGCGCACGCTGAGGCTGCCCTTGGTCGACTCGGCACCAACGTTGAGCAGTGCCACCCGTGGTCGCTCGATCTGGTCGACTTGGCGAGCCATCGCCGCGCCCATCAGGGCGAATTCCACCAGACGATGCGGCGGCGAATCGACGTTCGCGCCCAGATCGAGCAGGTAGCAGCGCCGCCCCCGGCGCGCGGGGATGGCCGTACTGATCGCCGGGCGCGACATGCCGTCCAGCATGCCCAGTTCGCGACGCGCTAGCGCCACCAGCGCCGCCGTATTGCCGACGCTGACGCCTGCCTGGGCATCTCCCTGCGCCACACAGCGCAACATCTGCGCCATGCTGGTCGACTGCCCGCGGCGCAACGCCCAGGCCGCCGTTGCCGTCATGGCCACGCTACTGGTCACATCATGGATCGCCAAACGTGACGTTGCCGCAGCCAATGGCCGCGGCAAACGCAAAAGTTCAGCAGTGATCTGCTGACGCGAACCAAACAGAACAAGCTCCAGACCGGGGTGGTCAACAACGGCCCTGGCAGCCCCTTCAATCAGCGCACAGGGGCCTTTATCGCCACCCATGACATCAATTGCTAGGCGCACAGAGCACCTGTTCGTTCGATCCTGTCGAAAAGCCAGGACGCGTTATGCGTCAACGACCTTGCGACCGCGATAGAAACCGTCCGGTGAAACGTGGTGACGCAGGTGCGTGGTGCCCGTTTCCTTGTCCTGAGACAGCGTAGGAGCGGTCAGCGCATCGTGGCTACGACGCATACCGCGCTTGGAACGAGTTTTACGGTTCTGTTGAACTGCCATGGGAGTACTCCAGGGTCTGTCGGTTTAAGGGTGCTTACTTCTTGCCTTTCAGCGTGCCAAGCACCGCGAAAGGGTTGGCAGGGGCTGATTCCTCTTCCCCGCCGTCTGTCTTGCTGACCAACTGCTCGGCCGACACGTGACAGTCTGCCTCGTCGTGGTAGACCACCTGGGGCAGACTGAGGATCAGTTCATCCTCGACGACCGTCAGCAAGTCCAGCTGTTCATTTTCCACCAGCACCGGTTCGTGGCTGGCCGGGAGCTCGCCGGCCAGGCTTTCGTCGGCAACCATGCCCAGCAGAAAGTCGCTGGCGACGTCCTGACTGAGCGGCTCCAGACAACGGCGGCAAGGTAGCGCCAGCGTTGCCTGCAGGTGGCCACGAATTTCGCGCCGCCCCTGGGTATCCACGCCAAATTCGAGCACGACGTGGCAGTCGCCCGATTGGAGGCCGGCTTCTTCGGCAAGGCGTGGCAGCTTATCAAGCGCTACCAGGCCTTCGAGTCGTTCGCGGCGGGTTGCAAGCTTGTAAGGCTCGACCCGGCTGGGGAGTTGTGTGGTCAACATAGGCGCGCAATGATAGGCACTCCCCATGCCGGTGTCAAAGCCAAGCGCACAATTCTTTGCAGTCATGGGCTAGGATACGCACCAGGCCCGGTTACACTACCTCATCGCGGTACGACCGATTCAAGCCACTGTCTTAGCAAGGAACATCCCATGCCTGACCCGACCCCCGCGCTGGTGCTGGCCTCGAGTTCACGTTCGCGTCGCCAACTGCTCGATCGCCTGCAGATGCCCTATCAGTGCTGCTCGCCCGATATCGATGAAACGCCCAAACAAGGCGAAACACCGCACCAGCTGGTGCATCGACTGGCGCTAAGCAAGGCCAATGCCGTCGCCGACCGCTTCCCTGGCCACTGCATCATCGGCTCCGATCAGGTGGCCGTCTTTGAGGGCGACATCCTAGGCAAACCGCATACTATCGAGCGCGCCGAGCACAACCTCAACCGCTTTTCCGGCCAGCGAGTCACCTTTCTAACCGGGCTGGCGCTGCTCGATACCCGCCACCACACGCACCGGGTCCATGTAGAGCCCTTCGACGTGTTTTTCAGACAGCTCAGCCGCGACGAAATCAGCGTCTACGTCAATAAAGAACAGCCGCTCGATAGCGCCGGAAGCTTCCGCATGGAAGGCCTGGGCATCAGCCTTTTCGAACGCCTCGAGGGGCGCGACCCCAACGCGCTCATCGGCTTGCCGCTTATCGCGCTTTGCGACATGCTGCGCCAGGCGAGCATCGACCCGCTCGGCGCCGGCTAGTTTACGGGGCTTGAAAGCGCAGCGGCGACGGCGAGGTATCCACGCCCATCAGCTGAATGGCTGTCTGGGTGAAGCGCCGGGTCAGGCGATCAAACGGATCGAGACTCGGCGTGTAGTTCCGCCAGTCAGCGTCGGCGGCGTAGTCGCGGGCAACATCATCGATGGTGCCGAGCTGATCGACCAGCCCCAGCGCCTTGGCCTGCTCGCCACTCCACACCAGGCCGCTGAACAATGATTCATCATCGCTCAAGCGATCACCGCGACCGGCTTTGACATCATCGATAAACTGCTGATGCGTACTGTTCAACACGCCCTGCCAGAACGCTTCGTCCTCGTCGTCAAACGGCTGAAAGGGATCGAGAAAGGCCTTGTTGTCCCCGGCGGTCAACACGCGCCGTTCGACGCCCACCCGATCGATGGCGTCCTGCAGCCCGAAACCGGAATAAATCACTCCGATGGAGCCCACCAGACTTACCGGTGACGCCACAACGTCGTCAGCGGCGGCGGCAATGTAGTAAGCGCCACTGGCACCGATATCTTCGATGACGGCCACGATGGGCTTATCCCCTGATTCGCGCAGCCGCATGATTTCCGCATAAATACGTTGCGACTGGACAGGACTGCCGCCCGGGCTATTGATGTGGAGCACCACGGCCTTGGCGCTATCGGCGTCCCAGGCATTGCGCAACCCCTCGATGATCCGCTCGGCATTGGCGGGCGCATCCTCGGCAATCACCCCGCTCACGTCGATCCTTGCTAGGTGCGCCTGCGACGTCGGCGCAGTCGTCGCGGGTGCATAAAATTGATACACCCCGATGCCGATGGCTGCCGCCAGCAGGCTAAGCATCAGCAGGCGGAAGAACAGCTTCCAGCGGCGCGAACGACGCTGCTCGGCCAGCACGCCGCCGATCCAGTGGTCCATCATCTCGAGCTGAGCCAGGCGCTGGCGCTCGCGCAGCGTCTCGGGATCGTCATCGGGATGCCCTGACGGCTGACTATCTTGCCCCGAGGGCACTTCGGCGCCCTGAGTCCAGCGGTCTTCCGGGGATTGCTGCTCGGACGGTGTCGCCTGGGGCTCGTCGCGACGCGAGTCGTCATCTTTCATCACTCACTGCTTCCTCATTAACACGCCGACGAGTTATGCCTGCAGCCAGGCAAACAGCTCATCGACGCTGTGGGCAATCATTTCCGGCTGGCTGACGGCCAGACGCTCGGGAGTATGCACCCCATAGCTAACCCCGACCCGTGGCATACCTATCGCCCGGGCCATTTCCAGGTCGTATTCGGTATCGCCGATCATCACCGCCCGCTCCAGCGGCACGGCCAGCTCGTCGAGCAGTTCCATCAGCATCTGCGGATGGGGCTTCGAGCGCGTTTCGTCGGCGGTACGGCTGGCATGAAACCAGTCGAGGCTGCCGGTCTCGCGAAAAATCCGGTCAAGCCCGCGTCGGCTTTTACCCGTCGCGACCGCCAGACGCGGTGCCCCAGAAGCGCGCAGACGCGCCAGGTGATCTTCCACACCGGCAAAAAAGCGCATCGGGGTAGTGTCCACATGCACAAATTGATGCGCATAGCCTTGGCGAAGACGCTCGGCCTGCTCTGGCGATATGCCCGGGCAAAGCGTTTCAATGGCTTCAGGCAACCCCAGACCGATGATGTTCTCGATATCCGCCTGGGGAAGCATCCCCAACCCCGCCTCGATACCCGCCGTCTGCATGCAGGAAACGATACGCGGCACCGAATCCATCAGCGTACCGTCCCAATCAAAGATGACCAGCTCATAGCGCATGGGAGCTCCTTATCGGCGCACGCGATTAAGTGTGTCTTCTAGCGCCTCAGGCAGTGGCGCCTTGACCGTTACCGGACGTCCATTGGAAGGCTCGGGAAAGGTCAGCGCGCGAGCATGCAGGAACAGTCGGCCAAGCCCGAGCTGCTTGGTAAGCAAGCCGCTCTCTCGATTGGCATACTTGTCATCCCCAAGTAGCGCGTGACCGGCATGCGCGGCATGCACACGAATCTGATGCGTCCGCCCGGTCACCGGCTCGGCCTCGATGAGCGTGGCTTTTTCGAAGGTTTCCACGACCGCAAAGTGGGTGCGCGACACCTTGCCGTTAGGATCCACCCTGACGCGCCGCTCACCGTTGCCCGCATCATAACGATCCAGACGGGCGCTTTCGTAGGTCTTGCGGGCCGGCCAGCGGCCTGCCACCAGCGCCAGATAGCGCTTGTCCATGCCGTGCTTCTTGAGCGCCTCGTTGAGCGTCACCAGCGCATCCCGGGACTTGGCCAGCAGCAGGCAGCCCGACGTATCACGGTCCAGACGATGCACCAACTCCAGAAACGTCAGATCGTCACGTACCTGGCGCAGCGCCTCGATCAAACCGATCTTGACCCCGCTGCCACCGTGAACCGCCAGGCCCGACGGCTTATTGAGCACCATCCAGTCCGGCCCCTCCATGATGACGCTGCCGACCAGCAGGTCACGCAAATTATCGCTGACGTCCTTGACGGCGTCGCGGGGCGCGAGGCGCAGCGGCGGGATACGTACCAGATCCCCGGCCTGGAGGCGGTAATCCACCTTGACGCGCTTTTTATTGACCCGTACTTCCCCCTTGCGCACGATCCGGTAGATCAAGGCACGCGGGGCTCCCTTCAGGCGCGTCATCAAAAAATTGTCGATTCGCTGGCCGGATTGCTCTTGGGCAATGTCCACCCACTGTACTTCGCGCCCTTCGGCCATTGCCGCGCACTCCTGCATATAGGCTAAAAAACGGCATTCTACCGTAGACCAACCCCCAATGCGTCAATTGCTGGTCGTTAGCTTTACTGTTATATTCCAAAGCGCTTACCGGCTGATGCAGACCATTGATGCCATCGCGTTGTCATCAGGTAATTGAAGATGTCATCACTGTCATTGGCCAGCGCCTGCCCGACCAACACGCAGGCCGGAGCACGAGAGGTGGTTCAGTGTACGCATTACCCATCCTCTCCGTAATAAAATGCAGTAACTCTGCCGCCGGTTTCAAAGACGGCAGACAGGATCATGCCCGACCCTCAACGGCGGGCGATCGTTTAAAACGCCACGTCCTAAGTAGCCACGCTGAAACGTCACAACGCGCTGCCTGCTTATGACGACAAAGTTCAACACCGTGCCGACGGTCGGTGTTGGTGAATCGATGAATGCCAGGTGTTGGCGGTGTCAGCAGGGCCGGATGGACGTGACAGCCACCGAAACATGTCCTGCCTCCGCCACGTACTCAACGCCCAATTGGCCAGGTCGGCGATCACGCCTTCCTGGTAAAATGCGTCAGCATCGCTATGCGCCGAGCACAAGCACGCAGCACCCAGCGGTTCGCCACATCACCCCCAAGGTGGTTCGTCGGCACGCTTCGCTATGCGAGACACTATGAAAAGAATGCTGATCAATGCGACCCAGCCTGAAGAGCTGCGTGTCGCTCTGGTTGATGGACAACGTTTATACGACCTGGATATCGAGTCTGGCGCCAGGGAACAGAAAAAAGCCAATATCTATCGCGGCAAGATCACCCGCGTCGAGCCCTCTCTGGAAGCCGCCTTTGTCGACTACGGCGCCGAACGCCATGGCTTTCTGCCGCTGAAGGAAATCTCGCGGGAATATTTTGTAAAGGACGTTTCCGGTCGTCCAAGCATCAAAGAAGTGCTCAAGGAAGGACAGGAAGTCATCGTCCAGGTCGACAAGGAAGAACGCGGCAATAAAGGCGCGGCCTTGACCACCTTTATCAGCCTGGCCGGCCGTTTCCTGGTGCTGATGCCCAACAACCCGCGTGCCGGCGGTATCTCGCGGCGCATCGAAGGCGACGAGCGCAGCCAGCTGAAAGACGCCATGGGCCAGCTCACCGTCCCCGACAAGATGGGCCTGATTGTTCGCACCGCAGGCATCGGCCGAAGCCCTGAAGAGCTGCAGTGGGATCTGGACTACCTTGTGCAGGTGTGGGAGTCGATCACCACCGAAGCCGGTAAACGCGCCGCGCCGTTCCTCATCTACCGCGAATCCAACGTGATCATCCGCGCGATGCGCGACTACCTGCGCCAGGATATCGGCGAAGTCCTCATCGACAGCCCAGAGATTCATGCTGAAGCGCTGGCCTTCATCCGCCAGGTGATGCCCTCCTATCAGCAGAAGATCAAGCTTTACGCCGACGAGGTGCCGCTGTTCTCGCGCTTCCAGATCGAATCGCAGATCGAAACGGCCTACCAGCGCGAAGTCAAACTGCCTTCGGGCGGCTCGATCGTGATCGACCATACCGAGGCCCTGGTATCCATCGACATCAACTCGGCCCGCGCCACACGCGGCAGTGATATCGAAGAAACCGCGCTGCAGACCAACTCCGAAGCCGCCGACGAGATCGCCCGTCAGCTGCGTCTGCGCGATATTGGCGGCCTGGTGGTCATCGACTTTATCGACATGGGCCCGGCGCGCAATCAGCGCGAGGTCGAAAATCGCATGCGCGACGCCCTCAAGCTGGATCGCGCCCGGGTGCAGATCGGGCGCATCTCGCGCTTTGGCCTGATGGAGATGTCCCGCCAGCGCCTGCGTCCGTCGCTGGGCGAAACCAGCGGCGTGGTCTGCCCGCGCTGTAACGGTCAGGGCACCATCCGCGATGTCCGTTCGATGTCCCTGTCGATCATGCGCCTGATCGAAGAAGAGGCCATGAAAGAGCGCAGCGCGCAGATTCGCGCCATTCTGCCGGTGCCGGTGGCCACCTACCTGCTCAACGAAAAACGCAGCGTGCTGGCCGATATCGAATCCCGCCAGGGCGTGCGCGTGGTGCTGCTGCCCAATCCAGACATGGACACGCCGCACTACGACGTTCAGCGTCTGCGCGACGATCATCTCGACGAAGACGACAGCCAGACGCTGTCGAGCTTCGAGCTGTCCACCGACACCGACGTGGGCAAAGAGCCCGATCCCAGCTTTGTGCCCCCGGCCCAGCGAGCTGAAGCCGCGGTTAAAAGCGTTGCCCACAACGCCCCCGCACCGGCGTCACTGCAGAGCGACCCGGCCCCGCAGGGCGCCGCACAGACCAGCAGCGCCGGGGATGCCAGCATGCTGGGACGCTTCATGCGCGGCTTTGCCAAGCTGCTGGGCGGCGACGACCAACGCGCTGCGCCTGCCGAGCCGGCCAAGCCCACCAAGTCGGAGCCCGAACCCGCCGCACCGCGCAAAACCGCCGAGCAGCGGCCTGCCCCCGCACGCAAGGAAGCGCCGCCGAAACGCGAGCGCGATGCCGAGCGTGAGGAAAGCAGCGCCAAGAATACCCAGCGGAATAACGCGTCGCGCAGCGCCGACAACGATAGCGGCGATAAAGACAAGCGCAACGGCCCCAGCCGGACCCGCAACCGCCGCCGCCATCCTCAGCAGGACGACGGCAGCACCGGTCAGGACAGCGCCAACAAGCCCAGCCGTCAGAAAGATACCACGCCGGATTCCGCGAAAGACAGCGACAGCGAGGCCTCGGGCAAAAGCGCGCCCGCCAAGGCTCGCCGCGACTCAAACCGGGACGCGCCACGCAACGCAAAAGCTGACATCGATCAGGGTCAGGATAGCGCCGGCGCCGAGGCCCCTGCCGCCAAACAGGATGACGGCAAGCCCAAGCGCACGCGTAACAATCCGCGTCAGCGCACCCGCAAGCAGGCGATCAACCCGAAGGCGGAAGCCGAACAGCTGAAGCTTCAGGCCGAGGCCGCCGAAGCGCCGAGCGCAGACGCCAGCACGCCTGACCAGGACGCAAGCCCGTCTAGCGACACCCGCGCGGATAGCGCGTCGGCGACTCAAGAGGAAGCCTCTCAGCCGACGTCTCCTGTCGCTGAGGATAGTGCTAAGACGCCTGAAGACAGCAACACCCAGGCCGATGCGGCGCAACCGGCCGGTAGTGCTGCCGATGATGACAGCAGCGACGAAGCCGCAACGACCGCAGAGCGCCCCGTCGCCGAAGCGTCCAAAGCGCGCAAGTCGACGCACCAGCGTCGTCAGTCCAAGAAGGCGTCGCGTCAGGCTGCTGACAGCGCATCGCCGACTGAAGACGACGTGAGCCAGACGGCCCAGGCGCCCGCCGATACGTCCGCTCAAGAGGACGCCAAGACTGCCGACGCCCCGGCGGACACCCAGGCATCAGCGCCCCCTGCCGCCGCGTCTCCTGAGGAAGCAGCGGCGCCTTCGGCCCCTACCGAAGCACCGCTGGTAGACCCCAAGGCGTCGACGGATCAGGACGCCGGTGATGCTCAGCCGCAGGTTGATACGCCTGCCGCGACGGCGCCTGAAACGGCAGACGACGTGACCGCCCCGGTAGATACAGGCGAAGCGAAAGCCGATGCCAACAAGCCTGCGGCGACAGAGGCGGCGCCAACGCCTGCCGCAAGCGAGGCGTCAACGGACACACCGGCAGCCACGCCTCAAGCCAGCGACGCTAACGACGCAGCTAAGGCCCAGGCGGATGCCGAGCCGGCTGACGCGCAGGCCACAACGCCCACCGCCAACGCTACGCCGGAAACACCCGCCGAGCCAGCCGCAACGCCCAAAGAAGCGCAACCTGCGCCGCCCAAGGGTGACGCGGTCGCCGACGAGGCGGCCAAACCGCGTCGGCGTCGCAGCCGCGCTCACAATGATCCCCGCGAACGGCGCAAGCAGCAGACCCAGGACGCCAGCTCCGATTGATCGCTGACGCGCCTTGAAACGAAAACGCCCCGCTTTTAAGCGGGGCGTTTTTATGCCTGGCAAGTATCGCCGCTCACGTCTCTATCAGGCGCGGCTCCGGGGTCAGCGTAACCGCAAAACGCGCGGCCACCTTACCCGCGACCGTATCGGCCAGCGCCAGCAGGCCCTGGCGATTGCCGCCGCCAAAATGCACCAGCACCAGCGCCTGTCGCTCGTGAACCCCGAAGGCGCCCTGACGAAAGCCTTTCAGCCCGCACTGGTCGATGAGCCAGCCCGCCGCCAGCTTTGTCAGCCCGTTTCCCTGGGGAAAACACGGCATAGCAGGGTAGCGCTCGCGCAACGCATTCGCCTGTTGATCCGGCACGACAGGATTCTTGAAAAAACTGCCCGCATTGGCCAACTGCTCCGGGTCGGGCAACTTTTCACGGCGCACCGCGCACACCGCATTGGCCACCGCCAGCGGCGTGGGCGATGCCGACACCCGCGACGCCAGATCGCCGTAGTCCAGCCTGGCCTTGGGCTGGCGCGAGACACGCAGCTGCAGCTGGGTGATCACCACGCTGTCGGCGAGCTCGCCCTTGAAGATACTGTCACGATAGCCAAATTGACAGGCATCAGAACTTAACCAACGCGTCTCACCGGTGGCCCGCTCAACCACTTGCACCGCCTTCAAGCGGTCGGCAAGCTCCACGCCGTACGCGCCGATGTTCTGCACCGGCGCGGCACCGCAATCGCCAGGAATCAGGGCCAGGTTTTCGGCGCCCCACAGCCCTGCAGTCGCCAATGCCATGACCAGCTGATGCCAATTGACCCCCGCACCCACGTGGGCCGTGAGCCCATGCGCATCCGCTTCCAGCCACCACTGGTTGAGTGCCGGTCGGATGACGATACCGCTCAACGTCTCGGGCAGCAGCACATTGCTGCCACCGCCGAGCAGCGTTATCGAGCAGCCTTCACGGCGGGCCACGGCAAGCACCTGCTGCAGCTGGGCCAGCGTGCGCGGCGCGGCATAACGCTCGGCCACACACGGCAGACGCAGGGTGTTGGCATGGCGCAGGTCTACCTCACGCTGTACGACACACGCTGCCACCTCAACGGCCACGCTGGAGGTGATCGACCAGTCCATCAGCAGCGGCTTCCAGCAGGTTCAGGACGTGCTCGAAGCCATCATCGCCACCGTAATACGGGTCCGGCACTTCGCTTTCGGACACGTCAGCAAAGTCGAGCAGCAACCCGACATGCGCACGGGCCTGCTCGGGCTTCATGGCCAGCATGGCGCGCAGATTATCGTGATCCATACCCAGCACATAGTCGTACTCCATGAAATCCTCAGGCACCAACTGGCGCGCCCTCAGACCACTGATATCGACGCCCCGTTGGCGGGCCGCCGCCTGCGCGCGCGGGTCGGGCGCTTTACCCAGATGCCAGTCACCGACGCCACAGGAATCGACCTCCACACGATCTTGCCAACCGGCACGCGCCAAGGCGCGGCGAAACACGCCTTCCGCGGTCGGCGAGCGACAGATATTACCCAGGCAAACAAACAACACGTTCACGACTTACTCCTTCTGCGATGCTGGGGACAATAGCGCGCGTACCCGGTCGAGATCCTCGGCCGTATCGACCCCTGCCGGATTGATGTCGCAGGCAAGGGCGACCTGGATGACATGGCCATTCTGCAGGGCACGCAGCTGCTCGAGCTGCTCCAACTGCTCAAGGCTCGAGGCCGGCCAATCCCAGTAAGCGTGCAGAAAACTCACCCGATAGGCGTAAAGGCCAATGTGGCGCAGCCACGCATCGGTGCCCAGCAACGACGGCGGGGAAGAAAACTGCTCACGATCCCAGGGAATCGGCGCCCTTGAGAAATACAGCGCGCGCCCTTGCAATGACCGCACGACCTTTACCACGTTGGGATTGAACAGCGCGTCGACATCCGTGATCGGCTCCGCGAGCGTGGCGATGGATGCCCGGTCATCGCCTGCCAGCCGCTCCGCGACCTGATCGATCAGCGCCGGGGGAATCAATGGCTCATCGCCCTGAACATTGACCACCAGTTCGGCCTCGCCCAGCGCCAGCTGGTCGGCGACCTCGGCCAGCCGGTCGGTGCCTGACGCGTGATCCTGGCGCGTCATCACCACCTCGGCCCCGTAGGGCTTCAAGGCGGCTTTAATACGCGCATCGTCGGTGGCAACCACCACCCGGCTCGCCCGGCTCTGACAGGCACGCCGCCAAACGTGGGCGATCATTGGTTCGCCGGCGATGTCCAGCAGCGGCTTGCCCGGCAGCCGACTTGACCCATAGCGCGCGGGGATTACCACGGTAAACGCCAAGCTCATTCAACCCTCTCCTGTGCGACCCGGCGAGGGGGGTAGCTTTTCGTCGACATCCAGGGGGCGCGCGGCTTCAGGCAGCATGACCGGGATACCTTCCTCGATCGCGTAGGCCAGGCCATCGTAAACACACCGCAGCTCCTGGGCCTCGCGGTCGTATTTCAGCTTGCCTTGACACAGCGGGCAGACCAACATCGCCAGCAGTTCCTTATCCATGAGCGTTTCTCCTACCTCAGGTAAGCGCTGACAGTTTGCCTGTCAGCCAATGCGCAAATTCAGGTGGAAGCGACGCTTCCACATCGAGAACCCAACTATCGGGCGGGGCAATTTTCTGGCATTTCACGGCATCCTTGGCCGTCATCACCAGCGGACGCCCGCGCAGCGGCCTCAACAGCGCCTCGGTCAACGGCTGATGATCCGCCAACGGGTGCCACTCTCCCACGACCCCGAGCGACGCCAACGTGGCGAAGAAGCGCTCGGGATTGCCGATAGCGGCCAGCGCATTAACCGGCCCGCTGAACGGCAGCGGCGTAAGCGGGAGGCGCTGGCCATCGCTCAGGCGACGCCAGCCGGAGGGCACCAGGCACATGGAAACGGTCTCCACCGGCAGCGGGGTCGCGATGTCGCCATTGACGATCACGGCATCAACGCTCTTCAAGCGGCTCGGCGGCTCGCGTAACGGGCCTGCCGGCAGGCAGTCGCCATTGCCCAACCCGCGGGCGCCATCGATTACCACCAGTTCAATATCGCGCGCCAGGGCAAGATGCTGCAAGCCATCGTCGCTGATAATCACGTCGCAGCCGGCTTCCACCAGCGCGGCTGCGCCCCGACCTCGCTGGGGGTCGACCACCACCGGCAGACCGGTTTGCTGGGCGAGCATCAGCGGTTCATCACCGCTTTCCTCCACCGGGGTGGTCGTGGTCACCCGCAGCGGGTGGTCGTGGGTTCGCCCGCCATAACCGCGGGACACAATGCCCGGCGACCACCCCTGAGCCGTCAGCCAGCGCCCAAGCCAGGCCACCAACGGCGACTTGCCGGTGCCGCCCAGGGTAATGTTGCCGACGACGATCACCGGAACAGGCGTGCGCCAGACGGGGCGCTTTCCGCGCGCGTACTGGCTCGCCCGGCGCTGCATGAGCCATTGATAAAGCCGACCCAGCGGCCGCAGCGGCCACAGCCAGCGACTTCCCTGATAGGCGCCGGCCAACCAGCGGTCGGCTAGGCTCACTGGGGCTCCTGAAACTGCAGCTGATGCAGCGCGGCATACGCACCGCCGGCCGCCAACAGCGTTTGATGGCTGCCCTGCTCGATGATACGCCCCTGATCCATCACAATAATCCGGTCGGCGCGTTCGATGGTCGACAGCCGATGGGCAATGACCAAGGTCGTGCGCCCCTGACAAACGTCTTCGAGCGCCTTCTGAATATAGCGCTCTGATTCGGTATCCAGGGCCGACGTTGCCTCGTCAAGAATCAACAGCGGGGCATCCTTGAAAATCGCCCGGGCAATGGCCAGGCGCTGGCGTTGGCCGCCTGACAGCATCACCCCATTCTCACCGACGACCGTGGCATAGCCCTGGGGCAGCTGATCAATAAATTCATCGGCGTAGGCGGCCTCAGCCGCCGCCTTGACGGCGGCCGGGTCGGGGTTGTCGATGCCATAGGCAATGTTGTCGGTGATCGTGGCGTTGAACAGCGTCACCTGCTGGGACACCAGCGCCATCTGCTGGCGTAAGGGGCGCAATGCGTACGTTTCAAGGGCCACCTCATCGACGGTAATGCGCCCTTCACTGGTATGGTAGAAACGCGGCAGCAAGCTCACCAGGGTCGACTTGCCGCTACCGGAGCGCCCTACAATGGCGACCATTTCACCGGGCGCCACTTCCAGATTGATGTCGCGAAGCACATAGGGCTGGTCATCGGCATACCGGAAACTGACGTTTTCAAGCTTGACGCTCCCCGCCAGCCGCTCGACGCGGTAGGTGCCACTATCCTTTTCCGGGGTTAGATCCATCAGGCCGAACAGCTCGGCGGCCGCCGCGATGCCTTTCTGTATTTCGCTGTTGATTTCCGTCAGCTGACGAACCGGCTTGATCATCAGCGCCGCTGCGGTAATAAAGGCAACAAACTCCCCCGGTGTCATGCTCGCCATCAGGGAAGGCGCCATGGCCAACCAGACCAGAATGGCCATGGAAATCGCCACCAGAATCAAGATGACCGGCGAACTGATGGCGCGGGTCATGGCTTCTTTCATGCTTTGGCGGCGGTTTTCTTCGCTGACGCGCTCAAACCGCTGTCGCTCGTAGGACTCGGCACCGTGGGTACGCACCACGCGGTGTCCTGATAGCGCCTCGGAGGCCACGTGGGTGACGTCCCCCATGGAGTGCTGGATACGCTTGGACAGTCGCCGGAAACGCTTGCTGGCGTAGCTGACAACGCCGGCGATAATCGGGGTAACGCCCAGGAATAGCAGCGTCAGTAGCCAGTTGGTCCAGAACAGATAGCCCAGCAGGCCAATCACAAACAGCCCTTCGCGCAGCAGAATCGTGAACGCCTTGGTCGCCGCACCCGCGACCTGCTCCACATGATAGGTGACCCGCGACACCAGGTGACCGCTCGAGTGGTGGTCGAAGAACTTGCCGGGCAGGTGCAGCATATGCGCAAAGACATCGCAGCGCAGGGTATGAATGACATAGCGCCCGACGTAGGCCATGAAATAGGTGCTAAGAAAGGTACCGATGCCCCGTGCGGTAAACATGATAATCACGAACATCGGTAGAAATAGCCGGAAAGAGGCGTCGGGGTTTTGAATGCCGTCAATCAGGCGTTTCATCATCTCCGCCAGCGCCGTACTCGACGCGGCGTAAATGACGAACCCCACGATCGCCAGGCTAAAGGCACGCCAGTGCGGCTTTACATAACTCAATAAACGTTTATAGAGGACCCAGCCTGATTCAGTCACACGAGCTCCTAAGCATTAGCGTGCAGTGGGGAAATTCTACCTGATGGCGCGCGGCATCAACACCGCTGTCGCGGCTTGAACACTTGGCGCAGGGTTTTTATTTCAGGTGCAGCCCCGGGCATGAGCCGCAGTTGAACAGCCCCGTCCTGCGCGGTGTTCCATAAACAGCTGCCCTGCTCGCGGAACCGCCGCACCACCGTGTCGCTTGGATGGCCGAAGGGGTTGTCACGCCCGGCGCTAAAAATGACGTGCCGGGGATCGGCCGCGCGCACGAACTGAGGCCCCGAACTCGAGGCACTGCCGTGGTGACCGGCCACCAACGCCGTGATCGGCGCATCCAGATCGCCCACCAGGCGGCGCTCGACCTCACGCCCGACATCTCCAGTAATCACCACGCGCTGCCCGCCGACGTCGATGGCCAGCACACACGACCGGTCATTGGCCGACGCCTCGGCCTGTTCGGCATTGGGCCACAATACCTGATAGCTGACGCCATCACGCTGCCATCGGTCGCCCCGCTCGCAGGCATTGCTCGCCACGGCGAGTGGCTCGCTGGACGGCGCGCGCCATTCGCCTACCCGATGCTGGTCGCGCAGCGCCTGCACACCGCCGGCATGATCGCTGTCGCCGTGGCTCACCATGACGCGGTCGAAATACTGTCCGGGCGGCCACAGGGTTTCGATGGGCATGAACCCTGAGCGATAGCGCGGGCCCGTGTCCACCAGCATGCGGTAATCGGCGCTGCGCAATTCCACCAGCTGCCCTTGGCCCACGTCGTAGACGGTGATGATGAGCTCTCCCTCTGCTGAACGTGGCGACGCAGGCCAAAAAGGCACTACGATGACCGCGACCAGCGCACCACGCCTCAACCAGGCAGCCATACCCGGCAACCCCCAGCTCAGTGCCGTGACGCACAGCCCTAACGCCCAGGGCAGATGCAGGTAACGCGGCGGCTCCCATTGGGGCCAGTGAACCACGGCGTATTCAAGCGCGGTATAGAAGACCTCCAACCCCTGCTCGAAAAGCCACCACGCGGCCGTCGACGCGTAAGGCAGCGGCGTCAGCAACCACCCCAGCAGCGCCAGGGGCACCATCACCAGGCTCATGAAGGGCACCGCGATGAGATTGATCAGCGGGGCGGCCGGCGCCACGCGGCCAAAGGCGATCAGCACCGCGGCGGCCATCAGCGGCGCCAGCAACAGCTGAGAGCGCAGCAATGCCCAGCCCCAACCGCGCAGACCTTGCGGCCGGGGCCTGCCTTGCCAGATGATGATCAGCCAGGCCACGGCGAGAAACGACAGCCACAGCCCAGGCCGCCACAAGGCCACGGGATCCAGCATCAGCACGGCGGCCAGCGCCAGCCACCACCCTTGCCAGGGTCCGGGCGCATGACGCCCACTCATCACCCAGAGCCCCACCACGGTCATGATCATGGCCCGCATCGCGGGCGGCGCCATCCCCGCGAGTACCGCATAGCCAAGCGCCGCCACGCCGGATAGCCACCAGGGCCATGCCTGAAGCCGCCAGTTGCCTGGGCTCACCCAGCGGGCTGCCTGACGGGCAATCAGCAAGACAAACGACGCCACAAGCCCCACGTGCAAACCAGATATGACCACCAAATGGGTCGTGCCGCTGGCGTTGAGCAGCTCCCAGTCATCCTGAACAAGCTGATCACCCAACCCAAGCGTCAGCGCCGCCAGCCAGCGCTTTGTCCGCGGTGCCAGGGGCTGGTCTTGAAGGCCGGCATGCGCCTGCTGGCGAAGCGAGAACGGCGCTGCGGTCAACCGCTTAGAAGGAGGATCCTGGCGCACATACCCGGTGGCGTGAATCCCTTCGCGCCACAGCCAGTGGGCAAAATCGAACGTGCCGGGATTCATGAAACCAGTGGGCGGGCGCAAGCGCAGCGTCATCTGCCAGCGCTCACCGGGCTTGGGCAATACGTCTGCGAAGGCGTAAGCGCTGACGCGAACCCGTTCAAGCCCCTTGCAGGCCGGTCGCCGGGCAGGCGCCTCGCAGCGTTGCACGTCCAGCAAAAGGCGCATACCATCCTTGACCTGCTGGGTCTCGGCCACTCGCCCCTCGACGCGTACATCCTCGCCGGTAAGTCCCAAGGGTAACTGGTTCGCCCACTGAGACTGCACCGCCACCAGCCCCCAGCAGGCCATCAGCCACCAGAGACAATACCGGCCACGCACAGCGGCGAGTAACAGCATCCCAAGCAGCGTGGTCAGCCACAGCGAATTGCCGCCCGGCCCCAGCCAGCCGCCGAGTGCCCCTCCCGCCATCACCGACAGTGCCGTCGGCATGGCAAGCCCAACGCGCATAGCCCCCTCCCTGGCAAGCCCTCCTTACCCCACCATAGCCGAACCCCTGCGCCTTGTGGATAATGGGCCACATTCATGGGCAAGAGTGTCTGACATGCCTCGCCGGTTTTTCCAGCGCTACATGCCCAAGCCCGATACGCTCAGGCGTCAGCGGTCGCTGCGTTTCATCGCACCGTTGATTGCCGACCCGGGCTTGTGGCAACTGACTCGACGCAGCGTCGCCAATGCGTTCAGCATTGGCCTGTTCTGCGCCATGCTGCCGATTCCTTGCCAGATGGTCGCCGCCGCACTGGGTGCGCGCTTCAGTCGCTGCAACCTTGCCCTGGCCGTCGGCCTGGTATGGATTACCAACCCGCTGACCATGCCGCTGGTCTTTTACGGCAATTATCGGCTTGGCACCCTGCTGCTGGACACGCCGCTCCGGGAAGCGCCTTCGCGCATCTCCACGCGCTGGCTTGCCGAGCAAATGCACGACATCATGCCGGCCCTGTTACTCGGCTCACTGGTATCGGCGCTGGTGCTTGCGGTGGTGGCCAACGTGGCCGTGCGCCTCATGTGGCGCTGGCACGTTTCTCACCATTGGAAGCGCCGCCGCCAAAAACGCCGGCAGCGGCGCGCCCGCGTCGAAGCGGAGTTCGACGACTAGCTCTGCTCGACGAGCTTACCCGCGTCCAACTTCATCACCCGGTCTTGATGGGCCGCCAGGCCGACATCGTGCGTCACGATCACGAACGCACAGGCGCTTTCCCTGGCCAGCTCGTCCATTAACGCAAGGATCGTCGCGGCGGTGGTCTGATCCAGGTTACCGGTGGGTTCGTCCATCAATACCAGACTTGGATCGGTCACCAGAGCCCGGGCAATCGCTACCCGCTGACGCTCCCCGCCGGATAGCTCGCCCGGCTTGTGGTCAGCTCTGTCCTGCATGCCTACCCGCGTCATGATCTGCATGGCGCGTTGCTCGGCGGTTTTTTTCGCCTGACCACGGATGATCAAGGGGAGCGCGGCATTTTCCAGCGCCGTGAACTCCGCCAGCAAATGATGGAACTGGTAGACAAAGCCGATATAGCGGTTGCGGAACTTGCCCAGCGCGGCCTCTTTCAAGCCCGACAGCGGCTGGTCGGCGATCACGATACTGCCGTCGGTGGGGCTATCCAGCCCGCCCAGCAGGTTAAGCAGCGTGGTCTTGCCCGACCCTGAGGTACCCACGATGGCCACGCGCTCGCCGGCGCGAACCTCAAGATCCAGCGCATCCAGCACGGTCAAGTCATGCGGGCCTTCGCTATAGGTGCGGGTAAGCGACTCGCAGCGCAGCATGACGGGGGCATTGGTCGATGTCGTTTCAGACATGGTGGCATCCTTATTCATAGCGCAGCACATCCGCAGGCTGAACCCGCGCCGCTCGCCACGCCGGGTACAGCGTCGACAGGAACGTCAGGCCAAAGGCGGCCAGCACAATGTTGCGAACATCTTCAAAATGTAGACGCGATGGCAGATCGCTGATGAAGTACACCCCGGCGTCGAGGAACTGGATATTCAGCGCGCTCTCGACCCAGGCGATCAGGTCGGAAATCGTCAGCGCCAAGAGCACCCCGACGGCTACCCCGACAGCAATGCCGATCAGGCCGATGGCCAGCCCCTGAACGATAAAGATGCCCATGATCGAGCGCGGCGTGGCGCCGATGGTGCGTAATATGGCGATATCCGCGCGCTTGTCAGTGACCACCATCACCAGGGTCGACACGATATTGAACGCGGCAACGGCAATGATTACCGTCAACAACAACGCGATCATGCGCTTTTCCATCTGAATCGCCTGGAAAAGGTTGCCCTGGGAATAGGTCCAGTCGCTACCGCGATAGCCAGGGCCCAGCTCGTTGAGAATGGCCTGGGTCTCACTGCCGGCAACAAACAGATCATCCAATTCGAGGCGCAGACCACCAATGGCGTCACCGAGACGGCCCAACGTCTGCATATCCTCGATATTGGCATACGCCAGCGTGGCATCTAGATCGGCCCCGACGCTGAAGATCCCGCTGACGGTAAAGCGCTTAAGACGCGGAAAGACCCCGGCCGGGGTAATCGACGCCTCGGGAACCAGCAGGGTAACCCGGTCGCCGACCCCAACGCCCAGCCGGCGTGCCAGCATCGACCCCAGCACCACCTTCCACTCGCCGGGCACCAGATCGGCTAACTCACCCTGCTGCATGTGATCGCCGATGATCGACACGTTATCTTCCCACTCGGGGTGGATGCCGTTGACCATGGCCCCTTCGTTGCGACCGCCGACGGAGAACATACCCTGCTGTTCGACGTACGGGGCCACCCCCTCCACTCGGTCACGCTGCATCAGCTGTTCAGCCAGCGGCCGCCACTCCACCATGCCGTCCCGTGCTTCAATCTTGGCGTGCGGCACCATGCCCAGGATGCGGGTGCGCAGCTCGTGATCAAAGCCGTTCATGACCGACAGCACAAGAATCAGCACCGCCACCCCCAGCATCAGTCCCAGCATGGAGGTCAGCGATATAAACGAAATAAAATGATTTCGGCGTTTAGCGCGCACATAGCGCAGCCCCACCAGAAAAGGCAAACGATCAAGCATGGCGTCATTCCTTATAAGTCAGCGCTCATGGTACGGTTTTTTTAGCATCGCTGCATGTGTCGACGGGCGTTAGAGAGACATCCACCGGAAGCGTTCCCTTGTGTTTATCAGCACTTGCAACTTTTCCCGCCAGCCCCTAAATTGCGCCGCTTCACCTACCCTTTTTATCTTCGCTGCGAGCGGCTTTACATTGACGACTCCGACCTTCCGTTTACTGCCCGAGTGGCACCCACAAGACGGCGTTCAATTGACCTGGCCACGCCCGGATGGCGATTGGCAGCCGCTGCTGACCTGCATTGAAGCCACCCTGGAGCGCATCGTCATCGCCGTGACACGCTTCCAGCGGGTGCTGATCAGCGTGTCCGACGACGCCACCCGTACGCGGCTGGCTGCCACTTTCCATGCCTACGGCGTGCCCGAGGGCCAGATAGTGCTTTGTGTGGCGCCCATCGACGATACCTGGGCGCGCGATCACGGGCCCATCACCGTTGCCGATCAGCACGGGCAGCTGGAACTGCTGGATTACACTTTCACCGGCTGGGGCGGCAAATTTCCCGCCGAGCGCGATAACCAGTTAACCCGCCGGCTTGCCGACGCAGACGTCTGGCTCTGCCCGGTCAGCTCGCGCGCGCTGGTGCTGGAAGGCGGCGCCATCGAGACGGACGGCAACCGCACCTTGCTGACCACCGAAGCCTGCCTGCTGAATCCCAATCGCAATCCCCAGCTCACGCGTCGCGACCTGGAAGCGCAGCTTGAGGCAGACCTGGGTGTTGACCGCGTGCTGTGGCTGGCCAACGGCCACCTGGAAGGCGACGACACCGACAGCCACATTGACACCCTGGCGCGCTTCTGCGACCCCTCGACCATCGCCTATGTCCGCTGCGACGACCCGACGGATCCTCACTACCCAGCCCTGCAAGCGATGGAGCAGGAGCTGCAGGCGTTTCGGCAGCGTAATGGCGAGCCCTATCGACTAATTCCGCTGCCCTGGCCTCAGGCCTGCTATGCACCCGACGATGGTCGCCGCTTGCCTGCCACTTACGCCAATTTTTTGATCATCAATGGGGCTGTACTGGTACCCACCTACGGGGATCCCGCCGACGTTATCGCGCTAAACGCGCTGGCGGTCGCCTTTCCCGAACATACGCTTATTCCTATCGAGTGCAGTCAGGTCATTCGCCAGCACGGCAGCCTGCATTGCTTGACCATGCAGCTGCCCCAAGGCACGCTCGCCGCTCACCCGACCGATAAGGAACCGTCATGCAACGTCTGTTGACCGTTGGCGTCGTCCAACAGCCGGCCTGGCCGGATAAAGCAAGGAGCCTAGCCGCCAGCGAGGCGGGCATCCGTGATGCCGTCACGCAGGGCGCGCAGCTGGTGTTGCTTCAGGAGCTGCATGCCACGCACTATTTCTGCCAGTACGAAGACCCCGCCGTGTTTGATCTGGCCGAGCCGCTTGACGGCCCCACGGGCCAGCGGCTGGCGGCGCTGGCCGAGGAATTGGACATTGTGCTGGTCG
Organism: Vreelandella gomseomensis; assembly: GCF_031451645.1. Classification (NCBI taxonomy): domain Bacteria; kingdom Pseudomonadati; phylum Pseudomonadota; class Gammaproteobacteria; order Oceanospirillales; family Halomonadaceae; genus Vreelandella; species Vreelandella gomseomensis. The sequence continues at coordinate 268,493 of NZ_JARWAI010000002.1, read as the reverse complement.
GCTCGCTGTTTGAACGCCGCGCGGCCGGGCTCTATCACAATACGGCGGTGGTCTATGACCGCGCCCAGGGCCGCGTGGGGCACTACCGCAAAATGCATATCCCCGACGACCCCGGGTTTTACGAGAAATTCTATTTCACCCCCGGCGATCACGACGCTGCGCGAAACGAAGGATTCACCCCCATCGATACGTCGCTTGGCCGCCTGGGCGTGCTGGTTTGCTGGGATCAGTGGTACCCAGAAGCGGCGCGACTGATGGCCCTGGCCGGCGCCGAGCTACTGCTCTACCCCACCGCCATTGGCTGGGATCCCAACGACGACGATGCCGAGAAAGCCCGCCAGCAGGACGCCTGGACGCTAATCCAGCGCGCTCACGGCGTCGCCAATGGCCTGCCCGTGATCGTGGCCAACCGCGTTGGCTTCGAGGCTGACGGATCCGCCAATGGCGCCGGCATTCAGTTCTGGGGAGGCAGCTTTGTGTGCGGCCCACAGGGAGAAATCCTGGCGCGAGCCGACGAAACGCCGCAGCAGCTGGTGGTCAATATCGACATGGCGCGCAGCGAAAACACCCGGCGCATCTGGCCCTATCTGCGCGACCGGCGCATCGATGCGTATGGGGAATTGACCCGGCGCTTCAGGGACTAGGTGTTGCCTGAACACTAGCGGCGCTCACTGCCCCTTAAGACAGAGCCACGTCGTGTTTCAGCCTGCCCAGCAACGAAAACGCCTGCCCGGTCAGCCGGGCAGGCGTTTTTTGATCGGCGCGTTACTTCCAGAAATCGCGAATGGAGGCAATACCCTGCGCGCCAACCGCGCGGGCATGGTTGGCGTCAAAGCGGGTCATGCCACCCAGGGCAAACACCGGCATCCCGGCGCGCTCCACCCACTGCTGAAAGTCGTGCCAGCCGATGGGGGCGACTTCAGGGTGCGACGGCGTCGTGCGCAGGGGCGACAGCGAGACAAAGTCACAGCCCAGAGTAGCAGCCTGCGCGAGCTGCTTGGGATCATGCGTCGAGGCAGACAGCCACTTGTTTTCCGCGATCGGCCGACGCTCCAACTGCATGAGGCGCTCGCTGGTCAAATGGATACCGTCGGCATCCACCTGGTCGAGTAGCGAAGGATCACCGTTAAGCAGCAACCGCGCACCGACCTCGCGGCACAGCGTCAGCGCGCGCTGCGCTCTGGCCACGTAGGCCTCGGGCGCCAGATGCTTGGCGCGCAGTTGAACCAGCCGGATGTTGTCCTCGTTCAGCGCTCGGGTCAGCAGCGCCTCAAAACGGGCTTCATCGGCCTCTTCGCCGGTGATCAGGTATTCGGTAGGCAGCATGACGGCACGCAGGATAGGCAGATTCGCCGCCGGGAACGGGTAGTTGACCAGCTCTTCCATGGGCACCCAGCGCACCGCCTGACCTTCACGTCCAAACGGTTCACCGGCAAACTCGTGCACCTGCCACACGTCCAGCAGTATGTGCTTGTCAGAATACTCGTGATGCACGCGAATCAATGGTTGCGCGCGTACGATTTCGACGCCCAGCTCTTCGTGCAGTTCGCGCTTCAGGCCTTCCAGCCCGGTTTCATAGGGAGCCAGTTTGCCGCCGGGGAACTCCCATAGCCCGCCGTGATCCACGTTGGAAGGCCGCCTGGCAATCAATACTTGCCGCTTGTCAGCGCTGATAATGGCAGCCGCTGCCACATGAACCCGTCGTTTAACCATTACATTCATTACGTCTTTATCCACTGTGTGCACACCCGCTGAGCAGTTGCGGTCGGTGTTATATCGCGAGGTTAACGCTACCCTTGACGGCCGGATACCCAACCCGGCCGACACCGGCTAGCTACGATAATCAGCGTTGATCGATACATAGTCGTGGGAAAGATCCGAAGTCCACACGGTGGCCGCTTCATCGCCCCGCCCCAGACTGATGCGGATGGTAATTTCGTCTTCGGCCATCACCTTGCTGCCGGCCGCCTCCGTGTAGCCTTTTGCCCGTCCACCGCCTTCCACCAGGCGGACGTCGCCTAACTCGATGGTTACCCTGCTGACGTCAAAAGCGTCCACCGGCGCCCGACCCACCGCCGCGAGAATGCGTCCCCAGTTGGCATCCGAGGCGTATAGCGCGGTCTTGACCAGCGGCGAATGCGCGACGGTAAAGGCTACATCGAGGGCTTCCTGGCGCGACTGCGCCTGGTCGACCTGCAGGGTGACAAACTTGGTCGCGCCTTCACCATCCCGGATAATGGACTGAGCAAGCTCCGTCATCACCCGCTGCAGGGCATTGCGGAAGATGTCGATCTGCGCCTCGCTTTCAACGCGCGCGCCGGTACCAGCTGCCGCCAGCATACAGGCATCGTTGGTCGAGGTATCGCTATCCACGGTAATGCAGTTGAAAGAGCGGTCGACCGTTTCGCGCAGCAAACGCTCGAGCAGGGATGGCTCGATCACGGCATCGGTCACCACAAAGGCCAGCATGGTCGCCATATCGGGCCTGATCATGCCCGACCCCTTGGCGATACCGTTGATGACCACCTCACGCTCCCCGATCGCCACGCGAACACTCGCCCCCTTGGGACGCGTGTCCGTGGTCAGGATACCCTCGGCAGCGTGCTGCCAGGCCTGGCTATCCCCCGCCCGGTTGGCAAAGGCCTCGGGGATACCGTCGAGTAGCTGCGCCATGGGCAGCGGCTCGCCGATCACCCCCGTCGAGAACGGCAGCACCGCAGCGTCATTAACGCCCGCCTGCCTGGCAAGCGTCGCGCAGCTTTGCAGAGCGTCCTGGTAGCCGGCCTCGCCCGTGCCTGCATTGGCGTTGCCGGTATTGATCAGCCAGTAACGGGGCCCATCACCCGTTTCAGCGGTACGCTTCAGGTGCGCCTTGGCCACCGTCACAGGTGCGGCACAAAAGGCGTTGCGGGTAAACACCCCCGCCACCGTCGACGTCTCGGGCAGTTCAATCACCACGACATCACGACGATACGGCTTTTTGATGCCCGCCATGGCCGTGCCTAAACGCACCCCCTCAAGGGACGGCATCGTGGGAAAGGGCCTTTCTCCTACCGCCATGTAGTTCTCCTAAGACGTGGCTTGTTGACTTAATCAAGTTTACCGCAGCACTGCTTGTATTTTTTGCCCGACCCACACGGACACGGGTCATTGCGGCCGACCTTGGGGCCTTCGCGACGCACGGGTCGGCCGTCTGCCCCGGGGGCCTCTTCGGGGGTGTCGGCATCCTGAGCGGGTGACGCTGCCGGATCGTCGTGGCGGCTGTCCGCAGTGGCTTTTTCACGCTCCAGGGCCTCGCGGCGCTTTTTCTCGAGCGCCTCGACCTCTTCGGGCTGGCGTACCTGCACATGGCTGAGAATGCGCGTCACGTCAGCCTTGATGTTAGTCAGCAGCTGCTGAAAAAGCTCGAACGCTTCGCGCTTGTATTCCTGTTTGGGGTTCTTTTGTGCATAGCCACGCAGGTGGATGCCGCGGCGCAGATGATCCATGGACTGCAGGTGTTCCTTCCAGCGGGTGTCGAGCACCTGCAGCATGACCTGCTTTTCAAAACGACGGATGAGCGCCTCACCGGCGGCCTCAACCTTGGCAGTGTAGGCCTCACGGTGCATGGTATGCAGCCGTTCGCGCAGTTTCTCTTCATTGAAGCGCGGGTCGGCTTCAGCCCACTCGACCACCGGTGCGTCCAGGTTGAACTCGGTTTTCAAGTGCGCTTCGAGGCCCGGCAGATCCCACTGCTCGGCCAGGCTTTGCGGCGGGACGAAGTCACTGATCGTGCTGTCCATGACTTCCTCATGGATGCCCGCGACAGCGTCCGCCACGTCATCCGCCCCCAGGATATCGTTACGCTGCTGATAGATGACCCGGCGCTGGTCGTTGGCCACATCATCGTATTCGAGCAGTTGCTTGCGGATGTCGAAGTTACGGCCTTCGACCTTCTTCTGCGCCCGCTCTACCGCGTTGGAGACCATCTTGTGCTCGATGGCTTCGCCACGCTCGAGCCCCAGTGCCTGCATCAGCCGCTTGACGCGGTCTGAACCAAACAGCCGCATCAGGCTGTCTTCTAGAGACAGGAAAAAACGCGTCGAGCCCGGGTCGCCCTGGCGCCCGGCGCGGCCACGCAGCTGATTGTCGATGCGCCGCGATTCGTGGCGCTCAGAACCGATCACGTGCAGGCCGCCGGCGTCCAGCACGGCATCGTGGCGCTGCTGCCACTCCGCTTTCAGCGCGTCGATCTGCGCCTGGCTGGGCTGCTGGAGCTTGGCCGCTTCGGCCTCCCAGTTACCCCCCAGCACGATATCGGTACCACGGCCCGCCATATTGGTCGCAATGGTGACCGCTCCCGGGCGACCCGCCTGGGCAATGATCTCGGCCTCGCTCTGGTGCTGCTTGGCGTTGAGCACGTTAAATGCCAGATTGGCCTCACGCATCAACCGCGCGATGTACTCCGAGGTCTCGATCGACGCCGTCCCCACCAGTACCGGACGCCCGGCTTCGGTCTGCTCCTTGACGTCCTGAATGATGGCTTCGTACTTTTCCTCGGCGCTCAGAAAAACCAGGTCGTTGAGGTCCTTCCGCGTCAGCGGCCGGTTGGTGGGAATAACCACCACGTCAAGCCCGTAGATCTGGCGGAACTCGAAAGCCTCGGTATCGGCGGTCCCCGTCATCCCGGCCAGCTTTTCGTAGAGGCGGAAATAATTCTGGAAGGTCGTCGACGCCAGGGTCTGACTTTCACGCTGAACGGTCACGCCCTCTTTGGCTTCCACCGCCTGGTGGAGGCCTTCCGACCAGCGCCGGCCGGGCATGGAACGGCCGGTGTGTTCGTCGACGATCACTACCTGGTCGTCCGAGACCATATAGTCAACGTCAAGGTGGTAGAGGTGGCGAGCGCGCAGGGCCGAATGCATGTGCTGGAGCAGGTTGAGGTTCTGGGCGGCGTAAAGGGACTCTTCCTCGCCCAGCAACCCTTCCTCGCGCATCAACGCCTCGACCTTGTTATGCCCCTGCTCGGTGAGCTCGACCTGCTTTTGCTTCTCGTCCAGCAAGAAGTCGCCCGAGACCGTGCCCTCTTCATCGTCGGCCACTTCACCTTGCTCAAGCTGCTGCGACAGACGGTCGACCACCTTGTACAGGTCGGTGTTCTCGTCGACGGCACCTGAAATGACCAGCGGCGTGCGGGCCTCGTCAATCAGAATCGAATCGACCTCGTCGACGATGGCGTAGTGCAGGTCACGCTGGACTTTGTCTTCCAGCGAAAAGGCCATGTTGTCGCGGAGGTAATCAAAGCCGAATTCGTTGTTGGTGCCGTAGGTGATATCACAGTGATACGCATGACGCTTTTCGGCACTGGTCTGGCCGGAAAAAATGACGCCAACGGTTAGGCCCAGAAATTCATACAGCGGGCGCATCCACTCGGCATCGCGGCGCGCCAGATAGTCGTTCACGGTGACCACATGTACGCCTTTGGCCGGCAGCGCATTCAGGTAGACGGCAAGTGTCGCCACCAGGGTTTTCCCTTCACCGGTCTTCATCTCGGCGATACGACCGCGGTGCAGGGTGATCCCGCCCACCATCTGCACGTCAAAGTGGCGCATGCCCATGACGCGCTTGCTGGCCTCACGAACCATCGCAAAGGCGGACGGTAACAGGTCGTCCAGGGGTTCGCCGTTTTCCAATCGCTGACGCAAGGTGGTCGTGGTGGCCTGGAGGTCGGCATCGCTCAACGCTTCGAATTCACTTTCCAGCGCGTTGACGTGCTGCACGCTTTTCAGCATGCGTTTAACGTCACGGTCATTTTTAGAACCGACGACTTTGCGTAACAAATTATTGATCATGTAGTTTCCAACTTTCAGCGAGCGCCCTTGATGGGGTCACCCCGTTCCATGAATGATATAAGGTTGACTGACGTGTCAGCACAAAAACGGGGGCTGATGCGGCGGACCACGACGACTGAACACATCGTGTTCGGCAACGAGCACACTCACAAAGGAAGGGAACGCCACGCGCTGGCGCAGCGGCCTGACGGGCTTCAACACCACCCACCAGCGCCGCAGGATACGACGCCGAGTGGCCATCATGCGCGTACGGGCGCGCAACACCGCAGGGACCCAGAAACACGCCACGACGCTGCGCTCACCGCCTCTCAGCGCGTCAGCATAGGTCAGATTGGTGGGCAGCAGGCAGCCCACCAACAGCCCTGCCAGCCACCAGCTCGCCAGGCCATGACGGCGGTGACGTCGCGGCAATACCGAGGCTCTGTTTAACGCTGACGACATGCTGTGGACAAGCTCCTGAGCGTGTTAGGCTTTGATCACCGGGCAGGCACTATGCACCCGAAACCACCATGCAGTGGCGTAATAAGCGATACCTTAGGAATCAAGCGTATGAGTATAAAGGTTAAGCGATCCCAGGCACAGCCCATCAGTCGCTTGATGGGCAAGTCGGGCGATATCGGCAAGCTTATGCGTCTCTCGAAGCTGATCGATCAGGCCCAGCGGCACCTGCAGGCCCACCTGCCTGAGGAAATGCGCGCGCATATTTACGTAGGCGGGTTTCGCGACGGCCGATTAACGCTGATCAGCGGCCAGGCCCAATGGCTGACCTGGCTGCGCTACGAGCAGAATCGCTTGCTGGGCCTCATTCATCAATTGCCGGGCTTCGAGGGCGTGACGGGCTTTACCTTCAAGGTACGCCCTGTCCACCCGGTCGTGGCACCCAAGCGCAATACCCGCAGCCTGTCGGCAGATGCCGGCAAAACCCTGGCTGAATGCGCCGAAGACACCACTGACCCGGCACTCAAAAGGGCACTGGAACGACTGGCCTCCCACGCCCCTGACGCCTGACCACCCTCAAGATGGCGCCATAACGCAAAACGCACCGCCGTGGCGGTGCGTTTTGAACGATGATGTCGTACCCGGCAATCACGCCATGGCGGGGGCAGCGTAGGAAATCGGGGCAACGGCCTTTTCTTCCTCGAACGTGACGATTTCAAAGGCATCCGGCTGCGCCATCAGCTCGCGGCACAGCTGATTATTCAAGGCATGGCCTGACTTTACGCCGCGGAACTCACCAATCAGGCTATATCCAAGCTGATAAAGATCGCCAATGGCGTCCAGCACCTTGTGCTTGACGAATTCGTCTTCGTACCGCAGCCCGCCTTCATTGACGATCCGGTAGTCATCCACCACGATCGCGTTATCCAGACTGCCGCCCAGTGCCAGATTATTGGAACGCAGGAATTCCAGATCCCGCATAAAGCCAAAGGTACGCGCCCGGGAGACTTCTTTCACGAAAGAGGTGGTCGAGAAATCGATCAGTGCCGTTTGCTTCTGCTGGTCGAACACCGGATGATCAAAGTCGATAGCAAACGAGACCTTGAATCCTTGGTGAGGAAGGAACGTCGCCTCTTTATCGTCTTCGATCACGCTGACCGGACGCTTGATGCGGATAAATTTCTTGGCCGCTTCCTGCTCGAGGATGCCCGCCGATTGAATCAGGAAGACGAACGGGCTTGCACTACCATCCATGATCGGTACTTCAGGCGCGCTGACATCAACGTACGCATTATCAATGCCCAACCCGGCAAACGCCGACATCAGATGCTCGACCGTGGCCACCTTGACGCCCTGATAGCTGAGCGCAGTGCACAGCTTGGTATCTTCGACAAGTTCTGCGCGCGCAGGCACATGGACCACTGGGTCCAGGTCGGTTCTGACAAACACAATCCCCGTATTGGCGGGTGCCGGACGCAAAGCCAAATGGACTTTTTTCCCCGAGTGTAAACCTACTCCGGTGGCGCGAATGACATTCTGTAGGGTGCGTTGTCTGATCATGGGCAGTGGTCGAACTCTGATGACGGGTAACCGCGAGGGATGAAGGTTATCAAACAGTGTTCACTCTAACAGCAAACGAGGGTTTTAACCAATAAAACTCTCGTTTGCCGGAAGCAGTGAACCTGTTTGATGTTGCTTCAGTCCGCTTGGCGGCGTAGAAACGCTGGGATGTCCAGATAATCGTCGGCATCCGCAGCACGACGTTTTTCAGGGCGCGCCGGCGCACTTTCGGCTGCCTCGGCTCGGTTATTCGCCTGCTGACGCATGACGGTCGGCTGCTGAAGCTTGCGATAATCAGAGGAGGTATCAGCGGTACGCCGAGCCGGCTCGCGAGCGGCTGCCTTCGGCTGGCTGCCGTCCAGGCCGGCGGCCACGACCGTCACGCGCAGCTCGTCGGACATTTCCATGTCGATGGAAGTTCCCACCACGATCGTGGCTTCCTGCGAGGCAAACTCCTGAACCGTGGCGCCCACGTCGTTGAATTCGCCAATCGATAGGTCGGGGCCTGCCGTGATGTTGACCAGGATGCCGCGGGCGCCGTGCAGATCGATGTCTTCCAGCAGCGGGCTGCGGATGGCCTTTTCAGCGGCTTCGCGGGCGCGATTTTCACCGGTGGCACCGCCGGTGCCCATCATTGCCATGCCCATCTCCGACATCACCGTGCGCACGTCGGCAAAGTCGACGTTGATAATGCCCGGGCTGGTGATCAGCTCGGCGATACCCTGAACGGCACCCAGCAGCACATCGTTGGCCGCGCTGAAGGCAGTCAACAAGGTCGCGTTTTTACCCAGTACCGAAAGAAGCTTTTCATTGGGAATGGTAATGAGCGAGTCGACATGCTCGGAGAGCTCCTTCATGCCCTCTTCGGCGGCACGCATACGCTTGGGCCCTTCGAACGGGAAAGGACGCGTGACCACCGCGACCGTCAGAATGCCCAGCTCCTTGGCCACCTGGGCGACCACGGGCGCACCGCCGGTACCGGTACCGCCGCCCATACCGGCGGTGATGAACACCATATCAGCCCCGTTGAGAAGCTCGGCAATACGCTCCCGATCTTCCATCGCGGCTTGACGGCCGACGTCGGGATTGGCTCCCGCGCCCAGGCCTTTGGTGATCTCGCCACCCAGCTGCAGAACCGTCTTCGCAGACACGCGTTTCAACGCCTGCGCATCGGTGTTGGCGCAGATAAACTCGACGCCTTCAATGTTGCTTTCGACCATGTGATTGACAGCGTTGCCGCCACCGCCGCCAACGCCAACCACTTTGATGACCGCACTGCTCGAGGGTGCGCTATCTACCAATTCGAACATAAGCCCCGTCTCCTGAACCGCGCTTGCGGCCCTGTCAGAAATTTCCTTTGAACCAGCCTTTGATTCTTGCCAGCGCTGCACTGCCATCCTTGACGTCACGCCGGGAGACGTCAGCACGCCCCTTATGCACGGGGATCACTCCCCCTTGGCTTTCTCGACCATGCCCGTGGCGAGTTTCCTGCAGTGCATAATGCAGTAAACCAACGCCCGTTGCATAGATGGGATTACGTACCACGTCTGACAACCCTTTAACATTTTGCGGACACGCAATACGAACCGGCATGTGAAAAATCTCTTCCGCCAGCTCGCCCACGCCTTCCATGCGTGACGTACCGCCAGTCAGTACCACACCCGCCGCGACCATATCCTCATAGCCGCTGCGCCGCAGCTCGTCCCTGACCAGCGTAAACAGTTCTTCGTAGCGGGGCTCGACCACTTCGGCCAAGGCCTGGCGGGAAAGATCCCGGGCCGGCCTGTCGCCCACGCTAGGCACCTTGATCATTTCGTCGCTTGCGGCCAGCTGAGTCAGCGCGCAGGCGTATTTTACTTTTATTTCTTCGGCGTGTTGCGTCGGCGTGCGCAGCGCCATGGCGATGTCGTTGGTGACCTGATCACCGGCAATCGGAATCACCGCCGTGTGACGAATGGCCCCCTCGGTAAAGATGGCCATATCGGTAGTGCCGCCGCCGATATCGACCATGCACACGCCGAGTTCGCGCTCGTCTTCCGTCAGCACCGCCATGCTGGACGCCAGCTGCTCAAGGATGATGGCATCCACATCCAGACCGCAACGACGCACGCACTTCTCGATGTTCTGTACCGCGTTAAGCGCCGCGGTGACCAAATGCACCTGGGCCTCAAGGCGAACCCCGGACATACCTAGCGGCTCGCGAATACCGCCCTGGGCGTCGATCGAGAATTCCTGAGGCAGTACGTGCAGCACGCGCTGGCCTTCCGAAACGGCTCTTGCCCGTGCCGAATCAATCACCCGATCAATATCCGAAGGCGTCACTTCGCGTTCCTTGATCGCGACAACCCCATCGGAATTCATCGATTTGATATGACTGCCGGCAACGCCCACGTACACCGAATGAATATCGCACCCTGCCATCAGCTCCGCTTCTTCAACGGCGCGCTGGATCGACTGGACGGTGGATTCAATATTGATCACCACGCCGCGTTTCATGCCCCGCGACGGGTGTGAGCCAATGCCTGCGATTTCGATGCCGCCGTCATCGGTTGGCTGACCGACGATTGCGACGACCTTGGACGTTCCGATGTCCAGCCCGACCACCATGTTGGATGCGTTGGGTGAGCCTGCCATGAGTCGGGAAATCTCCTTGTCACCTTAAATAAAATACAATTAACGCTCTATGTTGCTTGGCACACATTAAAACAGTGCCAACATTTGCCTTTGCTTGGGCAATAGCGAGTTTAATCAAAGAAATCGGCTTATATGATGCCTGATAGGCCCATAGTATAGAAACAATCGGCGCAATACGACTAGCCAAATATCACGATAGTCGCCATAACACATAAATAAAACCCCGCTGACGTGGATTTCACCGACAGCGACTGCTTACTTTACCGCTTTAAACACCGGCTCTTCGATTGGTTACTCTTCTTGCACATCAAATTCACTTTCACCATGCCAGGCCACGGCGACGCCGTTTGGATAACGTAAATCGATATAGCGAATACGCTCACTTAAATCACTCAACTCACGCTGCCAGGAAGCACTTAAACGCGCCAGTCGAACTTCGTGCTGACGCCGTCCCAGCATCACCCAGACGCTGTCGTTTAACTGCAATCGCCAAGCACCGCGCGGTTCTAAACGCAGTTGGGTTAAACGCAAGCCCATCTGGGCAAAATGCGGCGTCAATTGGTGATAGTAATCCAGTACTTCTTGGCTGCTGCCCGCCGGGCCTGCCATGTCGGGCAAGCCCTGGGGCACGACTAACGGCGCAAAGGCAAAGGGCTCTCCGGCCTCATTGAGCAGGAAGTCATCGTTCCAGCGGGCGACCGGGGTCTGCTCAACCAGCTCAAAAACCAGCGCATTGGGCCATTCGCGTGTGATACGGACTTCATTCAGCCAGCCAATGCGCAGCGCCTGCTGCCTTAACGCGCCCAGATCGGCGGATAACCACTGGCTATCCTCGACCACGGGCGCCAGCTGCGTGCGCAAGTAGTCCGCATCGACATAGTCCCAGTCGCCGCGAATCGACACGCGCTCGATGGGCCGGTCAAGCCACAGCCAGAGTGCTTGCCCACCGGCAACCAACAGCAGGCCCAACATCAAGCCACCCAACCAGGCCTGGCGCTGTTTCATGGGTCACTCTGCTGACCGGCCGTCCGATGACCGGCCGTCCGATGACCGGCCGTCTGCAAAATGCGCATGACAAGCGGGTCAAACTCAATGCCGGCATGGGCTGCGGACTGGGGCACCAGGCTGTGATCGGTCATCCCTGGGACGGTATTGACTTCCAGTAGCCAAAAGCGCCCTTCACCGTCGCGCATGACGTCAACGCGGCCCCAGCCCACCCCGCCAATAGCGTCAAACGCTTGCTGGCAGAGCGTGGCCAGTATGGCTTCATCGTCCTGGGACAGCCCGCAGGGCAGGTGGTACTCGGTGGTATCAGTCAAGTATTTGGCTTCGTAGTCATAGAAACCGCCCGGCACCTCAACGCGGATAGCGGGCAAGGCTTGACCGTCCAGCAGGCTGACCGTGTATTCATCGCCCTGAATGAACCGCTCCGCCATGACCCGCGCATCGAACCTCGCCGCATCGTGATAGGCCGCTTCCAGGGCGGCCTGATCGTCGACGATGTTGATGCCCAGCGTCGAACCTTCGTGCACGGGCTTGACCACTAGCGGCAGGCCAAGCTGCTCCACCACACCTGCCCAGTCAGCCTGGGCATGCAGCATGATGCTTTCGGGGGTTGGCAACCCCAGCGCATGCCACACCTGCTTGGTACGCTGCTTGTCCATGCCGAGCGCCGACGCCAGAACGCCACTGCCCGTATAGGGAATGCCCAACAGCTCCAGCGCGCCCTGCAAGGTGCCGTCCTCGCCACCGCGCCCGTGCAGCGCCACGAAAACGGCTGTCGGGGCCAGCTTTTCAAGCCCGACCAATCCACCCTCACGGGGATCATAACCCTGTACATTAACGCCCTGACGCTGCAGGGCGGCAATAATCGCGGCCCCGCTCTTCAATGACACGTCACGCTCGGCAGAGTGACCGCCGTAGACTACCACGACCCGCTCGAGCGACACGGGTTGAGCGTTCGCTTCACTCACAGCACCACCTCATTCAACGCCATCCGCGCTTGCGCCAAGCGCAGCGAAATACCCCCTATGTCACCCGCCCCCTGGGTAATGAGAATATCGCCGGGGCGCAGCACATGGTTCAGCAGGCCAGGCAATTCGTGCTTGTGTTCCACAAAAAGCGGGTCGACCTCGCCCCGCTGACGAATGGAGCCTGCCAGCGTACGTCCTTCGGCGCCGGGTATCACCGACTCCCCCGCGCTGTAAACGTCGAGCAACACCAGCGTGTCGACCTGGGAAAGCACGCGTACGAAATCCTCGTACAGGTCACGTGTGCGGCTGTAGCGATGCGGCTGATAGAGCATCACCAGCCGTCGGTCAGGCCAACCCGCGCGCACCGCCTGAATGACCATGTCCACCTCCCGCGGGTGATGGCCGTAATCATCCACCAGCATGACGTCACCGCCGGCAGCCATCGGGTAATGGCCGTGTACCTGGAAGCGACGACCAACCCCGGCAAAACCGGCCAGCCCGCGCGTAATCGCCGCGTCGCTGACGCCAGCATCCGTGGCCACAACGATCGCCGCCATGGCATTGAGCGCATTATGGCGGCCAGGCATTGCCAGCCTAATAGGCAAGGGATCGGCACCGCCCGGACGCAGCGCGGTAAAGGTGACCTCGCCGCCCTGCTGTTCGAAATCGGTGATGCGGTAGTCAGCATCCTCGTCGAAACCGTAGGTAACAAACTGACGCTTGACCTGCTCACTCAATTCACGAACGTTGGCGTCATCGATACACAGCACCGCCAGCCCGTAAAAAGGCAGGTTGTGCAGAAACTCGACAAAGGTACTCTTGAGGCGCGAAAAATCGCCGCCGTAGGTGGCCATATGATCGGCATCGATGTTGGTGACGATGGACATCATCGGCTGCAAGTGCAGGAAGGAGGCATCCGATTCATCGGCCTCCGCCACCAGGTAATCCCCCTCGCCCAGGCGTGCATTGGTGCCGGCACTGGTCAACTTGCCGCCGATGACGAAGGTCGGGTCCAGGCCGCCCTCGGCCAGAAGCGTGGCCGTCAAGCTGGTCGTGGTGGTCTTGCCATGGGTGCCCGCCACCGCGATACCGTGACGAAAACGCATCAGCTCGGCGAGCATTTCCGCACGGCGCACCACCGGCACGCGATGGTCGTGGGCCCAGCGAATTTCCGGATTGGTCGGGTCGATGGCGCTCGACACCACCACCACATCGGCGCCGGAGACGTGCGCTTCCGCATGACCGATCGATATGCGGACGCCGCATTGACCCAACCGCTCGGTGACCGGCGAAGGCTTTAAGTCGCTGCCGCTGACGGCGTAGCCCTGATTGGCCAGCACCTCGGCAATGCCGCACATGCCAGCGCCGCCAATGCCGACGAAGTGAATGCGCCGAATACGGCGCATGCCTGGGCCACTGGGGACGGCTGAAGAAGGCGCCGCCTTGGTTTCAGAGTGGGTCACGCAGTCTCTCCTTGCGGTATGACAGCCAGACACCCGGCGACCAGGCGCTGAGTCGCGTCCAGATGGGCCGCCTGGCGCGCATTCGCCGCCATCGCTGCCAGGGTGTCAGGCGTTAAAAGATTGGCCAGCTCCTGGCCTAGACGTTCGACGCTCAGCTCGGTCTGCACAATGCACAGCGCCGCTCCCGCCTCGACGAGCACCTGGGCATTGACCCGCTGGTGATCGTCAACGGCAAACGGAAAAGGCACCAGCAAGGCGGGCTTGGCCGCCGCAGCCAGCTCGGCAACGGTTAACGCACCGGCACGACAAACCACCAGGTCGGCCCAGTCATAAGCGCCCGCCATGTCGTCGATAAAGGGCTCGACCAGGGCTTCTACGCCCTGCGCGCTATACAGCGTGGCGGTATCGGCATCGCGTGCCTTGCCAGCCTGGTGCCATACGTCCGGGCGCTGGGAAACCGGCAGGCTGGCCAGCGCGGCCGGCAGGCGTTCGTTAAGGGCGACCGCGCCCAGCGACCCGCCTACCACCAGCAGCCTGAGCCGGCGGGACGCCATGCTCGCCGCCGTGCGCGGGGTATTGCCCAACGGAATGATGTCATCACGAACCGGGTTGCCGATTACGTCGGCACGCGGGCCGAACGCCTGGGGAAAGGCCGCATAGGTGCGCGTAGCGAGGCGCGACAGCACCCTGTTGGTCAACCCGGCGACCGCGTTTTGTTCATGAATCACCAGCGGAATACCCAGGGTCTTGGCGGCAAGGCCGCCTGGGCCGCTGGCAAAACCTCCCAGGCCGACCACCACCTGCGGCTTGAAGCCTTGCATGACCCGACGCGCCTGTTGAACCGCACGCGTCAGATTCAGCGGCGCCTTCAGCCAGCCGGCCAGGCCGTTGCCGCGCAGCCCTGATACGGCAATGGTATGCAGCGTAATGCCCGCCTCGGGCACCAGCTGGTTTTCGATCCCCCTGGGGCTGCCCAGCCACTCGACCTCGACCTGCTGCGCGAGCAAGGCGCGTGCCAACGATAGAGCAGGCATCACGTGGCCCCCGGTTCCTCCTGCCATGATCAGCACTCGGCGCGTCGGTTGTGTCACAGGCAACTCCTTACCTTGATGATGAAAGGCGCGGTTCACGACGAGACCGGTAGGGTGTCGGAGCACGCTTGGGAAGATGCCGCGTTTCCGCATCGGTACGCAGCAGCAAGCCTATCATCACGCCCGTCACCAGCAAGCTTGAGCCGCCGTAGCTCATCAGCGGCAGCGTCAACCCCTTGGTAGGCAACAGTCCGGAACTCACCGCCATGTTGATGAAGGCCTGAGCGGCGATAATAAAGCCGATACCATAGCTGACGTAGGCACCGAACAGGTGACCAGACAGCTCGGCGCGGCGCCCCACCCACATGGCCCTTGAAATTAACAAGGTAAATAATAACACCACGGTAATCGCGCCCAACATGCCAAGCTCTTCAGCGACCACCGCAAAGATGAAGTCGGTGTGGGCTTCGGGTAGGTAATGCAACTTCTGCACGCTGTTGCCGAGCCCGGTGCCGGTTACATGGCCGCGGCCAAAAGCAATCAGCGCCTGGGTCAACTGATACCCGGTGGCAAACTGGTCAGCCCAGGGATCAAGAAAACTGGTCCAGCGCGCCAGACGATAGGGCTCCAGTGCCACCATCATCACCGCCCCGGTAGCCAGCAGACTGCCACTGCCGACCAGCAGGGTGAGCGACGCCCCCGCCATCATCAGCATGCCGATCACACAGACGGTGAACACCACCATGCCGCCAAAGTCGGGCGCCAGAAATAACAGGCCCGCTGGCACGGCCAGCACGGCGAGCGGCCGCCACATGCTGAACGGCTTGCGCCGGAGATCGTAAGCGAAACGCGACATAAAGGCCGCCATATAAAGAATCAGGCCAATTTTGGCAAATTCTGACACCTGTAGACTGGGTAGCGGCCCGGGCAGGGCGATCCAGCGCTTGCTGCCGTTGATTTCCTGACCGATGAACAGTACCAGCGTCAGTAGCCCAATACTCACTAGCAGGATCAGCCCGGCGTTCTGGCGCCAAACCTCTAATGGGATACACAGCATAAACACACAGGCCAGGACTGCCAGCAGTAAAAACAGTGCATGCTGCTGGGCGTAATGATAACTATCGTCCAATAGCCCAACCGAGGCGGAACTCACCATCACCCAGCCAAACCCGGCCAGGGCAACGGCGACCATGATCAACCAGACATCGCAGGACATTCCCTGTGTCGACACTTTCTGGCGCAGGCTGTGTAAGCGTTTCATGCGGTGGCCTCACCGATTTGCCGGGCCTTGTCTTCTACCCAGCGTCGAAAAACATCACCTCTTGCCTGATAGTTGGCAAATTGGTCCAGACTGGCACAGGCTGGCGAAAGCAGAACGCAATCCCCGGGCTCGGCGAGCGCGTAAGCCGCTTCCATGGCACGCTCCAGCGTCGCCAGGGTGCGCGTTTCGACATGCCTCGCCAGCGCCCCTTCCAACTGCGGTGCATCCTGGCCGAACAGCAGCGCGCAGCGTGCCGACCGGCTCAACGGTGGCACCAGAGGGGAAAAGTCAGCCCCTTTGCCGACCCCGCCCGCAAGCAGAATCAGGCGCCCTTGCAAATCGGCGCCAATACCTTCGATGGCCGCCAATGTCGCGCCCACATTGGTGCCCTTGCTGTCATTTACCCAGCGAACCCCATTAAGCTTACCAATCAACTCGCTGCGATGGGGCAAGCCCGTAAAGGCTTTGACCGCGTCACACATCGCTTGCCTGGAAAACCCCAGCACGTCTCCCATGGCCAGGGCGGCTAGCGCATTGAGGTAATGATGCTGGCCAATCATCGCCAGCTCGTCAGCGCCGAGCCAGGGCGTCGCTCCGTGCATCAGCGTCAACCGCCCCTGCTCCTGCGCAAGCCCCCAGTCGTTGCCGCTGGGCGGCTGGTGGCCGAAACGCGTGAGGTCAGATACCGGCTGAGCGGGAAAGGTAAGCGGATCATCCGCATTGACGACGGCATGCTGAGCGCCACGAAAAATGCCCTGTTTGGCGTTGCGGTAGCCCAGCATGTCGCCGTGTCGATCCAGGTGGTCTTCAGAGAGGTTTAAAAACGCCGCCACCTTCGCGCCAAGGCGAGGCGTTGTTTCCAGTTGGAAGCTGGAGAGTTCAAGAACGAACAGCTCAGCGTCGGGCTGCTGTAACAGAAGATCCAGCGCGGCGGTTCCCAGGTTGCCGCCCACGGCAGCGTTGATGCCCGACGCCTGGGCCATCTGCCCAAGCAAGGTGGTCACGCTGGACTTGGCGTTGGAGCCGGTGATGGCGGCAATCGGAGCGGAAGTGGCGCGCACGAAAAGTGCCATTTCGCCCACTAGGCGAGGCTCGCCGGTGCGTGGATTGAGCTGCGCAGCCAGCGGCGCCAGCACGGGGTGAGAGGGGTCGACGCCCGGGCTGACCACGACTTCTTCCGCAGCCTCAAGATTCAGCGCTTCAAGCGAACCACAATGCACGGCCACCTCGGGGTGATCGTTGCAGAACGCCTCAAGCCCGGGTGGCTGCTCGCGGGTATCGGCCACCATGAAGGGCTCTCCCTGGCGCGTCAGATGGCGACATATCGCTCGCCCGGAAATCCCCAGCCCCACTACTAACGTCATTCCTGGTGGAACGCGAACCATCCCGGCTCCCTTACACCGGGCCGCTAAAGGCCCGACGGTATTAAAAGAAAGAAAGTGTTAGATGCTTAACGCACCTTGAGCGTTGCTAGTCCCAACAGCACCAGCACGACGGTAATGATCCAGAAGCGCACGATCACGCGCGGTTCGGGCCAGCCTTTCAACTCATAATGGTGGTGCAATGGCGCCATCCGGAAGATGCGGCGCCCCGTCAACTTGTAGGAGCCGACCTGCAGAATGACCGAAACGGTTTCGAGGACGAAAATCCCGCCCATGATGAACAGTACGATTTCCTGGCGGACGATAACCGCGACGACACCCAGCGCCGCACCCAGCGCCAGCGCCCCCACATCGCCCATGAACACCTGTGCAGGATAGGTGTTGAACCATAGAAAGCCCAGCCCTGCCCCCGCTATCGTGGCGCAAAACACCGCCAGCTCGCCGGTTCCAGCAATGAAGGGTATGTGCAGGTAGTCGGCAAACAGGGTATTGCCCCCGGCATAGGCAAATACCGCCAGCCCCATGGCAACGAGCACGGTCGGCATGATGGCCAGGCCGTCAAGGCCATCGGTCAGGTTGACCGCGTTGGAACTGCCGACGATAACCAGATAGGTCAACAGGATATAAAAGACGCCCAGGGGAATGGCAACGTCCTTGAGCGTCGGGATCAACAGACTGGTTTCCACCGCCGAGGCAGCGGTGAGGTACAGAATCACGGCGGCACCCAAGCCCACCACCGACTGCCAGAAATATTTCCAGCGCGCGGGGAGCCCTCGGGGGTTTTTCTCGACGACTTTGCGGTAGTCGTCTATCCAGCCGATGGCGCCGAAACCGAGGGTCACCCCCAGCACCACCCAGACGTAGTGATTGGTCAGATCCCCCCAGACGAGGGTGCTGATCGATATGGCCATCAAAATCATTGCGCCGCCCATGGTAGGCGTACCGGCCTTGGAAAGATGCGACTGGGGGCCATCATCGCGCACCGCCTGACCAATCTGACCTTCAACCAGACGCCTGATCACCCACGGGCCCAGCCACAGACACAGGAACAGTGCCGTCAGGGCGGCCAGAATCACCCGCAGCGTTAAATAGTTGAAGACCTGAAAGGCAGATTGATACTGCGCAAGAAAATTCGCCAGGTGAAGTAACATGAACGGCGTTTACCTTATTTCATCCGTGCGCAGGGCGGTGACAATGTGTTCCATGCCTGCACTGCGCGACCCTTTGACCAGCAAGCTGGCATGGGGCGGCAACGTATTGTGAAGATGACGCACGAGCGTCGCGTGATCATTAAAATGCAGTCCACCATCAAATGCTTCGCTGGCCGGCCGCGCGGCGTCGCCTAGGGTAACCAGCATCTCGATACCCAGTTGGGCCGCGTACCGGCCAATCTCCGCATGCAGTTCCTGGGCCGCGTCACCCAGTTCGCCCATGGCACCCAGCGCGCACCAGTGGGGGCCAGGCAGGCTAACCAGAGTGTCCAGGGCGGCTTTTACCGCCCCGGGATTGGCGTTGTAGGTGTCGTTAAGCAGGCTTGCGCCGCGTAGCCCCGGTAGAACGCTCAGCCGGTTGGGCAACGCCGTCAAGCGCGTTAATCGCTCTACTACCTGCGCGGCATTCACATTAAGGGTGAGTGCCGCCGCCGCCGCCGCCAGGGCGTTGCTGACATTATGCCTGCCCAGCAGCGGTAGCTGTACCCGACCCAGGGAGTGGCCTTGATAAACAAGCGTGAAAGCATAACGCCCTTGGGCGTCACAGGAAAGCGCTTGGGCGCAGATATCCGCCGGCCCCTCAACGCTGTAGCTGATGACACGGCGCGGCGCCGCACAGGCGCGCCAGTAGGAAAAGTAACGATCATCGCGGTTCAAAATCGCCACCCCATCGGGCTGCAAACCGCTCAGTAGCTCGCCCTTGGCCTGGGCAATCTGCCCCATCCCGCCAAATTCACCCACGTGGGCACCGGTCACGTTGGTAATGACCGCCACCCCGGGGCGCGCCAGGCGCGTCGTCCAGGCAATCTCGCCCAGATGATTGGCGCCTAACTCGACCACGGCGGCCTGATGAATGGCGGTCAGGGCCAACAGGGTAAGCGGCGCACCAATATCATTATTCAGATTGCCACGCGTGGCGTGAACGGCGCCCAGGGGTTCAAGCAAGGCGGCGGTGATTTCCTTTACCGTGGTCTTGCCACTGTTGCCGGTTACCGCCACCATCGGCCCCGGCCAGGCGTCACGCGCGGCTGAGGCCAGCAACCCCAGACCCAGGCGAGTATCCGGGCACACCAGTTGCGGCAGTGGACTATCAACCGGCGCCTCCACCAGCGCCGCTACGGCGCCCGCCTGGCGGGCGTCTTCCAGCATATCGTGGCCGTCGAACCGTGGCCCCTTGAGCGCCACAAACAGCCCGCCGGGCACCATGTCACGGGTGTCGGTGACCACACCGCTGAGCGGCGTAGCCGCTAATGCAGACGGTGACTCGATGGCAAGCGCATCGGCCACACGACCTAGCGTCCAGTCCATTCAGCGCGCCTCGCGAGCGGCGAAGGCGGCTCGCACCGCCTCGCCATCGTGGTAGGGGTGGCGAACCCCGTTTATTTCCTGGTAGGGCTCGTGGCCCTTGCCTGCCACCAGAATGACATCGCCAGGTTCGGCCTGGCGAACCGCGTAAGCAATTGCCTCAGCGCGTTGCGGTATTTCCAGCGGCTGCGCCTTGGCGCTGAAGCCTGCCAGAATCGCCTGACGGATCTCCTCGGCCGCCTCCCCCCGGGGATTATCATCGGTCACGATCACGCTGTCGGCGTGGGTTTCTGCCACGCGGGCCATCTCCGCGCGCTTGCCGGTATCGCGCTCACCGCCGCAGCCAAACACACACCACAAACGACCCGCGTGCCCCGCCAGCGCGCGCAAGGCATTGTCGAGCGCGTCCGGCGTGTGGGCATAGTCGACCACAACACTTGGCGCGCCCGCCTGACGGTAGCCTTCCATGCGCCCGGACACCGGCGAAAGCGACGCTGCGGCGTCGAACAAGTCGTCCAGCGGCTCGCCAAGCCCATGCAGGGTCGCCATCGCCAGCAACACGTTATCCAGGTTAAAGCGCCCCATGAGCGCCAGCGAAAGCGTTTTTTCACCTTCAGGGGTGGCAATCAACGCCTCCTGCCCCTGGCTGTGGGGGTGCCAGCCCACGACGCGCAGCGTGACGGCCTCGTCGCCTCCCGTTGCCAGCACGCGCACGCCGCTATCACAGCCGGCCAGCATCAGGCGAACCAGCGGATCATCACCATTCATGACCGCAAGCTCAAGCTCTGTGCGCCGGAACAGCTTGGCCTTGGCCGCAGCATAAGCGGCCATGCTGCCGTGGTAATCCAGGTGGTCGCGGCTCAGGTTGGTGAACACCCCTGTGGTGATATCCACGCCGTCCAGCCGGGATTGGTCAAGGGCATGGGAGGAGACTTCAAGCGCGACGCGCTGCACGCCCTGGTGCGCCAACCCGCCCAGCGCCGCATGCATGGCAAGCGCCCCTGGCGTGGTCAGCCCCGAATCGCGTAGCGCCCCCAGCCGTCCAACGCCCAGGGTGCCGATGACCCCGGCAGGCGTGCCCAACGCGTCGCTCAACGCAGCGATATAATGCGTCACCGAGCTCTTGCCGTTGGTGCCCGTCACGCCAATCACCATCGGGCCATCAGGCTGCTGGAAGAGCGCTCGCCCAAGCTCTCCCAGTCGACGGGTCAGGTACGGCAGCTCAAGCACCCGGCCGCTGAGCGTCACGTCACCCTCCCCGGCATGGGCAAGTACCAGTCCGGCCCCTGCCTCTAGCGCCTTGTCGATAAAGTCGCGACCATCAAAGCGACTGCCGGGGACGGCTACAAAAATATCGCCAGGCGTGATCTGACGCGAATCGCTGGTAATCTCGAAGCGCTCGGGCAACGCCGGCAGCTCACGGGGTAACTCACCGGCGGGCCACACCTTGGTCAAGGCGTGTCTTACCTCATTCGGGCTGAGCGTCATGCAATCTCCTTCCCACTATTCAACTTCATGATCGGGGGGCACATCCAACAGCCGCAGCGCATTGCCGGTCACGCTCGAAAACACCGGCGCGGCCACGGCGCCACCGTAGAATTCGCCGGCTTTCGGGTGATCGATCATGACCACTGTAACAATACGCGGATCCGAAATCGGCGCAATGCCGGCAAACACGCTCCGGTAAGCATCCTTGGCGTAGCCTCCCTCACCGGACTTACGCACGGTGCCGGTCTTGCCACCCACGCGGTAGCCTTCCACCCGTGCGCGACGCCCCCCGGTATAGGCAGCCACCGAGTCTTCCAGAATATGCAACAGGTCATTGGCCACGCTGGGCTGCATTGCCGGCGTTCCCTCGGGGGGAGAGGACAAGCGTAACAGGGACGGCGGTATGCGGGTGCCTTCGTTGGCAATGGCGGTATACGCACTTGCCAACTGGACAGCCGACACGGACACGCCATAGCCATAGGAAAGTGCAGCCCGTTCGCTGCGCGACAGGCGTATCGGTGAAGGCAAGTGGCCGGTGGCTTCCCCGGGGAACCCCGTTTCGGTACTTTGACCAAGGCCAAGCTGCCGGTACTTTTCCCAGATCGCCGTGTCATCGAGCTCAAGGGCAAGGCGAGACATACCAATATTGGACGACTTTTCCAGAATACCCGCCAGATCCAGCTCGCCGTAATTACGAAAATCGCGGATCGTGTACCCATCGATACGCATCCAGCCCGGCGACGTATCCACGACGGTGTGTCGATCAAACCCGTCACTTTCCAGCACCGCCGACATGGCCAGCGGTTTCATCACCGAGCCGGGCTCAAAGACGTCAACCAGCGCTTGATTACGCAGCCCTCGCGGATCGAGCCCGGCGCGATTGTTGGGGTTGTAAGACGGCAAATTGGCCATGGCCAGCACTTCACCGCTGTGCGCGTCCATCATGACCAGTATGCCACCATCGGCGTCGTTTTCGGCAACCGCCGAGCGCAGCTCACGATAGGCCATGTACTGCAGCCGCTGATCGATCGAGAGCGTCAGGTCACCACCTGGCTGAGCTTCGCGGATCACGTCAAGCTCCCTGACCAGCCGCCCCCGGCGATCCTTGAGAATACGCCGTTGGCCGGGATGGCCGGCCAGATGTGGCTGATAGGCAAGCTCAAGACCTTCCTGCCCCACATCATCAACGTTGGTCACACCGAGCAGCTGAGCGGCCACCTCACCGGCGGGATAATAGCGTTTGTACTCGCGCTGGGGGTAGACACCGGGCGTGCGCAAGTCGAGGATGCGCTGGGCAGCCTCGGGGGTCATCTGACGGCGCAGATACATGAACTCGTGTTCACTGTAGCGCGCCACCCGGGCTTCGAAAGCCTCCAACGACATGCCCAGCGCCTGGGCCAATACGATGCGCTGGATGGCGTCGTCGGGAAGCTCCTGAGGATTGGCCCATAGAGTCACGACAGGCGTCGAAATGGCCAGTGGTTCGCCGTTGCGGTCGGTAATCATACCCCGATGGGCGGGAATCGTCTCGTTGCGCAGCGTGCGGGCGTCGCCCTGACTCTGCAAAAACGGACGGTCAATGACCTGAAGCAGGGTAATACGGCCTATCAGGATGGCCGAAGCGATGGCAATCATCAGCAGAACAAAGAAAAACCGTCCTCCCGGCAGAGGCGGCGCGACGGGGGCTTGGCGCGAGCTGACGCCTCGGCGCTGAAAGCTCATGGCCGGATGACCTCGACGTCGTTGACGTCGGGAATACGCATGCCCAGGCGCTGGGTGGCAATCTGCTCGATCCGGGCGGGCGTCGACCAGGCACCTTCTTCAAGGAGCAGTTGGCCCCATTCGGTGTTGAGCTGATTCTCCTCCTGCTCCAACTGCTGCAGCTGAGCATACTGTACACGCGTGGCGTGGGTGGTGACGACAACGCAGAACGCCGTGGCCAGGCAAGCCATAAACATAAAGCTGAACGCTACCGGCCAGGGCTTCAGGCGAAAGGTAAAAGGCCACTCGGCCTGCAACGTGGACAGCCAACGATCAAGTTGCTCCATGCTCATGATGACCTGATCACACTCGTTTACGCGCCGCTCGCATGACCGCGCTGCGGGCACGTGGATTATCGGTTACTTCGTCGTCACCCGGCCGTCTTCCCTTGCCCAGCGCTTCGAGACGACGGTTCAGCTGGTCATCGCGAATCGGCACGCCGCGTGGCAAATGCGTATCGCCCCGGACGTGATGGCGAATGAACCGCTTTACGCGGCGGTCTTCCAGTGAATGAAAGCTAATCACCACCAGGTGGCCGCCCGGCGCCAGGGCCTCAAGCGCCGCCTCAAGGGCGGCATCCAACTGCTCCAGCTCACCGTTCAGGTAAATGCGCAGCCCCTGAAAGGCCTTGGTGGCGGGATGCCGGCCTTTCTCCCAGGCGGGGTGCGCCGCTTTCAACACCTCGGCCAGATCGACGGTATGCGTAAAGGGTCTTTCGCTGCGCCGGTTCACCACCGCCCGCGCCAGCCGTTTCCCAAAACGTTCTTCGCCGTAGGATTTAAACACCTGCGCAATGGTTGACTCGCTGGCATGGGCGAGGAAGTCGGCGGCGCTTTCTCCCTGGGTGGGATCCATGCGCATGTCCAGCGGTCCGTTACGCATGAAGCTGAAACCACGCTCGGGGTCGTCCAGTTGCGGCGAGGAAACACCCACATCCAGCAGGATACCGGCCAGCTTGCCGTGCACCCCTTGCTCGTAGGCTACTTCGGCCAGGCGTGCGAAATCGCGCTGAACCATCCTAAAACGGGCATCAGTAATCTCTGCGGCGGCGGCAACGGCCTGAGGGTCCCGGTCAAGGGCAATCAAGCGCCCTGCTTCATTCAGGCGTGAAAGAATCGCCCGCGAGTGCCCGCCGCGACCAAAGGTGCCGTCGAGGTACACGCCACCGGGTTGATGCACGAGGGCATCGACGGCACCGTCCAGTAGCACGCTGGTATGCTCGAAATGGGCGCTAGCCTGATCGACGTCAGGTGACGGCATAGTACACTCACAGGATATTAAGCGGGCATGCCGGGGCATGCCCTTGTGGATGGGGAGTCGGCCGATAAGCCGGGTTCTGTCGTGGACAGTCATTCCTCTAGGCGCTGCGTTACCCCAGCGCTCAAGCAACCTACCCGAACCCAGCGCGGGCCACGCCATTGGATCCCTATTTGGTCTTGCTCCGAGTGGGGTTTACCTTGCCACGCACTGTTGCCAGGCGCGCGGTGCGCTCTTACCGCACCCTTTCACCCTTACCGGCCTCGAAAGGCGTAGGCGGTCTACTCTCTGCTGCACTTTCCGTCGGCTCACGCCGCCCAGGCGTTACCTGGCACTCTGCCCTGTGGAGCCCGGACTTTCCTCCCCCGACCCCTTTTGAGGGGTGTCAGCGGCGACTGTCTGGCCAACTCCGGCGGCAAGCATACCAGCGCCTTACGTTCGCCTCAATGCTCGCCTTTGATTGCCTGCAGCCGGGCATACCAGGTTTGCTTGCGGCCGCCGAACAAGCGCGCGGCCACCCCGGCCGCCTGCTTGACGCCGACCCCTTCGGCCAGCAGGGCGTCGAGCAGGGTATCCGCGTCAATCGCCTGCTGCTTGCTTTGCACCGCCGGGGGAGCACCGGCGACAATCACCACAAATTCGCCGCGCGCCTGATTGGGGTCATCGGCCAGTTGCGCAAGCAAGGACGCTGGCGACCCATGGAGAAAGGTTTCAAACGTCTTGGTCAACTCGCGAGCCAATACCACGTCGCGCTCGGCCAGCTGCTCATTGAGCGCCTCGAGGGTATGCACGATACGGTGTGGGGATTCATAGAACACCAGCGTCTCTTCGCGGGTCTTCCAGCCCTCCAGTGCCTGGCGGCGCGCCCCCGGTTTGGCGGGCAGAAAGCCGCCGAACACGAAACGATCGGTTGGTAGCCCCGCCCCGGAGAGCGCGGTAATCAGGGCACAGGGGCCTGGCACGGGCACGATGTGGCGGTTGCGGGCTCGCAACTCGCGAACCAGGACAAAGCCGGGGTCGCTGATCAAGGGGGTGCCCGCATCGCTGATCAAGGCAATATCCTCGCCTTCAGCGAGGTAACGATCCAGGGTGTCAATCCGTCGCGCTTCATTGTGTTCGTGCAAGGAAAGCATCGGCTTGTTCAAGCCCAGATGAGACAATAGGCGTGCGCTGTGGCGGGTATCCTCGGCGGCAACTCGCGCGACGCCGCCAAGCAGCCGAATCGCGCGGGCGGATAGGTCATCCAGATTCCCAATCGGCGTGGCGACCACGTACAATGTTCCCGGTGGTGTCTGTGTCATCGTGACTCCCAATTCGTCAATGGCTTGCCCCTCGGTACGCTATGCTTGTGCAGAAGCCGTCAAATCGTTGACAAGCAGCGATGGCGCAAATGGAAACTAAGGAAGGATACATGAAACAGTCATTACGTGGCTTTCTCGCCGCTACGCTCATGGCGCTTCTCGTTGCGGGCTGTGCGACGCAGTCTCCCAGCGTTGTCGACCGGGCCCCCGACCGAGACCCCGGCCAACTGCTCCGCCAGGCAGAGGAACAGGTGCCCGAACAGGCAGCCATGACGCGCCTCGAGGCGGCCGACATCCTTGCCCGTCAGGGTGAGCGTGAGGATGCCTTCGAGACTGCCGGGAATATCGACGAGCAGGCACTGCCCGAGTCAGATCGGGTACGCTGGGCGCTGCTGTTTTCTGAGCTGGCTCGCGCACTCGACGACCCCCACAGCGTACTGCGCGCCACCCAGGTGCTTGACGACGAGCTGCCCATGCCCTCGCGTGCCCAGCGTACCCTTGAAGACCGCCAGCGCTGGGCACGCGAGACCCTCGACAAGCCCGATCCCGAGCGTTTTGCGCTACCCGAACTCGAAGGCGAGACAATCAATCGGATCGCCGTGGCACTGCCCGAATCCGGTGCCCTCAGCAACCTGGCCGAGGCCCTCGCGTCGGCCATGCGTCGCCATCATGACATCCAGGGCGATGACGTGCAGCTGAGTTTCCTCGATGCCACACAATATTCGCTTGACGAGCTTTACGACCGCGTCCAGCAAATGAACGCCCAGGTCATGATTGGCCCACTCAGCAAGGAACAGGTCACCCAGCTCGAGCAACGCGATAGCGTGCCGGTGCCCACCCTGGCGCTCAACTACGGCAGCAGCGAGCGCAACCAGGCAAAGCGGCTTTTCCAGTACGGCCTGTCCGCCGAGGATGAAGCGCGTCAGGCCGCCCGTCGCGCCTGGCAGGATGGCCACCGCCGGATGGCGCTGATGGTGCCGGACAACGACTGGGGGCAGCGCGTAGGCGAAGCATTCTGGAATCAGTGGCAGCGCCAAGGCGGCGATATCACCAATGCAGTGCGCTACAACCCGGGCAACCCCGTTTCCGACGCGGTAAAGACCGCCCTAAACGTGCGCGGCGAACGCGCCCGGCTTGATGATATCGACGCCCTCTTCCTCCTCGCGCTGCCTGAATACGCGCGCCAGGTACCACCGACCATGGACTACTACTACGCTCAGGATCTGCCCGTCTACGCGACCTCTCATCTCCACGACGGGGCCCGCCAGATACGTCTTGACCAGGATCTCAACGATGTCATGTTCATGGATATTCCCTGGCAGATCCCCGACGCCGCCGTGGGTGGCGAAGAGGTACTACCCTTCTACGCAAGCTACCAGCGCCTGCGCGAAGAGTCCGATGCCTCCATGTTCCGGCTGATGGCCATGGGCGTCGATGCCTACGAAATCGCCACCCGGCTGTCGGACTTTTCCCAACTGCAAGGCTTCGACGGCAGCACCGGCAAACTGTTTCTCACCAGCGACGGACGGATTTATCGCGAGCTTCCCTGGGCCAAGTTCCAGAACGGTGTCCCTTCGCCGATTCTGATCCCCGGCCTGCTGGGCGATACGCAAGGGAACCAAGCCGACAACGACGAGCGCAATGGCGACTAGCCCGAAAACCGCACGCGCCCGCGGCCAGGCCATTGAGCAGCTAGCTGCTCAATGGCTCCAGCAGCATGGGCTGCGCTTGATCGCCAGCAACCACCACGTCAAGGGCGGCGAGCTTGACCTGATCATGCAGGATGCGGATATTCTGGTCTTTGTCGAGGTCAAACACCGCAAATCAAGTCGCCATGGACACCCACTTGAGTCGGTGACGGTTCAGAAACAGCAGCGACTGATACGCGCCGCACGGTTATACTTGGCCGCGTTGCGTCACCCTGTACCGTGCCGTTTTGATGTTGTCGCCATGACCGGCACGCCCCCTGATGTCGACATCGAGTGGGTGAAAGCCGCGTTTGACGCCTTTTGAATTCACAATCAGGAAGCCCTAATGGACTTTCAATCACGCATACTGGGTCATTTCAACGCCAGCATCGATACCAAAACCTATGCCAGCGAGGTGCTGCCGCCTTTCATCGAAGTCGCCAGCCAGATGATGGTGCAGTGTCTGGTGAGCGAAGGAAAAATTCTCGCCTGCGGCAACGGCGGCAGTGCTGGCGACAGCCAGCACTTCTCCTCCGAGCTGCTCAACCGCTTTGAGCGTGAACGGCCAAGCCTGCCGGCGCTGGCGCTGACCACGGACACTTCAACGCTTACCTCAATCGCCAACGACTATACCTACAACGAAGTTTTCTCCAAGCAGATCAGGGCGCTGGGCCAACCCGGCGATATCCTTCTGGCGATCTCGACAAGCGGCAATTCGGCCAATATCGTTCAGGCCATCCAGGCCGCCCATGACCGCGAGATGACGGTAGTGGCCCTCACCGGCCGGGACGGCGGCGACATGGCCTCGCTGCTAGGCCAGGACGACTGCGAAATTCGCGTTCCCGCCACCTCTACTGCACGCATTCAGGAGGTTCACCTGCTGGCCATTCACTGTTTGTGCGATCTAATCGATGAGCAACTCTTCGGCGGCTAGCCCCGCTGCGTCGTCAATGAAAAGGAACCTGTTTATGATGAGCTTATCACTTTCCTCGTCGCGTCTATCCCGCCTGCTAATGGCGGCCACCCTGGGTGCAAGCGTCCTGCTGGCCGGCTGTGCAACCGACACCCGAGTTGATTCATCCCACTACGGCCAGCGTAGCGAAGACGTGGCGGCCGTAGACGCCACCATCGAACGGGAAGTCGGGCACGCGCTGGAGCGGGCTGACGGACGCCTGGGCGATGCAAGAATTCGCCCGCACAGCTTCAACGGCACAGTGCTGCTGGTGGGCCAAGTGCCCAGCGAAGAGCTGCGGGACATGGCAGAAAACGTCACCGCTGACCTGCGCGGCGTCAACGACGTGTACAACGAACTGACGGTAGCCGCCCGCCTGCCCTCCACCCAGCGCCTCACCGACACCTGGTTGACCAGCAACGTGATCAGCCGGCTAGCCACCAACGACAGCATCGATTCCTCGAAACTCAAGGTGACCACCGAAAACGCCAGCGTCTACATCATGGGCATGGTGACCCGAGGGGAAGCGGATCGCATTGTCAACGCGGTCTCCAACGTGGCGGGGGTGCAACGCATCGTCAAAGTCTTCGAATATATCGACTGACGCCACGCGCTAGGCAAAAAAACCTCGCTGCATGACAGCGAGGTTTTTTATATCCACTGGTAACGCAGTGCTTAAGAAACGACTACTTCACCACACGCAGCGAGGGCTTTTTCTTGCCGCCTGATTGACCCTTGGCTGCATCGTCAGACACGTCCGGCGGCGTGTTATTCGACGATGGCTCCGCATCAGGGGTCGGATCGGTCACCGAAAGCGTCGGCTTGCCAGGGGCAGGCGACTCGTCAAGCGGCTCCTCCTCTTCCAGCGAGGTCAGTTCCGGTTCGTGACCGAAGACCATCCCAGCCCCGTTTTCACGGGCATAGATGGCGATGAGCGCCGGCGTGGGAATCATGACCTGCATCGGCTGACCGCCAAACCGGGCGTTAAAGCCGACAGCCTGATTTTCCATGAACAGGTCGCGCACCGCCGTCGGCGCGACGTTCAAAACGATTTGGCCGTTCTGGACGAATTGGCGCGGCACCTCGACACCCGGCTGGGTGGCATCCACCACCAGATGGGGGGTCAGCTCATTATCCACCAGCCATTCGTAAAGCGCTCGGGCGATATAAGGACGGCTCGATTTCATCTAGACTCGCTCCTCCTGACAGACGAGCCCCGCCAGGCGAGGCCCCGTGTGGGTTCAAGCACGCATTTCTTTCTCGCGCTCGTTCAACGCGGCCTTGAAAGCGTCTCGCTCAAACACACGTGACATATAGCTCAACAGCGGCTTCACCTGTTTTTCCGGC
The DNA here is from genome assembly GCF_031451645.1 of Vreelandella gomseomensis. Taxonomy (NCBI): domain Bacteria; kingdom Pseudomonadati; phylum Pseudomonadota; class Gammaproteobacteria; order Oceanospirillales; family Halomonadaceae; genus Vreelandella; species Vreelandella gomseomensis. The sequence goes on along the minus strand of NZ_JARWAI010000002.1, from coordinate 238,610 downwards.
AGCTCGATATTCAGCGCAGGCAAGCGCCATAGAATGGGCGCCAGGCAACAGTCCACCAGGGTGAACTCGTCGCTCATGAAGTACGGCATATCTTCGAAAATAGGCGAAATGCCGATCAGGCTTTCGCGTAGCTCCTTGCGCGCCTTCTCTGCATCCTTTTTCCCACCGCTGACGATCTGCTCGACCATCGGGCACCATTCACGCTCAATGCGGTGCATCCAGAGGCGGCTCTGTGCACGCGCGACGGGATACACGGGCAGTAACGGCGGATGCGGAAAACGCTCGTCCAGGTACTCCATCATGACCTTGGACTCGTAAAGCACCAGATCGCGGTCGAGCAGCGTGGGCACGCTGTTATAGGGATTCAAGTCGGCTAGTTCGTCAGGCACATTCTCGCCGGATACATCGACGACATCGACCGCCACGCCTTTCTCAGCCAGCACAATGCGCACACGATGACTGAAATGATCATCATTACCTGAATAAAAAATCATTGACGACCGTTTGGCCACAACTCCCATGAAACCATCCTCGCAGCGAATCAATCTTGGATAATAACACGTCCACCCCACCTTTGGGGAAGGCGACGCCATGCTTTAAGGCCAAGGCTAACACGCAAAGGGCGCGCGGTCTGGCCGCACGCCCCGGGTTGCCCTGTAGCAATGCGCTCAATGAATGTCGCGCCAGTACTCTCGCTTGAGGAAATACGCCATCACGCCAAATATAAATAGAAAGATGAGCACCTTGGGCGCCAATGCCTGGGCCTTAAGCTTTGAAGGCTCTCCCACATAAGCAAGGAAGTTGGTCAAATCATAAACGGCGCGCTCAAACGCCTCCGGGGATAGCTCGCCCTGCTCGGTTACCTCCAGCCTGCAGTCAGCATCGGACGCTTCGCCATCTTCGGAGGCCGCCGCGTCATCGCACACCTTTTCCTGCACGCCCTGTAAAGGCTCAAGTACGTTGGGCATGGCGACCAGCTCAAACACCGTGTTGTTAACCCCCGTGGGGCGCTCCGGATCCTGGTAAAAACTGAGCAGGTACGAATACAGCCAGTCCGTACCGTGCAGGCGCGCAGAGAGCGTCAGATCCGGCGGGGCAGCCCCGAACCAGGTCTCGCCGTTGACCTCGTCCATCGCCGTTTGCATTTGGTCGTTAAACGCCAAGTCCGGCGAAAAGATGACGTTGTTTTCAGCAATATCCCGGGGAATTCCCAGATCCTCGGCGGCGCGCGAGAATCGCTGGTACTCGAGCGAATGGCACCCCATGCAGTAGTTCACGTAGAGTTTCATGCCATTTTGCAACGACGCTCGGTCCTGCAAGTCAGGCTCCATGGAATGTGGCACACTGGCGCCACCGGCAGCCACGGCGGCAAGCGGCACGAAGATGGCAATGAGCGCGATCAGTTGTTTTTTCATCAGCCAGTCACCCTTTCCGGTACGGGTTTTGTTGTTTCCAGCCGCGTATAGATTGGCATCAGCAGAAAATAGGCAAAGTAGATCGCCGTGCACACCTGGGCCAGCAGCGTTCTGGCGCCGGTTGAAGGCAACACCCCAAGCACCCCAAGCGTCACGAAGCTGGCCGCGAATAACGCCAGCATCAACTTGGAGATCCAGCCTTTATAGCGCATTGACCGCACCCGACTGCGATCCAGCCAGGGCAGCACAAACAGTATCGCAATAGCGGCGCCCATACACATCACCCCCAGAAACTTCGCCTCCAGACCAAATATCGAGAAGGTGATCGCGCGCAAGATTGCGTAGAACGGCGTGAAGTACCAGACCGGGGCAATATGGTCGGGCGTCTGCAACGGATTGGCAGGCTCGAAGTTCGGCGTCTCGATGAAATATCCCCCGCCTTCCGGAAAGTAAAACACCACCACGCAAAACACGAATAAAAAGACCGCCACGCCCACCAGATCCTTCACGGTGTAGTATGGATGGAAGGGAATCCCGTCCCGCGGGTTACCGGCTTCGTCCTTTTTCTGCTTGATATCGATGCCGTCCGGGTTGTTCGAGCCCACCTCGTGCAGCGCGATGATATGCAGCACCACCAGCGCCAGAATCACGATGGGCAGCGCCACGACGTGGAGCGCAAAAAAGCGGTTCAGCGTAATGCCCGAAATCAGGTAGTCCCCGCGTATCCACTGCGCCAGATCCGGGCCAATCCCCGGGATGGCCGAGAACAGTGAAATAATCACCTGCGCGCCCCAGTACGACATCTGCCCCCAGGGCAGCAGGTAGCCCATGAACGCCTCGGCCATCAGCAGCAGATAAATCGCCATGCCGAATATCCACACCAGCTCGCGCGGCGCCTTGTAGGAGCCATAGAGCAGGCCTCGAAACATGTGCAGATAGATCACCACGAAGAAGGCCGAAGCCCCGGTGGTGTGCATATAGCGGATCAACCAGCCCCACTCCACGTCGCGCATGATGTACTCAATGGAGTCAAAGGCCCCTTCGGCGCTGGGGTTGAAGCTCATGGTCAACCAGATGCCGGTGATGATCTGGTTGACCAGCACCAGCAGCGCCAGCGAGCCGAAAAAATACCAGAAATTGAAATTCCTGGGGGCGTAATAGTGAGATAGGTGATCCTGAAAGAACTGCGTTGCCGGCAAGCGGTCGTCGACCCAGCGCATCAGGCCGCGTGGGGCTTTGGCTTTATTTGGATTACCCATCAGGCCGTCTCCTCATCTTCGCCAACGATGATGATGTTATCGCCCTCGAAACGATAAGGGGGCACTTCAAGATTGGTCGGCGCCGGTACGTTGCTGAACACTCGCCCCGCCAGGTCAAATCGCGACCCGTGACAGGGGCAGAAAAAACCACCGGGCCAGTCATCAACGCCTACGCCGTCCGCATCGGGCTCGGGCCGATACACAGGCGAACAGCCCAGATGGGTGCAGATACCAATCAGCACGCCTATTTCAGGCCTAATGGAGCGCATTTGACCGGTACTGTAGGAAGGCTGCAACGACGACCTGGAGTCGGGGTCGGCGAGACGGTCAGCGGCAAACGCTTCGGTGCGCTCGATCATTTCGGGCGTACGATTAATGATCCACACTGGTCGCCCTCGCCATTCGAGCGTCATGCGCTGGCCGGGAGCGAGCTTCGACACATCGGCCTGAACAGGGGCACCCGCTGCCCGCGCTCTGGCGCTAGGTTGCCATGCCGACACAAAGGGGATCGCCACGCCCACGGCCCCCACTGCGCCGACAACGGTCGTTGCCCCTACCAGGAAGCGACGCCGCCCCCTGTTAACGCCGCCATTTGCCATATCCACTCCCTCACCCTTGAGCCTCGCCTATCGCTTGCTGCCCAGACGAGGGTTCGTATTGTTATTGGTCGTCTCTGTATTAAGGTAGTTGAATCCACACACTGAGCGCCAGACCCACCCCATCTTTTACACAGACCGCAAAAGTGGTTGTCGTAGCAAAAAAAAACGCCCGGGCCATTGGCCCGGGCGTTTTCCACAGTCTTGCGCGTGATTAACGCTTGGAGAACTGCGGGCGACGACGCGCTTTGCGCAGGCCGACTTTCTTACGCTCAACCTGACGCGCATCGCGGGTGACATAACCCGCCGCACGCAGTGTCGGACGCAGGTCTTCATTGTAGTTCATCAGTGCGCGAGTGATGCCGTGGCGAATCGCACCGGCCTGCGCAGAACCACCGCCACCCTCAACCGTGACGTAAACGTCGAACTGGTTGAGCGTTTCGGTGAGCTCTAGCGGCTGGCGCACGACCATGCGGCCCGTCACGCGACCAAAGTAATGGTCCAGCTCGCGGTTGTTGACGGTAATTTTGCCGGAACCCGGCTTCATGAAGACGCGCGCGGTGGAAGTCTTGCGGCGCCCGGTACCGTAATACTGCTGTGTCATGGCGAAGAGTTCCTCAGATGTTCAGTTCAAGCGGCTGTTGGGCAGCATGCGGATGCTCGGCACCAGCGTACACTTTCAGTTTCGAGTACATGGCACGGCCCAGCGGGCCTTTCGGCAGCATGCCTTTCACGGCAGACTCAATGATGCGCTCGGGGGCATGGTCGAGCATTTTGTCGAACGTCATGGAGCGCAAACCGCCCGGGTAACCAGTGTGGCGGTAATAGGTCTTGGCCTTCGCCTTGTTGCCGGTCACTTGGACTTTTTCAGCGTTGATGACCACGATGTAATCACCGGTATCAACGTGAGGGGTAAATTCGGGCTTATGCTTACCGCGCAAGCGGCGAGCAATTTCGGTAGCCAGACGACCGAGCGTCTTGTCCGTTGCGTCAACAACGTACCAATCACGCTGGACGGACTGCGGCTTAGCACTGAACGTCTTCATGGATGAAATCACCAATTAAAATGTGTTGGGTACTACACGCCGATCAGCGGCGTTGCACCATCCCTATTTTTTTTGGTTGCGGATCAAGTGACCCCACAACGTGTAGCGAGGCGGCATTCTACAGCAAGCCATTCGCCAAGTTAAGCCTTTCTATACCCATCAGACACTTTTTCGGTGCTCTATTCACCGCACGACAATGACGGCTTACGCGACTTAGGGTTTGTGCGGCAATGCCAAGTAATCGTGGGACTGCATTTCCTGGAGACGCGAGAGCGTACGCTGGTATTCAAAGGTCAGCTTGCCATCGCGGTATAGCGACTCCACCGGCGCGGCCGCTGACATCAGCACCTTCACGCCACGGTCATAAAACTCATCAACCATGTTGATAAAGCGCCGAGCTTGATCGTCATCGCCACCGCGCATGGTGGGCACGTTGGAGACGATAACGGTGTGAAATTCCCGCGCCAGCTCGATGTAATCGTTCTGGCTGCGCGGTCCATCGCAAAGTTCCGCAAACTCGAACCAGGCAACGTCGTCGTGTAGCCGGCGCGTCGTCAGCACGCGTTGATTGATCTCAAGGGGAGCATTGGCCTCCCCTGCATGCCCGGCGATTTCCCGGAAGCTGCGCGCGAGCGCATGCTCGGCCGCCTCATCAAGCGGCGAATGAAAGATTTCCGCACGCTCGAGGGCGCGCAGACGATAGTCGACGCCCGAATCCACATTCACGACGCGGCAATGGCGATTGAGCAAATCGATGGCCGGCAGGAAGCGGGCGCGCTGCAGGCCATCCTTGTAGAGATCATCGGGTACGATATTCGACGTCGCCACCAGCACGACGCCGCGCTCGAACAGCGCCTCGAGCAGGTTGGCCAGAATCATCGCGTCGGTGATGTCCTTGACGAAGAACTCATCAAAGCAGATCACGCGGGCTTCGCTGGCAAACTTGCTTGCGACCAGCGTGAGCGGATTCTTTTCACCTTTGTAATGGGTCAGCTCGTTATGCACCCGCTGCATGAAACGGTGAAAGTGGGTGCGCATCTTGTCGGCAAACGGCAATGACTCGTAGAAGGTATCGACCAGGTAGGTCTTGCCACGGCCCACCCCTCCCCAGAAATACAGGCCTTCCACGCTGGGCATCACCGGCTCGGCGGGTGCCGACTTCTTGCCCATCAGCCCCGCCACCTTCCCCTTCAGCCCCTTGTTGGCAAGGACCGTTTTAGGCACCGTGGTCGGCGTGGACAGTAACGCATCGTACAAGCGCTGCAAATGCGCCACTGCCGCTTCCTGCGCGGCGTCGTACTCAAACCCTTCTCGCTCCAAGTCCTCGCGATAACGCCCCATTGGCGTTGCCGCACCAGGCGCAGATTCACCGCCGGCCGACGTTGCCCTCATCGTTCAATTCTCCCGTTACTTGCCGTTCAACATCGCTGAAAAGCGCCATACGCTATCGATGAAAGCGCTAATTGTACGTGGTTCCGCGCGCTGGCGCATGAGCATTGACCCAACCATCATGAAGACGCCTATAATGGCACTCGACTGTATTACACGCTGTCACGACGAGCAGCGGCAGGCATCAAGGGAGATCAATGTGGAAAGCGAGTCATTAACCTATGCAGCAATAGGCCTGGTGATCGGCCTGATAATCGGCGCAGGATGCTACCGGTTACTCAGCAAGAGCCAGCGCCAGCTTGCCTCACTGCGTCAATCGCTGCTGGAACGCGAGCATCAGGTGGCGTCGCTTAAAAACGGCGTCAGCAACCAGCTGTCCAGCGTCCATGAATCGCTGGCGACCATCCGCCAGGAAGCCGACGAGCTGGAAAAGAAGCTCCAGGAAGACGCCGGGCAGTGGCAGCTCGACAGGCTGACGCATCATCCTGCCGCGCTCAGCGACCTTCGCCCGACAACCTCGGCACCCACTGACACTGCCAGCGAACCCGCCATGCCCCGGGACTACGCCGATGGCAAGAACGGCACGCTATCCGAGGATTTTGGTCTCAAGGACAAGACCGCAAGCGACGAGACCGCAACGGCACCGCGCTACTGAGGCCTACCGAACAAAACCGCCCCTGGCCAGCGACGACCGGGGCGGCTCTCTCAAGCCGGGTTATCGATATCGACAAAGCGATGGGTAATCGCATATTCATCGGCCAGCCATTCGCCCAGCGCCTGAACGCCATAGCGCTCTGTGGCGTGATGCCCCGCCGCGAAGTAGTGAATGCCCATTTCTCTGGCCAGGTGCGTCGTTCGCTCGGAAATTTCGCCGGAAACAAACGCCTGGGCGCCGCCTTCGTAGGCGGCACTGATCATGTCCTGCGCCCCACCCGTGCACCAGGCAATTCGTTCGATATCGCCCACGCCGGGCGCCTCGATCAGTAACGGCTCGCGCGCCAGGGCCTGGCCAAGCTGATCCGCCAGCGCCTTGGCACTCAGCGGTTTGGCCACCCGCCCCGACCATAGCAGTCCTTCACCCAGCTCGCCGTCCAGGCACCCTTCGACCTTCCAGCCAAGCCGACGGGCAAGCTCGGCGTTGTTGCCCATCTCGGGATGGGCATCCAGGGGCAAATGGTAGGCCAGCAGGTTGATGTCGTGATCCATCAGGGTTTTGATTCGCCGGTGTTTCATGCCGGTAATCGCGATGGGCTCGTTCTTCCAGAAATAGCCATGGTGAACAATCAGCATATCGGCTTCCCAGCGCACCGCTTCGTCAAGCAGCGACTGACAGGCCGTCACGCCGGTCATAACCCGTGTCACCTGCTCACGGCCCGCCACCTGCAGGCCGTTAAGCGTAAAATCCTTGAACTGTGAAGCGTGCAGCTGATGGTCACAGGCCGCTACTAAACTATCGCGTTGAATCACCGTCACTCCTCGAGGTTTGCCGGCACCCATGAGACATGAACCCATAAAGTGTTACCATTCATAGTCTAATATTGACGGCTTGTCAGTGCTAATCTTCCGTCGCTTTTGCAATCATCAAAGGAACGTCCAATGCATCGCTATGTGCTGCCTTATGTATGGCCCATCATCACAGGCTTGTTGCTGGCAGCACTGGTATTACTGGCCTTTCCAGATCGCTTTACCCTGCCTTTCCTGAATTCGACGCCACAGACCGTGGAGCCACCGCCTTCGCTGGTAACGACCGCCGACGAGCAAAGCGACCCGGATCGCCCGCCCCCCGACATTCGCCAAGCCGCTCCCCTGGCACGCAACCAAGGCCCTGCCAGCTACGCCGACGCGGTCAATCAGGCAGCCCCTGCCGTGGTCAACATCTATTCATCGCGCATCGTCGAGCGCGACGAACATCCGCTGATGTCGGACCCGTTCTTTCAGCAGTTCTTCAACGGCGATGATGCCACCACCCACCAGCGCATGCTATCCAGCCTGGGCTCCGGCGTCATCGTCAGCGAAGAGGGCTATGTCCTTACCAACCATCACGTGATCAACGGGGCCGATGAAATTCAGGTGGCCCTGCGTGATGGGCGAGAGGTGATTGCCGAGGTGATCGGCACCGACCCGGAAAGCGACTTGGCCGTACTGAAAATCGATCTGGACGAACTGCCCGTCATCGAGCTGAGCAACTCCACCGATGTGGCGGTTGGCGATGTCGCGCTGGCGATCGGCAACCCCTTCGGCGTGGGTCAGACCGTGACCATGGGCATCATCAGCGCCACCGGTCGCAGCCACCTGGGGCTGAACGCCTACGAGGACTTCATTCAAACCGACGCGGCCATCAACCCCGGGAACTCGGGCGGAGCGCTGGTCAACCCTGAAGGCGCCCTCGTCGGCATCAATACGGCCATCTTCTCGCGATCCGGCGGCTCGCAGGGCATCGGCTTTGCCATTCCGGCCAACCTGGCCCACAGTGTTCTCGACGAACTGGTGACTCAGGGCCGCGTCATCCGCGGCTGGCTGGGCATTGAAGCCCAGGCGCTGTCCCGGGAGCTTGCCGCCTCGTTCGGACTGCGTACCCCCCAGGGCGTCATTGTTGCGGGCGTCGTGGACGGCGGGCCTGCCGAAAAGGCAGGACTGCTGCCCGGCGACGTCCTGCTGGCCGTCGACGGCCAACCGATCCTGGATGCCCGCGCTACCATGAGCGACATCGCGTCCATCAAGCCGGGCACCTCGCTGCCGCTCACCATCGTGCGTGACGGTGAGCGCAAGGAGATGACACTGGAAGTCGGTGAACGGCCCATTCCCTCATCGCTGCCGCAGACCGACGGTACGCGGCGAAGCGGCGACCCGTCACCCCAGCCCTAGCAGCGCGGAAGGGTCGCCGGCGCACGCTTCACGACCGACGGATGCGGTACTCGGCAGAACGCGCGTGGGCGGTCAACGATTCACCCCGTGCCAGCACAGAGGCGACCTCACCGAGCATCGAGGCGCCCTCGGCGGAACAGTGAATCAGCGACGAGCGTTTCTGGAAATCGTACACGCCAAGCGGCGATGAGAATCGCGCAGTGCCCGACGTGGGCAGCACGTGATTGGGCCCTGCGCAGTAGTCGCCCAGCGCCTCGGCCGTGTAGCGCCCCATGAAAATCGCCCCGGCGTGGCGAATGTCTGCAAGCCAGGCATCCGGCGTCTCCACCGATAACTCAAGGTGCTCAGGAGCAACGCGGTTAATCAGCGTGATGGCCTCTGCCGCATCACGACACTGGATCAGGGCGCCACGCCGGCGCAGTGACTCGCGGACGATATCCGCGCGCTCCAGCGTCGGCAGCAGGCGCTCAATGGCCGCCTCCACCTGGGCCAGGTGATCCGCGTCCCAACTGACCAGAATGGACTGTGCATCCTCGTCGTGTTCCGCCTGGGAAAACAGATCCATGGCCAGCCAGTCGGGATCGGTAAGGCCGTCGGATACCACCATGATTTCCGAGGGGCCGGCGATCATGTCGATGCCCACCTGACCAAACACCGCCCGCTTGGCGGTGGCCACGTAAATATTGCCCGGCCCGACAATCTTGTCGACCCGCGGCACGCTCTCGGTGCCATAGGCAAGCGCACCGATGGCCTGGGCACCGCCGATGGTAAACACCTGGTCGACCCCGGCTACATGCGCCGCCGCCAGCACCAGGTCGTTCAACACCCCGTCGGGGGTCGGCACGACCATGATGATTTCCTGAACCCCGGCCACATGGGCAGGAATGGCGTTCATCAGCACCGAAGACGGATAGGCGGCCTTGCCGCCGGGTACGTAAATGCCCGCCCGGTCGATTGGCGAGACCTGCTGCCCAAGCACGGTGCCGTCGGCTTCTTCGTACTGCCAGGAACCCGGCTTTTGGTGCTCGTGATAACGGCGAATACGCTCGGCCGCGCTGGCCAGGGCATCGCGCTGCGCCGTCGGCAGCTGCTCGAAGGCGTGGCGCAGCTGTTCGGCGGTCAGGCGAAGCTCGTCCATCGAAGTCACCGATACGCGATCAAAGCGATTGGTGGTCTCGATCACCGCTGCATCACCTTCACGCTTTACGCTGGCAAGAATGTCGTCGACCCGCGCCTGAACGGCACTGTCGGACACCCCCTCCCAGTCAAGCAGGCTATCCAGACGGGCGGTAAAATCCGCCTCGGCGGTATTGAGTCGTGCTATCGTCGCGGTGGCGTTGTCGTTCATGGCAACCTCACGTTAATCGGCGGGCGATGGAGTCTTGCGTTCGGCAACGGCGCGCTCCAGGCGGGCCAGCAGCGGCTTGATGCGGGCGTGCTTCATGGTCATCGCCGCCTTGTTGGCCACCAGGCGAGTGCTGATCGGCGCAATCAATTCGCGGGGCTCCATGCCATTGGCGCGCAGGGTGTTGCCGGTGTCGACGATGTCGACGATTTCATCGGCCAGGTTCATCAGCGGCGCCAGCTCCATCGCACCGTAAAGCTTGATGACCTCGGCCTGGATGCCCTGCTCGGCATAGTAACGGCGGGCAATATTGACGAATTTCGTCGCCACCCGACGCCGCGCCAGCGTTGGCTGCTTGCCGGTAACACCTGCGGTCATCAGCTTGCAGCGGGCGATGTCGAGATCCAGCGGCTCATAAAGCCCCTCGGCGCCGTGCTCCAGCAGCACATCCTTGCCCGCCACGCCCAGATCAGCCGCTCCCAGCTGTACATAGGTCGGCACGTCTGTCGCGCGGATGACGACGAACTTGACGTCGGGCAAATTCGTATCAAACAGCAGCTTGCGGCTCTTACGGATATCCTCGATAGGGGTGATACCCGCATCGGCCAGTAGCGGCAGGGTTTCATCGAGTATGCGCCCTTTGGAGAGCGCGACAATTAACTGATTGCTCATTTTATCTGCCAATGGTTGGGGGCCAGGCTCAGCCGGGAATGCGCCGGATGCGCGCACCCAATAGCTGTAACTTTTCCTCGATGCACTCGTAACCACGGTCGATATGGTAGATGCGGTCAACCAGGGTTTCACCTTCCGCCATCATGGCGGCAATCACCAGCGACGCCGAAGCGCGCAGATCCGTGGCCATCACCGGCGCCCCGGACAGCTTGTCGACGCCGGTGATCAGCGCTGCATTGCCTTCCAGCACGATATTGGCGCCCATGCGGTTGAGCTCCTGGACGTGCATGAAACGATTTTCGAAAATCGTTTCGACGACTCTCGACGAGCCGTCAGCCACGGCATTCATGGCCACGAACTGGGCTTGCATATCGGTGGGAAAAGCCGGATAAGGCGCGGTGCGGATATTGACCGCACGCGGGCGTTTGCCGTGCATGTCCAGCGCGATCCAGTCATCGCCGATGGAGATCTCGGCACCAGCTTCCTCGAGCTTGGCGAGCACCGCTTCAAGGATGTCCGCACGGGTGCGCTTGACTTTCACGCGACCGCCGGTCATGGCCGCCGCCACCAGAAAGGTGCCGGTCTCGATGCGGTCGGGCATGACATCGTGGTGGCAGCCGCTGAGTGCCTCTACCCCTTCGATGGTAATGGTATCGGTACCGTGACCGCTGATACGTGCGCCCATCTTGTTCAGGCACTCGGCCAGATCCACTACCTCGGGCTCCCGGGCGGCGTTCTCGAGCACGGTGACACCATCCGCGAGCGTAGCGGCCATCAACAGATTTTCCGTACCGGTGACCGTTACCGTATCAAAGTAGATGGTCGCGCCTTTCAGACGACCGTCCACCTGGGCGCGAATATAGCCGCTTTCGACCCGGATGTCGGCCCCCATGGCCTCCAGCCCGCGAATATGCAGATCGACGGGGCGCGAGCCAATCGCGCAGCCGCCCGGCAAGGAAACGTCGGCCTGGCCAAAATGCGCAAGCAACGGCCCGAGCACCAGAATGGAGGCGCGCATTTTCTTGACCAGTTCATAGGGCGCATGGCAATGAGTGACCTGCGAACCATCCAACTGGATGGTAAGATTGTCGCCCATGACCGGCTCGACGCCCATCCGTCCGAGCAGCTCCAGCGTTGTCGTGATGTCCTGTAGATGCGGCAGGTTACCGATGACAACAGGGCCTTTGCTCAACAGGCTGGCGCACAGGATGGGCAGCGCTGCGTTCTTGGCACCGCTGGCCCACACCTCGCCATCGACCGACCCGTTGCCGGTAATGATCAGCTTGTCCATGGAATACCCGTTACTGAGCGTTTTCAGCGGCCGTCTGCCACTGTGCCGGTGTGTAGGTCTTGATACTGATCGCGTGCAAGGCACCCGATGCAATTTCATCACTCAAGGCGGCGTAAACCAGCTGCTGGCGTTTGACCGGGGACAACCCTTCAAAAGCATCACCCACTGCAATCACCTGAAAATTACAGCCTTCGCCCTGAATATGGAATTCACATCCGTCGATACGTGATTCGAGCAGGGCTTTCACTTCATGGGGTTGCATAGGTTCGAAACTCCTTAAAGGACGTTGTGTAACGAATGGATGGACATCAAGGGAAAGCCATCATAAAGAAAAGCCTGCGGTTTGGCGACGCCCGCAGTTCAGTGGGCGGGCTTTTCATCCGGCGCCTTGATCAGCGCCTCAAGTTCGGCAAGCTCGGCAAGCCGCATTAGCGGCGCTGAGAGCGCGATTGAAACGACGCTGATGCGGTGCTCGTGACAGGTTCGCAGCCACTGGAGCAGAACGCTCAGCGCCACATTACGGGGCGTGGCCACCGCGCTGAAATCGAGCGCCACCGTCGCCGGGTGCTGATCGACAAGCCAGCGCGACCCCTCGGCGGCCAGCGCCGCTGCCGACGTCACGTCCACGTCACCCTGCACGCTCAGACCCTCGGCCTGATGGTGGAGCGACACCTCGCGATCGGTATAGATTACCGTCACTCACTGCCCCCTTCTTCCATCTCATCGACACCGACGTCTGGCGACCAACCCTCGATCACCGCGTCATAGTCGCGGTTATTGTCGCGCATGGCCTGATCGAACTGGTTGCGGAAAGTCAGTCCCAGGTTGATACCGTTGACGATGACGTTGACCACGCGCCACTCACCGTCGGATAAACGCAGGCTGTAGTTGACCGGATAAACATCGCCGTTGGTGCCGACGACCTCCATGGCCACGCTGGCGCGATCCTCTTCGCGCTGCGGACGCTGGTCATCAAGCACACGGATCTCGTCGTAATCGAAGGTCACAAGCCCCCGTGTGTAGGTATCGATGAGCGTCTTACGGAAGACATCCGCAAAACGGCTGCGCTGCTCCGGGGACGCATTGCGGAAATAGCTGCCCATGACGCTGGCACCGATATAACGAAAGTCCGCTACCTCTTCAAGGCTCTCGTCGACCTGCTGTTTCAGCTCGTCAATATTGTCTTCGTAATACGCTTCCCGGCCTTCGAGCTGTTCCATGAAATCGTTGATGTTATCGCGGATCATTGCCTCGGGTGGCTCGGGCTGCGCGCTTGCCGACAGCGGCGTCAGGGCGACAAATAACACGGCGATCAGGGCCACCCCTGTCATTGACGACCATTTTTTTACCAACATCATTTTCTCCTTTTATCGACGGCGAACGCGCCCCCTCGCTTTTTCTCATCCTGAGCAACGGGCACGAAACGCGGCAACCCCTTCGCCATCACAACGGTTAGTTACTTGCCATATTGGATATAAATTGCTGAATAAGTTCTTCAAGCACAAGGGCGGATTGGGTATCGCGAATGGTGTCGCCGGGTTCCAGCATTTCGGGGTCACCCCCCATGCTCAAGCCAACGTACTGCTCGCCCAGCAGGCCCGACGTCAGAATGGCGGCGGTGGAATCGCGGGAGATCTGCCCTTCCAGCTCGCTGTCAAGACTCAGCGTCACCCGCGCGTCATACCACTCGGTATCCAGCTCGATGGACTCGACGTGCCCGACGGTCACGCCCGACATGGAGACGCGGGCGCGGGGCTTGAGCCCGCCGATGTTGGAAAAGTGCGCGTCCAGCTGGAAGGTGTTCGAAGGCCCTGAAAAGCTCAGGCCGCTGACGCGCAGGCCCAGAAACACCATTCCCAGCACTCCAACCAGGATAAACAGGCCCACACCAAACTCCATGGCTCTACTTCGCTTCATGAACTGCTCCCGCTATTCAGAGGCCGCCGAACATCACGGCGGTTAATATAAAATCAAGCCCCAGCACCGCAAGCGACGAGTAGACGACCGTGCGCGTAGTAGCCCGGGAAATCCCTTCAGAGGTCGGCATCAGGTCGTACCCCTGGAACACGGCAATCCAGGTGACCACCACCGCAAACACGACGCTTTTGATCATGCCGTTGCCGATATCGTTGATGAACCCAACGCTCGCCTGCATGTTGCTCCAGTAGGAGCCTTCGAAGACACCCAGCCATTCGACGCCGACGAGATAGCCGCCCCAGATACCCACTACGCTAAACCCCACGGTGAGGATCGGCAGCGCCACGACTCCTGCCCAGAAGCGTGGTGCCACCACCCGCCTCAAGGGATCGACGCCGATCATTTCCATGCTGGTCAACTGCTCGGTGGCTTTCATCAGGCCTATTTCGGCGGTAAGCGCCGATCCGGCACGACCGGCAAACAACAACGCGGCGACCACCGGGGCCAGCTCGCGCAGCAGCGACAGCGCCACCATCTGCCCCAGAGCGTCCTCGGCGCCAAAGTCGATCAGAATGGTATAACCCTGAAGCGCCAGCACCATGCCGATGAACAGCCCCGATACCAGCACGATCGCCAGCGACAGCACACCGACAAAATGCAGCTGACGAACCCACAGCCGAATGCCTTCGGCCGACGGCACGCCCACGGCCGACTGGGCAAGAAACACCCCGGCGCGGCCAAGCGACTCGACCACGTCGCAGCCCCGCCGCCCCAGGCGGGTAATGCGTGAGACGACCGTCCCCTGTTTGGTGGTCATTTGGCACCCCTCTGAATTACCGCGTCACCCAACATATCGGGATAAAACGCCGACGCCGGGTAATGGAAGGGAACAGGCCCGTCGGGCTCCCCGTGAATGAACTGCTTCACCCGCGCATCCTGATTGACGTCGAGGTCGGCGGGCGTTCCGTGCGCCACCACCTGGCCTTCGGAAATAAAGTAGAGGTAATCCGCGATGGTCAGCGTCTCCTTGATATCGTGGGAGACTACCACCGAGGTCAGACTCAACGCCTCATTGAGCCGCTTGATCAGCTGCACCAGCACGCCCATGGAGATGGGATCCTGACCCACAAACGGCTCGTCGTAGAGAATCAACTCGGGGTCCAGGGCCACCGCCCGGGCAAGCGCAACGCGCCGGGCCATGCCCCCGGAAAGCTCGGCCGGCGTCAGATGGCGCGCACCACGCAGCCCCACCGCCTGAAGCTTGAGCAGCACCAGGTCGCGAATCATTGCATCGGGCAGGTCGGTGTGGACACGCAGTGGAAAGGCGACGTTTTCATAGACATCCAGGTCCGAGAACAGCGCTCCGCTTTGGAACAGCATGCCCATGCGTTTACGCAGGGCGAACAAGGCCTTCCGCGACAGGCGATGAACGTCGTCGCCGTCGATCAGCACACGCCCCTGATCCGGCGTCAGCTGCCCGCCGATAAGCTTCAGCAGCGTGGTCTTGCCCGTTCCGCTTGGCCCCATGATCGCCGTCACTTTGCCGCGAGGAATGATCATGTTCACGCCGCGAAAGATCTCGCTATCACCCCGGGAGAAATACAGGTTCTCGACTTCAATAAAAGGCTCAGTGCTCATGGAACCATCGACTCTCAGGTTGACATGCGCCGGCGGCTCAGCGCTGGCGCGCCGTGCAAACGCCTTACGCCAAGCGGCGGGGGGCGCTTCGTTCCACACAGCGTAAAAACAGTGGTTAAAAAGGATTATCGAACAACGTATTCTAACCCACCCCGACAACGACAAGCGAGTATAGGTTGCCCACGATACAAAACGATAGGGCAAACTGCTCGCCGTCAATGTTACTCTTGCACCCTGTTTGTCATTTTTAACGAGCCACGCCAACACCCATGCCCGCGACCACTGCTACTACGCCCTTTCGTCAAAGCGCATTACGCACGCTGAACATCGAGCAGGCCGCCATTGCCGGCCTGGCCGCCAAGCTGGATGCGCACTTCGACCATGCCTGCGAGCTGATTCTGGACTGTCAGGGCCGCGTGGTGGTCACCGGCATGGGCAAATCGGGCCACATTGCCGGCAAGATCGCCGCGACGCTTGCAAGCACCGGCTCACCGGCTTTTTTTGTTCACCCCGGTGAGGCCAGCCATGGCGACCTTGGCATGATCACCCGCAGCGACGTGGTGATCGCGCTTTCCAACTCCGGCGAAACCGCCGAGGTCACGGCATTGCTGCCGCTGCTCAAACGGCTCGGCACGCCGCTGATCAGCATGACGGGCAGGCCCACATCGACCCTTGCGCAACACGCAAACGCCCACCTGAACAGCAGCGTCGACCGGGAAGCCTGCCCGCTAGACCTGGCGCCGACAAGCTCGACCACAGCCGCGCTCGCGCTCGGCGATGCACTCGCCGTCGCCCTGCTGGAAGCACGCGGCTTCACCGCCGAAGACTTTGCCCTGTCGCACCCCGGCGGCAGCCTGGGCCGGCGCCTGCTGCTGCGCGTACGCGACCTGATGCATGAAGGCGACCGCCTGCCCCAGGTACCGCTGGGCAGCCCGCTGCGCGATGCGTTACTGGAAATCACCCGCCAGGGACTGGGATTCACCTGCGTGGTCGCCCCGGACGGCCAACTGGCCGGCGTGTACACCGATGGCGACCTGCGCCGCACCCTGGATAGCGTCCATGACTTGCGCGACGTACGGGTGGACGAGGTGATGACTCGCCCCGGCAAGCGCATCTCTCCCGACCTGCTGGCCGCCGAAGCCGTGCGCATCATGGAAGACAATCGCATCACCGCGCTGGCGGTAGTGGATGAACAGCAGCGCCCCGTAGGGGCGCTACACATGCATGACCTGCTTGCCAGCGGCGTCATTTAACTGAATTCGGAGGCTCAATGACCCTTTCCGCTGACCTACTCGACCGACTCCGCCGCGTGCGCTTATTTGCCCTGGATGTCGATGGCGTCCTGACCGACGGTCGGCTTTACTTTCAGGCCGACGGCGTCGAGATCAAGGCCTTTCACACCCAGGATGGCCACGGGCTCAAGCTGCTCAAGCGCGCCGGCATTTCCGTCGCCCTGATTACCGGACGCGATTCGCCCATGGTCAGCCAACGTGCCGCCGCCCTGGGCATTGCTCACGTCTACCAGGGCTGCGAGGACAAACTGGCCACCCTGCGCGGGCTCTGCCAGCGCCTGGACATCGAACTTTCCCAGGTGGCCTACTGCGGCGACGACCTGCCCGACCTGGCCAGCATCAAGCGCTCGGGCGTAGGCATCACCGTGCCCAACGCCCCCGACTACATGCACACCCATGCCGATTGGGTTACCGAGCGCCTGGGTGGCCACGGGGCCGTGCGCGAAGTGTGCGACGCGATGCTGGATGCCCAGGGCCACTGGGGCGCGGTCGTCGATACTTACCTACACGGCTGAGGCATGATGCTGAAGCGACTACGCACGCGCCTGGGCCTCGCCCTGATCGTACTGGCGCTCGGCGGCCTGCTGGTATGGCTGGATCCCGGCGGCCCGCGAACCGTTACACCCGATCCCGACGCGCGGGCGGAAGAGCCCGGCCATGTGCTGCACAACGCCGAGCTGACGCTGTTCGACGCGCAGGGCAACATCCAGCAGGGACTGACCACGCCGCGCCTGGTGCACACCCCCCAGACGGCCTCCACCCAGGCGGAAACGCCCCGCGCCACGCTGTATGACAGCGAACGCCGGGTGTGGAACGCCACCGCCGAGGTAGGTACGCTCGACACCAACGCGCAAGCGCTGACGCTCTCGGGCAATGCGCGGCTGATAGCGCCCGAAGAAGGCTGGCAGCTGGACACGGATGTCCTGCACTATGATGGCAAGACCGCCCACGCCTGGAGCGATACCCCCGTACTCCTCCAGCAGCCACCCCAGCGCATGACGGCGCAACGGATGGATGCATGGCTCAACGACGAGGAAGTGCGCCTTGAAGAGAATGTGCAAGGCTACCACCCTCCCGAGACGCAACCTGGACAGGAATAACACATGAAAGCGCTTATTTACACGGCCCTGGCCGCCGTCTGCCTGGTTCCGCTTTACGCCACGGCCGACAATCACCAGCAACCGGTTGAGGTTGAAGCCGACCGGCTGGATCTCGACCAGCGCGCCGGCACGGCGGTGTATACCGGTGACGT
This sequence comes from Vreelandella gomseomensis, assembly GCF_031451645.1. Lineage (NCBI taxonomy): Bacteria > Pseudomonadati > Pseudomonadota > Gammaproteobacteria > Oceanospirillales > Halomonadaceae > Vreelandella > Vreelandella gomseomensis. The sequence goes on along the minus strand of NZ_JARWAI010000002.1, from coordinate 220,633 downwards.
GGAAGTTCGCCAGGGCGATATGCTGATCAAGGGCGACACAGTCGAAATTCAGCGCAACGAGGCAGGCGAGCTGTCGCGTGCCACCGCTCTGGGCGAGCGCGCCTACTTGCGTCAGCAACCCGAGAATCAGGAAGGCCCGCTGGAAGGCTGGGGACGCCGGGTGATCTATCACGTCGCCGAGCGCCGCGTGGAGTTGATCGACCAGGCCGAGATCATCCAGCAAGGCGACCGTTTCACCGGCGGGCGGCTGGAATACTTCATCGACCGGGAGGTCGTCCAGGCGCGTTCCGACGTGGAGAACCAAGAACCGCAGCGAATTCGCATGACGCTGCAGCCCGAAGAGTAAGGAGAGCCCGATGGCCGCCGCCGACCCTGCCACCCGCACGCTACACGCCCGCCACCTGGCCAAAAGCTACAAGCGCCGGCGCGTGGTCAAAGACATCAACCTGGATATATCCCAGGGCAGCATCGTGGGGTTGCTAGGTCCCAATGGCGCGGGCAAAACCACCTCGTTCTACATGATCGTCGGCCTGGTCAAGGCCGACGCGGGCAGCGTCGCCATCGACAGCCTCGACCTTTCCCGCGCGCCCATGCACGAGCGCGCCAAGGCGGGCATTGGCTACCTCCCCCAGGAGGCGTCGATCTTTCGCAAGCTGACCGTCGCCGACAACATCATGGCAATCCTTCAAACGCGCAAGAACCTCGACCGCGCCGGTCGCGAAGCACGCCTGGAAGCACTGCTGGAAGATTTCCACATCACCCATATCCGCGATAACATGGGCATGAGCCTGTCCGGCGGCGAGCGCCGCCGCGTCGAGATTGCCCGGTCGCTGGCCACCGAGCCCGCGTTCATCCTGCTTGACGAGCCCTTCGCCGGCGTCGACCCTATTTCTGTCGGCGATATCAAGTCGATCATTCGCGCTTTGAAGGCACGTGACATCGGTGTGCTGATTACCGACCACAACGTGCGCGAGACGCTGGATATCTGCGACGTGGCCTACATCGTGGGCGACGGCCATATCATCGCCAGCGGCACGCCAAGCGCTATTCTTGACAATCAGGAAGTGCGCGACGTTTACCTAGGTGCTGATTTCCGTCTGTAAAGCTGTCAATGGCATATTTATTGCCTGTGGCATACTTATTGCACTTGCACCAAAACACAACACACACTAGGGTGGATGCTTTCCGATAACGAGTGGTTCTCAGATGGTCATGAAAGCTTCTCTTCAACTGCGGATCGGCACCCAGCTCACCATGACACCCCAGCTGCAGCAGGCCATTGCCCTGCTGCAGCTATCCACGCTCGATTTACGCCAGGAAATTCAGCAGGCCCTCGACGCCAACCCGATGCTCGAGCAGGAAGACGAGTTCAGCGAGCAGGCCACCAGCGAGCCCGAGGAAACCGAGTGGGCCGACAGCATCCCCACGGAGCTCTCCGTCGACAGCGACTGGTCGGATACCTACCAAGACATGGCAGGCAGCGGCAGCTCGAGCAGTGAGGGCCCGGACTTTGAACGCCAGGCGGCCGGGCAAAGCCTCCACGGCCATCTTCTGTGGCAGCTCGCCATGACCGATTTGAGCCGCCGCGAGCAGCTGGTCGCCGAAAGCCTGATCGACGCCCTGGATACGAACGGCTACTTGACCCAACCGCTCAACGATATCCGCGAGGGGTTGCGCGCCCAGGGCGTGGAAGGCCTCAGCCAGCGCGAGGTCGAAAGCATCCTCATGCGACTCCAGCAGTTCGAGCCCACCGGCGTGTTCGCTCGCGACCTGCGCGAATGCCTGATGCTGCAGCTTGCCGCCCTGCCCGACGACACCCCGCTGCTGATGCCTGCCCGGCGACTGGTTCGCCAGTTCCTGGAAGCCCTGAGCAAGAATGATCAGCGCCTGCTCAAACGGCGGCTCGGCCTGGACGAGGCGCAGCTCGATGAGGTCATCCAACTGATCAGGAGCCTGGATCCGCGTCCCGGCAGCGAGTACACCGTCACCGATGACAGCTACGTGATTCCCGACCTGGTGGTTCGTCACGATAGCGAGGGCTGGCACCTGGAGCTCAACCCGGAAGCGCTCCCCAAACTCCGGATTCAGCCCGATTACGCCAGCCTGATCAAACGCGCCGACAAGAGCCAGGACAACCAGTTTCTCAAGGACCATCTTCAGGAAGCCCGCTGGCTGATCAAGAGCCTGTCCAGCCGCAACGACACCCTGCTACGCGTCGGCCGCGAAATCGTCACCCGCCAGATCGACTTTCTGGAACGGGGTGAAGAAGCCATGAAGCCGCTGATCCTGGCCGACATCGCCGAGGCGGTCGAGATGCACGAATCGACGATTTCTCGGGTCACCACCCAGAAGTTCATCCACACGCCGCGGGGCATTTTCGAGCTTAAATACTTCTTTTCCAGCCAGATCAGCGGCCAGGACGGCGACAGCCATTCGAGCACCGCGATCCGGGCACGGCTGAAGAAGCTGATCCAGGAAGAGCCGCCCGGCAAACCCCTGTCAGACAGCCGCCTTGTCACCCTGCTCGAAGACGCCGGTGTCCACGTGGCGCGGCGTACCGTGGCCAAATATCGCGAAGGCATGGGTATCCCGTCCTCCAGCGAACGACGCCGTTTGCGTTAGAAAGACGGAAACTCGTCACAAGGGCTTTGCTTAACGGCAAAAAGGGTTACAATCGAAGGACAGTCCGACGGATAAGGAGTACGTCAATGCAAGTCAATATTACCGGTCATCATGTAGAACTGACTGACGCCTTGCGTGACTATGTCAACGAAAAGCTGGAACGCGTTGAGCGCCATTACGACAACATCACCACCGTGCAGGTCACGCTCTCGGTCGAGAAAGAGCGTCAACAGGCGGCCTGTACGCTGCACGCCGCCGGTGCCGACTTGCACGCCGAAGCCCTCGACAATGACATGTACGCAGCCATTGATGCACTGGCGGACAAAATTGATCGGCAACTCGTCAAGCACAAGGAAAAAGCACAAGCCCGCGCCCAGGGCGCAGGCGTGCGTTAATTCAATGACGTTAGCCACTATCCTCCCCCCGGAGCGCGTACTTTACGACGTGCCCGGGGGCAGCAAAAAACGGGTGCTGGAGTTTTTCAGCACCTTTATCGCGCAAAATATCCCCAGTCTCGACAGCCAGGAAGTGTTCAGCCGGCTGATCGGTCGAGAGCGCCTGGGCAGCACGGGGATCGGCAACGGCGTTGCCATTCCCCATGCCCGCAGCCCGCATTGCGAATCGCCTATCGCAGGCTTTTTAAAGCTCAACGAAGCGGTGGATTTCGACGCCATCGACGGCGATCCGGTCGATCTGGTGTTTGTCCTGCTGGTGCCCGAAGAAGCCGATGATACCCATCTGGCTCTGCTTGGTCAGGTCGCCTCGATCATGAACGATGCCGACACGCGCCAGCAGCTTCGCAAAACCGAGAGCCAACGGGAGCTGCTGGATCTCATCACGGCCAAGATACGCGACCAGGCTAACAGCCAGTAACCCGCTGGCGAGCCTGGCGGACACACAATGCGTTAACATCGCCATCTGGCTGATTACCCACGTCGCTTGAGCGCAAGCAAGAGAGCTTTCCATGCAACTCGTCATCATTAGTGGCCGCTCCGGGTCAGGCAAATCCATTGCCTTGCAGGCGCTGGAAGATCTAGGCTATTACGCCATTGATAACCTGCCAGCCATGCTTCTGGACGCGCTGATTGATGAGCTGCGTGAACAAGGGGGACGTACCCATCTGGCGGTGAGCATTGATGCGCGCAACCTGCCTGCGGCCCTCGCCGAGCTGCCCAAGCTTCTCGAGGCACTGCGTCAACGCACTATCAAGTGTCAGATCGTGTATCTGACCACCGATGCCCGCATACTGCTGGAACGCTACTCGGCCACCCGCCGGCGACATCCGCTGACTCGCAACAGCTCGCTGACGCTTGAAGAAGCCATCGATCAGGAAGAGCAGACGCTGCACCAAATACGCGACCTTGCCGATCTGACCATCGATACGTCTCGGCTTTCGGCCCACGACCTGCGCCGACGCATCACCGACCAGGTGGCCCACCAGCGGCGCGACCAGCTTACGCTGACTTTTGAGTCCTTTGGCTACAAGCGCGGCGTTCCCCTCGATGCGGACATTGTCTTCGATGTGCGCTGCCTGCCCAATCCCTACTGGGATCCCTCGCTGCGCTCGTCCACCGGTCGCGATGCCGATATCATTGCCTTTCTGGGCAACTACCCGCTGGTCGACGCCATGGCCAACGATATTCAGGCATGGCTTGAACGCTGGCTGCCTGAGTACCAGAACAGCCAGCGCAGCTACATGACCGTGGCAATCGGCTGTACCGGCGGGCAGCATCGCTCGGTTTACATGGTGGAACAGCTGGCCCAGCGCCTCATCCGGCATATGGATGAAGTGCAGCTACGCCACCGAGAGCTGGGCTTGCAGTACACGGTCAATGCTGCGCACTAAACGTTTACGCCTGGCGGAAGCCGGGTCATTATCCACCGCGACACCCCTAATAGCCAAAAGGAACCAGGGTGCCAGAACGTACACTTACCCTCACCAACCAGCGCGGGCTGCACGCGCGGGCTGCCACCAAACTCGTACAGTGCTGCCAGCAGTTCAACGCCAGCGTACGGGTCGTGAAACAGCAGCAGGAAGCCGATGCGGCCAATATCATGGCTCTCCTGATGCTGGCGGCGCCCTGCGGCACCGAGCTTTGCATCCGAGCCGAGGGCGATGACGCCGAACAGGCGCTGGAGGCGATCCAGGCGCTGTTCGACGCGCGCTTCGATGAGGACAAGTAAGCCTTAAAGACCCCTGCGCTAGCTGCCTAGCTGCCGGCGACGGTCATGCCATCGATAAGCCAGCTGCCGGAATGAATACTGCCCCGGCGGTCGATGTCATCGCCGACGCCCACCAGGCTCCCGAACATGCGCTCCAGGTTACCGGCGATGGTGAATTCCTCGATCGGGTATTGCACCACGCCGTCTTCTACCCAGAACCCAGCAGCGCCGCGCGAGTAGTCGCCGGTCACGCCATTGATGCCCTGCCCCATCAGCTCGGTCACCCAGACCCCGGTGCCCATTTGCGACAGCAGCGATGCATGACGGGTTAACGGCGCGGTAATGCGCATATTGCGGGCACCGCCTGCATTACCGGTGGTGGTCATGTTCAAGCGACGAGCGCTGTAGGACGACAGCATGTAGCTCGCAATCCGGCCACGGTCGATAAAGCGGTTGTCGCGGGTTTGCACGCCTTCGCCGTCAAAGGGCGAGCTGGCCGTCGCGCCGACCTCCATTGGCCGCTCCTCGAGGCTGAACCAATCGGGAAACAGCGGTGTGTTGAGCCGATCACACAGGAAAGATGCCTGACGATAAAGCGCACCGCCCGCCAGGGCACCCATCAGATGGCCTACCAGACCACTTGCCAGACTGGGGTCGAACAGCACCGGATACGTGCCTGTGGGCGGCCGCTTGGCACCCAACCGCCGCAGTGTCCGCCGCGCCGCTTCGCGCCCCACCATCGCCGGGTCGGCTAGCTCTGCGGGATCCCGTGCCGAGGTGTAATCCATGTCGCGCTGCATGCCTTGAGCGTCCTCGGCGATCAGCATGCAGGACAGCGAGTGGCGGCTGCCTTTCTGAGTGCCGACAAAACCGTGGCTGTTGGCATACACGCGCACGCCTTCACCGCTGGACAGCGACGCCCCGTCCGACTGGGTAATCCCCGCCACGTCGCGTCCCGCCTGTTCGCAGGCCAGGGCCAGCTCAATGGCCTGATCGGTGGTGAGCGCCCAGGGATGATGAACCTTCAAATCCGGCAGGTCGGTGGCCATCAAGGCCGCATCGGCCAGGCCTGCCGCGGCGTCCTCTCCTGTGTAGCGGGCAATCGCCAGGGCTTTCTCAACGGTGGCCAGCAGCGAGGCTTCACCGGCATCCGTCGACGAAGCGCTGCCCTTGCGCTGACCGACATAGACGGTAATGGCAATGCCTTGATCGCGGGAAAGCTCTACCGTTTCCACTTCCCCCTGACGGACGCTGACGCCGATCCCCTGGTCAACGCTGGCGCCGACCTCGGCCGCGTCGGCGCCCATCTGTTTAGCCATCGCCAAGGCACTTTCGGCACGCTGGATGAGCAGTGCCTGCTGGGCTGATGCGTCGAACGCTTGAGCCATACAATCTCCTTAACCACCGACATTGCCGGTAGATCCATATTGAGCATCGCAGCCTGATATAATAGGGCCACGAATTCTGTTGATGAGAACCCACGATGCCAAAACAACGCCCCGAGCCCCTAGACGACGAGCTGACAGAGCGCCCCAGCAAATCCCAGTTAAAGCGCGAAATGCATGCGCTTCAGGCATTGGGGGAAACACTGATTGCCATGCAGCCCGCCGAGCGGGCGCGCTTCCCGCTATCCGATGACATGCTGCGCGCCATCGATGAAACCGCCCGCATCCGCTCCCATGAGGGGCGCCGTCGTCACATGCAGTACGTCGGCAAGCTGATCCGCAAGGAAGACCTTGCCGCCATTCAGGCCGTCTTCGACGGCATCGAACAGGAAAAGCAGCAGCGCGACCACGCTTTCCATCGCCTTGAAAAATGGCGCGACCGCCTGATCGATGAAGGCGACCCGGCAGCGGAGCAGTGGCTTACCGAGCACCCGGACACCGACCGCCAGACCCTGCGCCAATTGATCCGCAATGCCCAGCGGGAGCGCGATCAAGACAAGCCACCGGCCAGCGCCCGCAAGCTGTTCAAGTTCCTGCGCGATACCGTCCAGCTTTAATCCTGGCTCAGGACTGCGTGCCGCCTACGGTCAGCTCGTCGACTTTCAGCGTCGGCTGGCCGACGCCGACCGGCACGCCCTGGCCTTCTTTTCCGCACACGCCGATGCCGGTGTCCAGCGCCATGTCGTGGCCGATCATCGACACCTGGCTCATCGCCTCAGGACCGTTACCGATCAGCGTCGCGCCCTTCACCGGCGCCGTCACGCGACCATCTTCAATCAGATAGGCTTCGCTGGCGGAGAACACGAATTTGCCGGAAGTAATATCGACCTGGCCGCCGCCAAAGCTCACCGCGTAAATGCCGCGCTTGACGCTCTTGATGATGTCGTCCGGCGCGTCCTGACCTGCCAGCATGACGGTGTTGGTCATGCGCGGCATCGGCAGATGTGCAAACGACTCGCGGCGCGCGTTACCGGTGGGCGCCATGCCCATCAACCGGGCGTTGAGCTTGTCCTGCATGTAGCCGGTCAGCACGCCGTCTTCAATCAGCGAGGTGTACTGCCCCGGCGTGCCCTCGTCGTCAACGCTCAGCGAACCGCGTCCGTCGCTCAAGGTGGCGTCATCCACGACGGTCACTCCCTTCGAGGCCACGCGCTGGCCCATGCGCCCGGCAAAGGCCGAGCTTCCCTTGCGGTTGAAGTCGCCTTCCAGACCGTGCCCGACGGCTTCGTGGAGCAGAATGCCCGGCCAACCAGCCCCCAGCACCACCGGCATCTGGCCGGCGGGGGCATCGACCGCGTCAAGATTGACCAGGGCCTGGCGCACTGCCTCCTTGGCGTAACGCTCGGCAACCTGTTCGTCGCGCAGCCGTGACATGGAATAACGCCCGCCGCCACCGGCGCTGCCGCGCTCGCGACGGCCGTTTTTAACGGCAATGACGCTCACGTTGAAGCGCACCAGCGGACGAATATCCGCAGCCAGGGTGCCGTCGCTGGCACGCACCAGGACGACTTCGTAAGTGCCGGAAAGCGAAGCACTGACCTGACTGACGCTGGGGTCGGCGGCGCGCGCAATGCGGTCGGCGTCTTTCAGCATGGCGACTTTTTCATCGGCGCTCAGGCCGGCAAGCGGGTCGATGCCCGCGTAGTATGACGCCACCGCGACCGGCTTGACCGCCTGGCCGGGCAGACGCTTGCCGCTGCGCACGATACCGGAGGCCGTGCGCCCGGTATCCACCAGCGCATCCGCCGTAACCTGGTTGGAATAGGCAAAGCCGGTTTTCTCGCCGGCAAGCGCACGCACGCCGACGCCACCATCGATATTGTAACTTGCTTCCTTGACCTCACCGTCCTCCAGCACCCAGCCTTCCTGCCAGGTGCGCTGGAAATACAGGTCGGCATAGTCCACACCGGCCCCCATGGCATAACCAAGGCCGCTGTCCAGCGCGTCAAGATCCAGCCCCCCGGGGGTGAGCAAAATCGAAACGGCCGTCTGTAAGTCGCTTGTCTGATCGGTCATCGAGAGCCTTCTAAGGTAACTTGCGGCGAGGCCCAGGGCCCCTCCACACGGTAATAAATCGTGGTCGCCTGATCCAAGGCATCGCCAAACATCTGGTCGGCTAAAAACAGCGCGCCGCCCACGACGGGTGCCCCAATGGCGATGGCCGCCATGGGCAAACTCTGGCTTACCGGTAGTGCGACGCCAAGACGCTGATCGAGTTCTCGGCGAACCAGGTCAACATCGCCCGTAAGGGTCAGCGTGGTGGCTGGCGCCTCAATTTGCAATGGACCGCGCAGCATCATCCGTCCGTCGGCGACATCCGCCGCGCCGTGGACACGGTCAAACGCCGTGCCTTGCCCCGTTACGTCCGAAAAGTCCAGCCGCAAACGGCGCAGGATATTGTCCAGATTCAACAGCCCCACCAGGCGAGCCGGTGCCGATTCCAGGGTCAAAAAGCGGCCATCGCGCACGTCGGCGGTCAGCTCTCCCCCCGCCCGGGCAAGGTTCAGCTGCCAGGGGGCACCGGGCCAAGCCAGGTTGGCGTCCGCCTGGGTACTGCGGCTGCGCATGGCCACCGGCTGGTCGAGATGTTCAAGCGCCGAGGCGATATCGCCGCCCCTGATCGACATCTCGGCGCGTGTCTGACTGTTGGCGCTGCTGCCCTGCCAGTGAAGCGACCCCGATGCCGTCAACTGCCCCAGCGTCAGCCCGACCGGGTCAAGTGTAAAGCCCGCTTCATCCGTGTGCCAGAACGCGGTCAAGGGCCCTATTCGCTTACCTTCCAGGAGCATGGTGGCCAGGCGGAAACGTCCATCGGGGATATCAGCAAGCCAGTCCGGCAGTCCCATCGGCGCCGTCGGGGCGGGTGCATCCGTATCTACCGACTGACGCCACGAACTCGGCGTCGAGGCAGCGTCTCCGCTGCGTGGCGTGACATCGCCCTCGGAATCCTCTGTGGAGAACGCCTCGACAATGGGATCCAGCGATAGCCGAGATAGCGCAATATCCAGCGGGATCGACTGGGCGGGCCGATAGTCGACCCGCCCCATGAGCACGTCGCTGTCGATCAGCAGCGACAGCTGGTCATCGCCCAGGCTGCCCTCCGCCGTGCCGCCCCCCAAGCAATCCCCGCGGAAGACCACACAATCGGTCGCCACATCCAGCGCCAGCGGGGGCACATCCGACGCGGCGTCGCTATCTTGTGCCCCGGGCGCCGGCAGGATAGGCGATATCGCGGCCTGCCAGGCGGCGATATCCAGCCGTTCGACATCCGCTGACACCTGCCAACCGGGCGTGTGTCGCCAGTCGGGGGTACGCCGCGAACCCGACCCCAGGCGCACATTCCCCGCAAGCTCCCCTTCCGGGGCGTGGACATGCAGATCGGCAATATCGCCCAGCCGACTTTCGATGCGCAAGGGTGATAGCGACGCGTTCAACGTCCAGGGCCATGCCTGCTGGGCGGTCTTGGCGAAGGGTGCCGGCAGCTTGACCGCCACGCCTTGCCAGTCGCTCTCAAGCGATAGCGTCGGCGAAGGCGCCAGCGCGAGCTGACCCTGCCAGGCCGTACGTCCTTCGGCAAGCGAGGCGGCAACGTCGCCCGACAAATCAGCCAGGCCCAAAAGCCTTTCGGCTGCGGCCTGACCCTGCAGCGCAATGCCATCGCGCCGGGTATCAATCACCGCCGACACCGGGCCACCCATCAACCGGCCATTCAACTGGCCGACAAGCGCATTTCGCTTGCCCTGCTGCTGCCAGGTAAGGTCGCCGTCAAGTACGTCAAGACGCTCGCCAAGGTCGCCGTAGCCGAGCTGCATGCCCTGCGGTGCGGCGTTGATTTCCAGCGCAAGGTCGTTTTCATTGTGCAGCGACATGGCAAGCGCCAGGTCACCGTCTATATCGCCGCGAAGGTCGAGCGCCCCGAGGGACGGCATATCGATATCGGGCATCGCGGCCAGAAACGCCAGGGCGTCCTGGCCGCTTGACTGCCAATCGCCGGATAGCGCCAGCATCTCATCCTGCATGCGCAGCGCGCCCTGGGTGAGCACGACCCCCTGACTCTGGCCGCGCTCGATGTCGGCAAGCAGATTGTTATTTTGCCACGTCAATCGGCCAGCCAACTCGCTGAGCTGCGGCCAGCCCGGCGCAATTGGCAGGTAGCCATCGCGCAGCACAAGATCAAGGGTTGTGACCACTTCCTCACTGGACACATCGTCACCCAGCGGCTGGCTTAGCTTCAATGCACCCTGGGTGACATAACCGCCCACATCGCGGCTTAGCCATTCGCGCAGCTCGGGGGCCAGGATTTTCATGGGCACCCACTGCGCAAGCGGTCGCTCGGCGGCATCGACGTCCTGAAAATCAATATCCAGTCCGAAGTGCCCGCGCTCGGCATCGGTGACCAGGCCAAAGCCTCCGGTCACCCGGGCGCCGTCCCAATCAAGGGCGATATCGCGCCCGCTGACCAGCGCCCGCGGGCCGTCGTAGACCCATTCGACCTGCCCGGTGGCATGCTGCAGTTGCATGGGGGTAGCGAAGAGTTCGGGAAAGTAGAGTGTGCTCTCGCGATGATTGGCAAACTGTACGCGCCCTCTGAAATCCCGCGCCTGAACCCAGGCATCCAGGGGCCCACCCCCGGGCGCCTGCTCCCAGGGCAATACTTCAAGGTTGCTGATGGCCGCGTCGACGCCCCACTCACCTGCGCGCTGACCAAGACTCAAGCCTTCCACCTGACCACGCGGGGAGAGCGTCTGCAGCACTCGGGTAACCGACTCCGGCAACAGAATATAATCCCGCCAGGCGGCCAGGGAGGCCAGTTCAAACGCGCTGGTGCGCAGCTCCCAGCTATCGGGCTGGTGCGTCAGGTACCAATGCCGGGGAAGCGCGGGGCCTTCGCTGACGCCCGCCGGCTGGGCCCACTCCACGTTCTGCGCATTACCGCTCAACCAGGCTTCGCCGCCCTCGCCCTCGCGCTCCCACTGCCCCAGCGCTTCAACATCGCGCAAAATGGCGCGCTGCACATCGTGGCGCAGCGTCAGCTGGGGTATCTCGATCCCGACGCGTGCCTGATCCAGCTGGCCCCGGTACCAGCGCCCCCAAAGCTTGGCGTCGCCGCCGGCCTGGGTAATCTGCGGTACGTAGTCGGGGCGTAGCACATCCGCCAAAAGCGCCAGGTGATCCAGCTGTATCTCGACGTTCAGGGCGCCGGAGAAGTCCCGGTAGCCTTGGTCGCCCGGCGCGATCTCGGCCTGCAAATGCACCGTGGGCAACGGTCGGGATGGCGTATCCTCCGAGCGGCTGACCAGATTGATGCTGCCTTCAAGCTGGGTGCCTTGATTGTCGCCGCCCAGCAGTAAGGTAGGGGCGTGCAAATCGACGGTATTGCGCTCGCCGTGCAGCACGAGGCGGGTATCCTCCACGCTCAATTGCTGACGCAGCAGGATGCCCGCCCAACGATCCAGCGCCTCGAGGTTGATGGCGGGCTGCTGGTCTACCACCGGCAGTTTGGCGGGGGCCGGCCATTGCCATTCATCGCTGAATAAGCGGTAGAGGTGAAATTCGGTGCCGCGCACGTCTGCGTCGTTGAAAATCGGCGCGCGCGCGATCAGCGAGGCCCAGACGTCCAGCCGCAGCTTGGCGTGATCCAGCTTGAAAAGGGGGTAGCCATCGGGGGTCTGGGCACTGACCTCGCCAACCATCAGTTGGATGTCATTGCGTTCAAACGCCAGCGTCAGGCGCTGGATGGTGACCGGCACGCCGACTTGGGTCTCAAGCCAAGCCTCGATGCGCGGTGTCAGCGCATCCGCCTGACTCATGGCCAAACGCAACAACAGCAGCACGATGGCCAGCGCCCCCAGCCACCAGGCCGCCAACCTCAATGCCGTACGCACCACCGAGCGAGTCGTCATGGATCACATCAACACGATATCGTACTGCTCCTGGGAATAATGCTGCTCTACCTGAAAACGTATCGTCTTGTGGATGAACGTTTCCAGGTCCGCCACGGCGGCGGACTCTTCATCCAGCAGGCGATCCACCACCGGCTGCGAGGCCAGCACCATGTAGGTTTCGGCGCTGTAGGCCCGCTCTTCGCGCAGAATCTCGCGAAAGATCTCGTAGCACACCGTCTCCGGCGTCTTCAGCGTGCCCCTGCCGCTGCAGGTAGGACACGCCTCGCAAAGGGTTTGCTCGAGGCTTTCGCGGGTGCGCTTGCGGGTCAGCTGGACAAGACCAAGCTCGGTGACACCGGTACACTTGGTCTTGGCGTGATCACGCTCCAGGGCCTTTTCAAGCACACGCAGCACTTGCCGCTGGTGTTCGACATCCTCCATATCAATAAAGTCGATGATGATGATGCCGCCCAGATTGCGTAGGCGAAGCTGCCGGGCGATCGCCGTCGCGGCTTCCAGGTTGGTCTTGAAAATCGTCTCTTCAAGGTTGCGATGGCCGACATAGCCCCCGGTATTGACGTCGATGGTGGTCATCGCCTCGGTGGGGTCAATGACCAGATAGCCGCCCGATTTCAGCTGAACCTTGCGACCGAGCGCCTTCTGAATCTCATCTTCGACGCTGTACAGATCAAAAATCGGCCGCTCGCCAGGGTAGTATTCGATACGGTCGACGGCTTCGGGCATGAACTCCCGGGCAAACTCGACGAGCTTGACAAAGTTCTCCCGGGAATCAATGCGGATCTTTTCGATATCGTCGCGCATCACGTCGCGTAAGGTGCGCATGAACAGCGGCAGGTCGTCGTAGATGACCGTGGAGGGCGCCGCAGTAATTTTTCGCTCGCTGACCTTGCGCCATAGACGCAGCAGAAAGTGCATGTCGCCAATCAGCTCTTCATCGCCCACCCCTTCGGCGGCGGTGCGCACAATGAAGCCGCCGTTGACATCCAGGGTCTGCTCGCCGATGCTGCTGTCCAGCAACGCCTTCAGCCGGTCGCGCTCGCGCTCGTCTTCGATACGCTGGGAGACACCGTTATGCGGCGTATCGGGCATGTACACCAGGTAGCGCGAAGGCACCGACAGATGGGTGGTCAGGCGCGCGCCCTTGGTCCCGATGGGATCCTTGGTGACCTGCACGACCAGCGCCTGGCCCTCATGAAGCAGCTGCCCGATCGTCTGCTGCTCGTCGACGGGCGTGCCGGGCGGCATGACTTCATGGGCATGGATAAAGGCGGCGCGCTCGAGGCCAATATCAACAAAAGCAGCCTGCATGCCAGGCAGTACGCGGACAATCTTGCCTTTGTAGATATTGCCGACAATACCGCGTCGGCGGGAACGCTCGATGAGCGCCTCTTGCAGCACGCCGTTTTCGACCAGCGCCACGCGGGTCTCCATCGGCGTCAAATTGATCAGAACCTCACCGCTCATGCAAAAATCCTTGTGGGTTTACGCGGGTAAATATCCATCCCATAACGGTACCCCCTGACGACGCAGCAAGCACGCTGTTTCAAACAAGGGCAATCCCACCACGGCCGAGTGGCTGCCTTCTATGCCGGCCACAAACACCGACGCCAGCCCCTGTATCGCATAGCCGCCGGCCTTGTCCTCTGGCTCACCCGTCTGCCAGTAAGCGGTTATCTCCGCCTCGCTGAGGTCGCGCAGCGTCACCCGAGTGGTCACACAGGTCGACAACATGCCCCGGGGGCCAATCACCGCGACGCCGGTCAGCACCTGGTGCTCGCGCCCCGATAGCTGGCGTAACATCCAGGCGGCGTGCTGCTGGCTACCAGGCTTGCCTAGAATCCGCCCGTCCACCACCACCGCCGTGTCCGAGCCCAAGATGGGTAGCGACGTCATCGGGGCGGCGGCCCGGGCCTTGGCCTGCGCCAGGCGTTCCACATAGCGCTCGGCGGACTCATGGGCCAGCGGCGTTTCATCGATGTCACAGGGCTGCACCTGAACCGCCACGCCGATCGAGGCAAGCAGCGCACGGCGTCGGGGCGACGCCGACGCCAGGCACAACACCGGCACTGATTCGGTCATGTCCCCTCCAGGTCGATTATTCAGGGCAGCTTGTCTGTCAGCGGGCAAAACGGCGCTGCAAAGCGGCAAACATCGTCGCCAGCCACGGCCACAACACCGCACTGACCGCCGACGAGATTAAAAACGCCAGATGAATGGAGAAGTCACCCACCAGGCTGCGCAGCCACTGGTCGACCAGTTGGACAATCCCCAGCAGCACCAGCACCAGCAGTGCCTGCTGGAGCAGCGAATAGGCGCGGAACCGGGCATACACCAGGGCGCAGAGGAACGCCAGCAGGGAAAACAGGATCGCATGCTGTCCCAGCGGGGTGCCCTCGATCAGGTCGAGCAAAATACCCAGCACAAAACCGTGGAAGACGCCCACCTGATCCGGCTCGCGCATGCACCAGTAAATCAGCATCAGGCCCAGCCAGTCCGGGCGAAATACCTGCCACCCGTCCGCCAGCGGCATGACCTGCAGGCAAAGCGCCAGTAGCAGCGTCAGCCAAATCACCACGAGGGGCGTCACCGACACGCGGGGCATTAAGGCACCTCCCGGGAAAACGATGTGTCATCAGGGTCGACCACCTGACGCGCACTGCGAAGTGCTTCCACCGATATCCGCAGGGTATCGTCCCACTGTTGCTCGTCAGGCGACAAACGCGGCGGCGGCGAAAGTAACAGGAAATGGCGCGAGCGTTTCAACTGCGCCGTGGGCTCTGCGGTCACCTGGGCGAATGGCTGACCCGGGTCATGGTCGACATCGGTGACTCGGGCAACGGGGTAGCCTGGCGGGAAGCGCCCGGCCAGCCCCGAGGTGGTCAGCAGATCGCCTTCACGGATGTCCGCCGTATTGGGCACATGCAGGACGTTAACCCGACCGTAGCGGCCAGCGCCCTGAACGATAAAGCGCAACCCGTTGCGGTTGACCTGCACGGGCAAGGCATGGCTGGCATCAGCCAGCAGCAGCACGCGACTCGAGTAGGCCGACACCGCCGTTACCTGACCGACCAGCCCGGTGGCATCGATCACCGGCTGGCCCACATAGGCACCGTGGCGATGCCCTCGATCTACCACCATCTGATGGCTGAAGGGATCGTTATCCAGCGAAAGCAGCTCAGCGGACATGTACGGGATATCGCGCCGCTGAGCGGCGTTGAGCAACCGCCGGAGTTCAGCATTTTCCTTGACCAGGCTCGCCATCTGCTGGCCGCGATGGGACAGCGTCAGGATCTGCTCGCGCAGCCGCTGATTTTCATCGACGAGTGCCTGCTGATCCGACAGGGCCAGCGCCCCCCAGTCCAGCACTCGGCTAGGGACGCCCACCACCCACTGAATCGGAGCGACCACCATCGACATCTGGGCACGCACGTTTTCCATCCGCGTAAAACGCTGATCGACAAACATCAGCGCGCCGGCGATCAGCAAGCAGAAAAACAGCCGATATCCCGGTAATGGCCCGTGCGAGAACAGCGGTTTAATAGGCAAATCCCCCGCGGTTAACCGCTGCGATCAGTCGCTCGACAACAACTCAAAGGTATGCTGGTCGATCATTTCCAGTGCCTTGCCGCCGCCGCGTGCCACGCAGGTCAGCGGATCTTCCGCCACGATCACGGGCAGTCCGGTTTCCTCGGCGATCAGCTTGTCGATGTCGCGCAGCAGCGCACCGCCGCCGGTCAGCACCAATCCACGCTCGGCGATATCGGACGCAAGCTCGGGAGGCGATTGTTCCAGCGCGTTTTTCACCGCCGATACAATAGATCCCAGGGTTTCCTGCAGGGCTTCGAGGATTTCGTGGGAATTGAGCGTGAAGCTGCGGGGGATACCCTCGGCCAGATTGCGACCGCGGACATCAATTTCACGCAGCTCGCCACCGGGGTAGGCGCAGCCAATTTCTTCCTTGATGCGCTCGGCGGTGGCTTCACCAATCAGGCTGCCGTAATGACGGCGCACATAGGCGATAATGGCCTCGTCAAAGCGGTCGCCGCCCACGCGGATGGATTCGGAGTAGACGATGCCGTTAAGCGAAATGATCGCGATTTCGGTTGTCCCCCCACCGATATCCACGACCATGGAGCCTTGCGCTTCCTCGACGGGCAGCCCAGCGCCGATAGCGGCGGCCATTGGCTCTTCGATCAGGTCGACCCGGCGCGCGCCAGCGCCTTCGGCGGATTCGCGAATGGCGCGACGCTCAACCTGCGTCGCCATATAGGGAATACAGACCAATACCCGCGGACTGGGCGTAATGAAGGTGCTTTGATGAACTTTACGGATGAAGTGCTGAAGCATCTGCTCGGTGACCGTAAAGTCAGCAATGACGCCGTCTTTCATCGGACGAATGGCCGTAATGTTGCCCGGCGTGCGTCCCAGCATGCGTTTCGCGTCGGCACCTACCGCCGCGACGCTGCGCATATTACCGGACTGACGGATGGCAACGACGGACGGCTCGTCAAGGACAATGCCACGACCGCGTACATAAATCAGTGTGTTGGCCGTACCCAGATCGATCGACAGATCGCTGGAAAACAGCCCCCTCAGACGTTTGAACATGGATGTTGTTACCTAGTGCAGACTGGGAACCCTGTGCGGATGCAAACGGTATCACCGCAACCCCCTGGCAGCAAGCACGAGTCGCGGCTAACACTGCCCGTTCGCGCCAAGATGTGGTACCTTTTGCGGCTATTTTCCACGTCTACAACACAAGACGTTAATAAGATGACTGACTGTATACCGCGTGACGCGGGATATGTTCCATCACCTTCGCGAGGAATTTCCGATCATGGCGCTTGAAGACTCCCATGTACGCCGGGCCGCCCACCTAGCCCGACTCGCCGTCAGCGATGACCAGGCCAGCGACTTCGTCGAAGACCTGAGCCGGATTCTGGACATGGTTGACCAGCTGCAAGGCGTCAATACCGATGGCGTGGCGCCGCTGGCCCACCCGCTCGACGCCACCCAGCGCCTGCGTGCCGACGAGGTCACCGAAACCGACCAGCGCGACACCTTTCAGCGCTGCGCGCCAGCGGTGGAAAACGGCCTGTATCTCGTCCCGCGCGTGGTCGAGTAACCCGACGCCGCGACTTTCGCCGACTTTTCACCCTTATTTTTCGCTTCGAACGGAGCTCTCAGGTCATGCACGACAAGACACTGACGGAACTCGCCCAGGCGCTGGACAGCGGTGAGCTGTCCAGCCGCGAGTTGACCGACCACTACCTGCAACGCATCGAACAGGCCGATGCTTCGCTGAACAGCTTCATTACCGTGACAGCCGAGCAGGCCCGGGCCCAGGCCGATGCCGCCGACCAGGCGCGTGCCAACGGCAATGCCGGATGGCTGACCGGCCTACCGCTGGCCCTGAAGGATATCTTTTGCACCCAGGGCGTTAAAACCAGCTGCGGCTCCAGGATGCTGGACAACTTTACGGCGCCTTACGACGCCACCGTGGTGGAAAAATTCAAGGCGGCGGGCACCGTCAGCCTTGGCAAGACCAACATGGACGAGTTTGCCATGGGCTCCTCCAACGAAAACAGCTATTACGGACCGGTGAAGAACCCCTGGGACCTTAGCGCAGTGCCGGGTGGCAGTTCCGGCGGCAGCGCGGCGGCGGTGGCCGCAGGCCTGACGCCGGCGGCACTGGGTACCGACACCGGTGGCTCGATTCGCCAGCCGGCCGCGTTCTGCGGGATTACCGGCCTCAAACCGACCTACGGCCGCGTGTCGCGCTACGGCATGATCGCCTACGCCTCCAGCCTTGACCAGGCGGGCCCCATGGCGCGCTCGGCCTCCGACTGCGCCCACCTGTTGAACGTCATGGCCGGCCACGACGTGCGCGACTCCACCAGCGTGGCCCGCGGGGTGCCCGACTACGCGGAAACGCTCAATGCGCCGCTGTCCGGGCTGAAAATCGGCCTTCCCAAGGAATACTTCGGCGATGGCCTGGATCCCGAGGTAGAAAAAGCCATCCGTGAAGCCGTTAGCGTGTACGAGTCGTTGGGCGCCACGGTGCGCGACGTCAGCCTGCCGCATACCCACTACGCCATCCCCGCGTATTACGTGATCGCCCCGGCCGAGGCCTCCTCCAACCTGTCGCGCTTTGACGGCGTGCGCTTTGGCCACCGCTGCGAGAACCCAAGCGACCTGATCGACCTATACAAGCGTTCCCGGGCCGAAGGGTTCGGCGAAGAAGTCCAGCGCCGCATCCTGATTGGCACCCACACGCTGTCGGAAGGCTTCTTTGACGCCTATTACACCAAGGCGCAGAAGGTTCGCCGCCTGATTCGCCAGGACTTCCTGGACGCCTTTGAAGACGTCGATGTGCTGATGGGCCCCGCGTCGCCCACGCCGGCCTTCGACCTGGGGGCCAAGAAGGATCCGGTATCCATGTACCTGCAGGACATCTACACCATCGCGGTGAACCTGGCGGGCATTCCCGGCATCAGCGTACCGGCCGGTTTCGTTGGCCGCCGCCCTGTGGGCCTGCAGATACTCGGCACCCACTTTGCCGAAGCCCAACTGTTGAATGTCGCCCACCAGTTCCAGCAAGCCACTGACTGGCACCTGCAACGTCCTGCCACCGCCGAGGAGAGCGCCTGATGCAATGGGAAACCGTGATTGGGCTTGAAGTCCACGTTCAGCTCGCCACCCACTCGAAGATTTTCTCCGGCGCCTCGACGGCGTTTGGCGCCGAGCCGAACAGCCAGGCATGCGCGGTCGATCTGGGTCTACCCGGCGTACTACCGGTGCTCAACGAGCAGGCGGTGGCCATGGCGGTGCAGTTTGGCCTGGCGGTGCACGCCGACATCCCGGAAGTATCGGTTTTCGATCGCAAGAACTACTTCTACCCGGATCTGCCCAAGGGCTATCAGACCAGCCAGATGTATCACCCCATCGTCGGCCCCGGCGAGGTGGAGATCACCCTGGACGACGACACCACCAAGCAGATCCGCATTCACCATGCCCACCTGGAAGAGGACGCGGGCAAGTCGCTGCACGAAGACTTCCACGGCATGACCGGCATTGACCTGAACCGCGCCGGCACGCCGCTGCTGGAAATCGTCTCCGAGCCGGACATGCGCAGCGCCAAAGAGGCGGCTGCCTACCTCAAGGCGATCCATTCGATCGTCACCTACCTGGGCATTTCCGACGGCAACATGGCCGAAGGCTCGATGCGCTGCGACGTCAACGTCTCGGTGCGCCCCAAGGGCCAGGAAGCCTTCGGCACCCGCGCCGAGATCAAGAACGTCAACTCGTTCCGCTTCGTGGAAAAGGCCATTGCCTTTGAAGTCGAGCGGCAGATCGAGCTGATCGAAGACGGCGGCAAGGTGATCCAGGAAACCCGCCTGTTCGACCCCGAGCGCGACGAAACCCGCAGCATGCGCACCAAGGAAGAAGCCAACGACTACCGCTACTTCCCCTGCCCCGACCTGCTGCCGGTGGTACTCGACCAGGCCTATCTGGACCATCTGCGCAGCCAGCTACCGGAGCTGCCTGCTGAAAAACGCGAGCGCTTTCAGCAGGCGCTGGGCCTGTCGGCCTACGATGCATCTGTGCTTTCCGCCAGCCGCGACATGGCCGAATATTTCGAGGAGGTCCATCACGTGTGCGGCGATGCCAAGCAGGCGGCCAACTGGGTGCAGGGCGAGCTATCGGGCGCGCTCAACCGCGAAAGCCTGAGCATCGCCGACAGCCCGGTCTCGGCCGTGCAGCTGGGCGAGCTGGTTCAGCGCGTGCTCGACGACACCATCAACGGCAAAGCAGCCAAGCAGGTCTTCCAGGCGCTGTGGCACGGCGAAGGCGCAAGCGCCGATGCGATCATCGAGGCGAAAGGCCTCAAGCAGGTCACCGACACGGGAGCCATTGAAACGATGATCGACCAGGTCATCGCCGACAGCCCCGCCCAGGTTGCGCAGTATCGCGACGCCGAGCCCGAAAAGCGCGGCAAGATGATTGGTTACTTCGTCGGCCAGGTCATGAAGGCCTCGCGGGGAACCGCCAATCCACAGCAGGTCAATGGCCTGTTGAAAGACAAGCTGGATGCGCTGCTCTAGGCATACCCCTTGCCAACCTGAAACGGCCGCACTTGCGGCCGTTTTTTTCGCTACGTTAACTGCCCCGGATGCACAAAGCGTTGCAGCTGGGCGCAACCTGACGCCCACACGGGTGCGGTCAGCTCGACAAGGCCCGCAGTGGGAAACCCCATGCCGCGAGCCGTGCGGCCTTCCACCAGGGTTTCAGTGAGTGCGCCCACCAGCGGCATATGGCTGACCAGAATCAGCGGCGCGTCAGCTTGCTCAAGCAGCCACTCCACCACCGCCTCGGGTGGATCGTCGGGGGTGATCAGCGGCAGGGTTTCTACCGGCACGGCGAGCGCTTGGGCAAGCCGCGCGGCCGACTGCTGGGCGCGACGAAAAGGGCTTGCCAGCAGCCTCGGCGTTGGCCATCCCTGTGCCGTGTAACGCGCGGCAAGCCAGTCCGCCACCTTGGCGACTTCCTGCTCGCCATGCGGCGTCAACGTGCGCTGCTCATCGGGGCGGCCGGGGCCCGCTTCGCCGTGGCGCATCAGCCAGAGTCGCTGCGTTTGGTCAGTCATGCCACCCTCCTGTATCGCGATGGGCTTGCTGGACATCTTCGCGGGGAAGAATGAATTCGACGTCACTGCTTTGCTCGCCCATCATCAGCGTCTTCGCCATGTCCTGTGGCGGCACGCCGTCGAACAGCACGTGATACAGCCCTTCGGCAAGGGGCATGTAGACGCCTATCTCGGCCGCCCTGGTGCAGACCAGCCTGACGGTATTGACGCCCTCTGCCACCTGCCCGAGGGCCTCGACGGCGTCGTCCAGGGTGCGGCCCTCGCCGATGGCAAAACCCACGCGGTAGTTGCGCGACAGATTCGACGAGCAGGTAACAATCAGATCCCCCACCCCGGCCAGGCCCAGAAACGTCATGGGGTTGGCCCCCTGGGCAACGGCAAAGCGGCTCATTTCCGCCAGCGCCCGGGTCATCAGCATGCTGCGGGTATTTTCGCCCATGCCCAGCGCGGCCGCCATGCCGGCGGCAATCGCATAGATATTCTTCAGCGCCCCCCCGAGCTCCACCCCGTGGCGGTCGTTGCTTGCGTAAACGCGAAAGTAGCGGCAGCCCAGCGCTTGCTGAACCCGCGTGCGGGTCAACGCATCGGCGCTGGCAATCACCGTGGCGGTCAACTGCTTGTCGGCAATTTCCGAGGCCAGGTTGGGGCCGGCAATCACCCCGATATGCGCAAACCCGGTTTCCTGTTCAAGGACCTGGCTCATCAACAGAAAGCCGTCCTGCTCGATCCCTTTGGTCGTGCTGACCAGAATCTGCTCGGGCTTTAGCCAGGGTTTGGCGGTCTGGACAACGCTGCGAAAGGCCTTGGAGGGAATCGCAATCAGCACCAGCTCCGCGTCGTGCAGCACCGTTGCAAGGTCGGTAGACGCCTGGACGGCGGGGTTAATGGGGTAGTTCGGCAGGTAGCGACCGTTGCGGCGCTCCCGGTTGATCTGCTCCACCAGCGCCTCGTCGCGCATCCACTGGCGCACCTGAGCGCCATTGTCGGCGGCAATACTGGCCAGGGCGGTACCAAAACTGCCACCGCCTAGCACGGCGACACGAATCTGCTGCTCAGCCATGGGGGTTCCTGGATTTGATTAACAAAGAGTTAAGCGTACGACAAAAACAAACGGCCCGCTTGGGGCTGCCAAGGGGCCGTTGTGCGCGGCAGGTGGCGTTACGCTGCCAATACGCCGTTGAGACGCTTCACGTAGGCAGCGGGGTCATCCAGGTGGCCGCCTTCGGCGATAATCGCCTGATCCAGCAGGATGTGAGCCAGGTCGGCAAACAGGCTGTCATCGGCCTCTTCCAGGCGCGCTACCAGCGAGTGGCTGGGGTTCAGCTCGAGTATCGGCTTCACCTCAGGTAGCGGCTGCCCTGCCGCTTCCATGATGCGACGCATCTGGTAGCCCATTTCGTGCTCCGGCAGCACCACGCAGGCCGGCGAGTCGGTGAGACGATGGGTGACCTTGACGTCCTGCACGCCTTCGCCCAGCGCTTCCTTGACCCGCTTGACCAGCGACTCCTTGGCCTTGGCGGTTTCTTCCTGCTCTTTTTTCTCGGCTTCGTCTTCCACGTCACCCAGATCGAGCTCGCCTTTGGCCACGTCCGCGAAGGACTTGCCATCGAACTCGGTCAGGTGGCTCATCAGCCACTCGTCGATGCGGTCGGAAAGCAGCAGCACTTCGATGCCCTTCTTGCGGAAGATTTCCAGGTGGGGGCTGTGCTTGGCGGCGTTGAAGCTGTCGGCCACCACGTAATAGATCTTCTGCTGACCTTCTTTCATGCGCCCGACGTAGTCGGCAAGCGCATGCTCCTGCGCGGCCGTGTCGGTGTGCGTCGAGGCAAAGCGCAGCAGGCCGGCGATTTTTTCGCGGTTGGCGGCGTCTTCCCCCGGGCCTTCCTTGAGCACGCTACCAAAGGTGTTCCAGAAGGTCTGATACTGCTCGTCGTCCTTGGCAAGCTTCTTGAGCATATCCAGCGCGCGCTTGGTCAGCGCCCCCTTGATCTTGTCGACCTTGGGATCCTGCTGGAGAAGCTCACGGGAGACGTTGAGCGACAGATCACGGGTATCCAGCACCCCTTTGATGAAGCGCAGGTAAAGCGGCAGGAACTGCTCGGCGTCGTCCATGATGAAGACGCGCTGGACGTACAGCTTCACGCCACGGGCGCCGTCGCGGTCGAACATATCGAAGGGCGCGCGACCGGGCACGTACAGCAGGCTGGTATATTCCAGCTTGCCTTCCACCTTGTTGTGGCTCCAGGTCAACGGGTCACTGAAGTCGTGGGCAACGTGCTTGTAGAACGCCTTGTACTCGTCGTCGGAAATCTCGCTCTTGGGGCGCACCCAAAGCGCCGTGGCTTCGTTGACGGTTTCCCAGGTGGTGACTTCACTGCCCTCGATGGGATTGCCGTCGTCGTCCTTGGCGGTTTCGGTCTTGGGCATGCGCACCGGCACTTCGATATGATCCGAGTACTTGCGCACCAGGTTCTGCAGACGGAAATCGTCGGCAAATTCTTTGGCATCGTCCTTGAGGTGCAGGATGATTTCGGTGCCGTGCTTCTCAAGGTCGATATCGGCAACGGTAAATTCACCCTCGCCCTTGGAGCGCCACTCGACGCCGGTGCTGGCGTCCTCTCCCGCCTTGCGCGTGCGCACCGTGACGTCGTCGGCGACGATGAAGCTGGAGTAGAAGCCGACGCCGAACTGACCGATCAGCTTGGCGTCTTTCTGCTGCTCGCCGGACAGCTGCTTGAGGAACTCGGAGGTGCCGCTGCGCGCGATGGTGCCGAGGTTGGCAATCACATCGTCGCGATTCATGCCGATGCCGTTGTCGCGCAGGGTTACCGTGCCCGCTTCGGCGTCGTGTTCGATCTCGACCCGCAGTTCGCTATCGCCTTCGTACAACGCATCGTTGTCCAACGCCGCGTAGCGTAGCTTGTCGCAGGCGTCGGCGGCGTTGGAAATCAGCTCGCGCAGGAAAATTTCCCGGTTGGAGTACAGCGAATGAATCATCAGATTCAACAGCTGCTTAACTTCCGTCTGAAAGCCAAGGGTTTCTTCGTGGTTCGTATTGGACATGCGCTTAGCCCTCGTTGATCTCGTTGCATAAGGGGCCCTGCCACGCTGGCAAAGGCATAAATCAGGTGTGAACGAGATATGGGGCTGAGGGATGATTTTTCAAGCGGCAGGGGGCGACGATGAGGGCTCGCTTTGCGGGTATTTCCAGGCGCGATAGTCGGCCAGCCGCTTGTCGATACGATTGAGCAGCCATCCGACGATCACCACATCGTCAACCACGCCGATCAACATCAGAAAATCGGGGATCAGGTCAAACGGCAACACCAGATAAAACAGCGCCCCCGCCATCAGCACAAACGCCGACCAGGGCACCGGGCGAAAACGCCCCTTGATGACATCGCGGGTCATCGGTAAAAACAGCTTCAAGGCCCGTACAATGCGCTTGACTGCCCAGGCACGGGATTTAAGTCGACGTAGCAACCACCACGTGGATAATGGAGCCATCAGTAGTGAATCCTCTAAGGCGTTCGGTTGTCAGAATCGCTCGCGTTAGAATAGCTCATTCTCCCCAGGTGGCCGAACGCCGTATCGAGGAAGCATCATGCCCCGCACCGCCCGCGTATTCTCCATCGCTTTCATGGCTTGCCTGCCGAACCTGTCCTGGGCTGCCGACAGCGCATTGCGCGACGCACTCGAGGCCGCGCGCAATCAGCAGTGGGATCGCATCGACATGGCCGCGATCGCAGACCACCCGTTAAGCGGCTATGTGACTTACCACCGCCTGCGCGGCCAGCTGCCGGATCTGTCACCCGACGCGGTCAACCGCTACGTCGATGTTCATCGCGATTCGCCGCTGGGTGAATGGCTGCGCGGCCAGGCGATCGAACGCTACGGCGACGCCGGCCAATTTGGCGATGTTCGCGCGGTCAGCGACGGCGAGCCCAGCGGGACCGCCAGGCAGTGCTATTATCACACGGCGCACTTTGATAGCGCCCCGCAGCAAGCAGCAGACGCGGGCCTGCGCCTGTGGACGGTGGCACAATCGCAGCCCAGCGCCTGCGACACACTGTTTGAGCGCTTGAGAGCCAATGGCACCATCGACGATGAAGCGGTCTGGGATCGCCTGATGCTCGCCTGGCAGGCGGACAACACCCGCCTGGCCGACTACCTGAGTGACCAACTGAGCGGCGCCTGGCAAACCGCTATCGATACCTATGAAGCGGCCGACAGCGATCCCGAGAAACTGTTGAGCTCGCCCACCTGCCTGGGCCCCGAATGCGCCGCAACCAGCCCCTTTTATCAGGCAGGCATGCAGCGTCTTATCCAGGAAGATACCTCGCAGGCCTTCGCCTACTGGCGCACTCTGGATGATCGCTTGCGCCTGCTACCCAGTGATCAGCAACGCATCGAGGAAGCACTGGCCTACTATGTGCTGGTGCGTGAAGTCCCCGATTCGATGGCCTGGGTGGACAGCGTGCTGCCTCGTCTCGACAGCGAGCGGGTGTTCGAGCTGCGCGTTCGCCGCGCGCTTCAGGCGCGCCAGTGGGAGAACGTACGCCAGTGGATTACCCGGATGCCCGGCGACCAGCAGCAGGAGGCTCGCTGGCAATACTGGCTGGCCCGCGCCAACGATCAGCTAGGCAATCAGGACGCCGCGGCAACGCATTTTCAACAGGCCGCCGACGAACGCAGTTTTTACGGCTTTGCCGCCGCAGAGCGCCTGGGTCAGCCCCTGGCCCTGAACAACGAACGCTTCTATTTCGATGAGGCCTCACGGCAGCGTATTGCCGAACTGCCGGTCGTCCAGCGCACCCAGGCGTTGATGCGCATCGGCGAAGACGGCCTGGCCAACAGCGAATGGCTGCATGCGGTGCAGCAGGCATCCACCGAAGAAGCCCGGGCGCTGGCGGACTTTGCCGCCGCCCAAGACTGGCATGCCCGGCTGGTGCAGACCACCATTGCAGCGGGCATGTGGGACGCTCTCGAATGGCGCTTCCCCCAGGCCTATCACGATGACTTCATCCACTGGGGGCGCCTCAGCGGGGTTGACCCTTACCTGCTGATGGCCATCACGCGCCGTGAAAGCGCCTATAACGCCAATGCCCTGTCGCCGGCCGGCGCCCGTGGGCTGATGCAGCTAATGCCAGGTACCGCGGCCCAGGTGAGCCGTGAGATCGGGCTCGAAGACCCCGGCCCCTACGGCGTACTGGACCCGGAACTCAACATTCGTCTGGGCAGCACTTACCTGCGCGACAAGCTACAGCGCTACCAGGGCAATCGGCTAGCCGCGACCGCCGCCTATAACGCGGGCCCCGGGCGCGTGGATCGCTGGCTGGGAGACAATAGCATCGAGGCTTTTGACCTCTTTGTGGAGCGTATCCCGTACCGCGAAACCCGCAACTACGTCCAGGCCGTGCTAGCCTATCGCGCCATCTTTGAAAGCCTTGCCAACGGCTCGAGTGACGGCGTCACCCTGCTGAGTGAGGGTGAAAAGCAGGTGCGTTACGACCGCGCCCTGGTAGCGCGCAACTGATACCGACGGGATAAAGCCATCGCTCAACAGCGTTGCGTCTATCACGAACCACTAGAGCGGGCGTTGGGAGAACGCCAGGCGTATCCCCAGCACGACCAAGACAGCGCCGGTCATGGCATTAAGGGTCTGCGCAAAACGTGCACTGGCCAGCCATTTACCGGCGCTGCCGACCATCACCACCACGCCGATCTGCCAGATATTGGCGATCACGAAGTGCACGCCCGCCAGCCACAACGACTTGACCAGGGCCGGGTCGCTCGGGGCAATGAACTGCGGTAGAAAAGCCATGTAAAACACCACCGTCTTGGGGTTGAGCACATTGGACAGGAAGCCCTCCTTGAGCGACTGCCAAAGCGGTACGGCGGCGGCATCGGTCATTACTCCCTTGACCGGCAGCGGCTGCCCGCGTCTCGCTGCCAACAGGCTGCCTACGCCCAGCCAGATCAGATACCCTGCCCCCACCAGCTTCAAGGCATGAAACGCCCAGGCGGACTGCAGCAGGATCAGCGAGATCCCCATCGCCGAGATGGTGGCATGCACAAACAGTCCGCTACAGATCGCCATGCTGGTGACCACCCCATCGCGAAAGCCGCCTCGGGCCGTATTGCGAATCACCAGCAGCGTATCGACTCCAGGGGTCACCGATAGCAGCGTAATGGCGACGACAAACGGCAGAAACTGTGCATCGATCAGGCTAAAAGGCATCATTTTCAAGCGCTCATGAAGTGGAAAAGAATCCGTGCATTATGACTGGACGATCGGTTTTTTTGCATCTAGAGTGAAATTGACGGGTTCGAAATGCATCCCGTCTGATCATTAAGCTCGTTAAGGAAATGGAAAATGGCAACTGGCACTGTCAAGTGGTTCAACGATACCAAAGGTTACGGCTTCATCTCTCCCGATGACGGCGGTGATGATTTGTTTGCCCACTTCTCCGAAATTCAAGCGGAGGGCTTCAAGTCCCTGCAGGACGGTCAGAAAGTCAGCTTTGAGGTGACTCAGGGCAAGAAAGGCCTTCAGGCTTCCAACATCCGCGTTGCGTAATCGCCTCGACGCACAAGGCCCGCTTCACAGCGGGCCTTTTTAATTTCCCGGCGTCTGCTTTTCTCCGCCCTGCCGACTACTCAGCCTCGCTCAGGCTCTCGGGTCGCTCCTCTTCGATCGCCTCAAACTGTTCATTGAGACGCTGCTCGGCCTCTTCAAAACGACGTTCGGTATCTTCGATCAGCGCATCGACATCGCTGCCGCGGTTGCTTTCTTCACTGCGCGCCGATTCCGGCAGGCTGCTGTCGAATTCCCAGCGCTCGTCCATCTCTTCTTCGCTGATGGTGTCAGTGATGGGCGCCTGCTGTTCGACTTCCTGAAACTGCTCTTCCAGTCGCTGCTGCGCCTCCTCGAAGCGGCGTTCGGTCTCGGCAATGATGTCATCCACATCCGAGCGCGTCGCTTCACCGGGCATGGCTCCGCCCTCTTCCAGCACGTCTTCAGGATCTGCTGCCAGGGTCTCTTCATCGGCCTCGACCTCTTCGGGTTGCGGCGCGGTTTCCTGCTCGGCGTCTTCACCTTCCAGCGCCTCGGCGCGCGCCAGTTCCTCTTCCGCCTGACGGGACTCGACCGCGTCGCTATCCGCTGCGCTGCTGTCAGTGTCGCTGTCTGAGGACACCGCAGGCGCATTGTCATCGTCGCTGTTCGACACTGCAGCTGATTCGGTATCGGTTGACGATGACGCCGCCTCCTCCTGATTGACGTCAGATGTCTCTGCGCTGTCGCCACAGCCGCTGATGACCAGCATGGCAGCGGCGAGTACGGGTAGCCAAACGCGGTTAGCCATTAATGTTGTCTCCTCAATGTTTGCTCCTCATTGCATCCATAACCGTTTGCCAATGCTGCCTCAGTCCTGATCCGCCGACGACAGCAGCGGACAGTTATCGGGCAGTACCGCGCGGATCGCCAACGGCACGATCTCGGCGCAGAAGCGTCGGTAGTGGCACGCTTCGCCATCCAGCGTCAGCGGCCAGGGTGGGTCATCGGGCAGCGTCGTGACGCTGAGCGCCTCCACCGATACGTAGCGGACAAAGCGTCCAGCGCCTGGAAAATCCTGCAGCTCGCTGACCAGGTCAGGCACCGCCGTGGCGGTGACAAAATCCTTTACGACCAGCACGTCCAGTAGACCATCGTCCAGTTTAGCGTTGGGCGCCAGCACCTGGCCGCCCCCGGACTGGCGGCCGTTGCCAATCGCCAGCAGCAGCAGCGAGGCGGATTCTTCCTGATCGGCCCAGTGTAGCGTGCCACGATAGCTGCGATGACGCCATGCCTTCACCGCCCCCATCAACGAATAGGCCCCGCCGCCCAACATGCGCTTGAGCATTTTGGGGGTCGACGAGGTAATTTCGGCGCCAAAGCCACCCGTCATCATGTTCACGTAGTAGCGAGTCACCGCATCACTGTCGCGCTCGGCACTCAGCTTGACGACGTCAATGGGATAGTCAGCCAGCGTCAACGCCGCCGCGAGCGCGTCATGCGGCTCCAGCGGCAAGCCCACCGAAGTGGCAAAGTCATTGGCACTCCCCATGGGCACAATCCCCAGGGCGGGCCGCCGCGACGGCACCAGGCGCATTAGCCCGTTCATCACCTCATTGACGGTGCCGTCCCCGCCGCAGGCAATCACATGGGTGATCTCCATGCCGGCGGCCGCCTCGGCAAAGTAGACGGCATCGCCTGCTTCCCATGTTACCCGGACGCTGATCGGAACCCCTGCCTTGCGCTGCTCAACCACTGCTTCACGTAGCGCCGCATTACCGGCGGATTTACCATTGACGATAAGTAAAAAACGCTTTTGTGGTGTCGTCACTAAGATGTCCTTTTGGTTATCGCTCCATCGGGCTGATCATGCCAGCGCCTTTTCGACCACCTCGTAAACGTTGCTTGATAGCGGTTCGCGTTGAATACGCTCCAGCTGTGACCGCATCAGATCCTGGCGGGTTTCATCGAAACGCTGCCAGCGGGTGAGCGGCGTGATCAAACGCGCGGCAATTTCCGGGTTCAGGCGATTCAGCTCGATCACCACATCGGCGAGCAAGGCGTACCCCTCGCCGTCCAAACGGTGGAAATTCACCCGATTTTGCGCAAAGGCACCAATCAGTGCGCGTACGCGGTTGGGGTTTTTCAGCGAGAAGGCGGGATGCGCCATCAGGTATTTCACCCGCTCGAGCACATCCGCCTGCGGCCGGGACACCTGGATGGTAAACCACTGATCCATGACCAGCGGGTCATGGGCCCACTTTTCACCGAAGGTCTTGAGCGCCGGCGTCGCCAGATCATCGCGGTCGCTGTGCACCAGCAATGTCAGGGCGTGGCGCACGTCAGTCATGTTGTGGTTAGCCGCAAACTGGCCTTCGCACAGCGCCACGCCCTGCTCATCTTCAATCGACATCAGGTAGCTGAGCGCTACATTCTTCAAGCTTCGCTGGGCAATCTGCTCCGGCGTCGGTGCATAAGGCTCACTGGAGCGATTGGCCTCAAAGGTCGCCATGAACTCATCGCGCAGCGCCATCGCCAGCGACTGGCGCACGAACTCCCGCGCGGCATGAATGGCGTCGACGTCGACAATCGGCTGCTGCTCGGCGATGTACGCCTCGGAAGGCAGCGTGAGCATTTCGGCAAGCACCGCCTTGTCCGCCGGCTCACTGGCCAGCAGCGCGCGGAACGCATCGACCACACGGCCATCCATGACCTTCTCGACGCCGTTGCGGTGAGCGGCGATCAGGTCGTCAAGTGCTAACATTGCCAGGCCTTGCCCGGCATCCCAGCGGTTGAAGCCGTCGCTGTCCTGGGTCAGCAGAAAGGCCAGATCTTCACGGGAATAAGGGAAATGCAGCTTTACCGGGGCAGAAAAGTGGCGCAGCAGTGAGGGAACCGGGGCTTCGGCCACATCGGTAAACACAAACGTCTGTTCGTCTTCGCGGAGGTGAATCACCGCGTCTTTACCGAGCTTTTCGCCGTCCAGGGTAAGCCTCAGATCCTGTCCTGACTTGGTGCCTACCAGCCCCATGGCGACCGGGATATGCAGCGGCTGCTTGTCCACCTGTCCGGGCGTGGCAGGGGTTCGCTGACGCAGCGTCAGGTGGTATTCGCCGTGGGCGTAGTCGTACTCGCCGTGGGCATCGATCTCGGGCGTCCCGGCCTGATCGTACCAGCGCATGAACTGGCTCAGGTCAAGCCCCGAGGCTTCCGCCATGCAGTCGACGAAATCCTCAATGGTGACCGCCTGTCCGTCAAAGCGCTCGAAGTAGCGGTCTGCGCCCTGGCGAAAGGCGTCCCAGCCGACCAGGTTGCGCAGCATTCGGACGATCTCGGCGCCCTTTTCATAAATCGTCAGGGTGTAGAAATTGGTGATTTCAATGTAATGATCGGGGCGCACCGGATGGGCCGTGGGACCCGCGTCCTCGGCGAACTGCGCCGTACGGAAAAACGACACGTCCTGAATCCGCTTCACCGGGGCAGAGTTGGTCTCGGCCGAGAAGCACTGGTCACGAAAAACCGTAAAGCCCTCTTTCAGGGACAGCTGAAACCAGTCCCGGCAGGTCACCCGGTTCCCCGACCAGTTGTGAAAGTACTCGTGGGCCACGATGCCTTCGACGGTCTGAAAGGCGGCGTCGGTGGCGGTATCCGGGTGGGCCAGCACCGCCGCCGAGTTGAAGATATTGAGGCCCTTGTTCTCCATGGCCCCCATGTTGAAGTCGTTGACCGCCACGATCATGAACAGGTCCAGATCGTATTCGCGTCCGTAGACCTGCTCGTCCCACGCCATGGCACGCTTGAGCGAGCCCATGGCATGGTCGGTTTTCTGCAGGTTCTCCTCTTCCACCCACAGCTGCAGGGTGACGTCTCGCCCGGACTGGGTGGTGAAATGGTCTTCCACCTTATGCAGATCCCCGGCGACCAGGGCAAACAGGTAGCAGGGCTTGGGGTGCGGGTCTTCCCAGATGGCATAGTGGCGGCCATCCGGACGCTCGCCCTGCTCGACCGGGTTGCCGTTGGCAAGCAGAATCGGCTCGCGCCGGCGATCGCCGATCACCGTCACGGTAAACGTCGACATGACGTCCGGACGATCCGGGTAAAAGGTGATGCGACGAAACCCCTCGGCTTCGCACTGGGTACAGAACATGCCATTGGACTGGTAGAGGCCTTCCAGCGCGGTGTTGTCCTCTGGGGCCAGCACCACCTCACTGTCCAGCACGAAGCACGCCGGTACCCGTTCGATCCGCAGGCCTTCGTCGCCGACCTGATAGACGTTCTCTGCAAGCGGCGTGCCGTCAATCGACAGCGAGCGAAGGGTGAGTTGCTCACCGTCAAGGATCAGCGGCGTATCGGCATCGGCGGTGGCCCGCCGCTCGATATGCAGCCGCGCGGTGACGAGGGTATTGGCAGGGTCAAGATCAAACGTCAGCTCGGTATGAGTCACCCGATAGGCGGGGGGCTGGTAATCGCTTAAATAAACCGGCTGCGGATCAGACATGATGCGAAACTCCTATGGTCGGTGCTGTTGTTATCGGCGTTAAGGAAACGGTAAGCGCGTGGGCTCAGTCGCGGAAGTTATCGAACTGCAGAGGCAGTTCCGGCCCTTCTTCACCGCGCAGTAACGCCATGACGCTTTGCAGATCGTCGCGTTTCTTACCCGTCACACGCACTTTCTCGCCCTGGATCTGTGCCTGGACTTTCAGCTTGCTGGCCTTGATACGCTTGACGATGTCCTTGGCCTCGGTCTGATCCAGGCCTTGCTTGAGAGCGACTTCCTGGCGGGCTTTGACACCGGAAAGAACGGGATCCTTGATATCCATGCAGCGCGCGTCGATGCCACGTGCAATTAACCGATTACGCAGCACGTCCAGCATCTGCTTGAGCTGAAAGTCAACCTCTGCCTCCAACTGAACCGTGTCCTTTTCGAGGCTGAACGAGGCATCCACCCCTTTGAAATCAAAACGCGACTGGACTTCACGATTGGCCTGATCGACGGCATTCGCCGCTTCGTGCTGATCGAACTCTGAAACAATATCAAATGACGGCATAGACAGATTCCTGACAAGACATAGCTACCCATTCTAGAGCAGCCAGCCCCCTACCGGCCAATGCTCTTCGCCCAAATCGCCTAATATTGCTTCCTCTCCCCTCACCACCATGAAATAAAAGCGGGGTCGCCTCGATGTTCAAGACGCAATGAATCGCTTAGGCTAGGACACCAAGATGGCTGTTTGACACTGAGGAAATCGCATGACAGATCGCAGTACACGCCACAAGGCATCAATGGAGAAACTCAAGGCGCGTGTCAATGAAAAGGTCGCCGAGGCGACCGAGCAGCGCGGCTTGCTGCTGATCAACACCGGCAACGGCAAGGGCAAGACGACCGCCGCCTGGGGCACCGTGACCCGAGCCCTTGGCTACGGTTACAAGGTCGGCGTCGTGCAGTTTATCAAGGGTCTGTGGGAGTGCGGCGAGCGCAATCGTCTGGAAGAAGATTCCAACCTGAGCGTTGCCATCATGGCCACCGGCTTTACCTGGGATACACAAAACCGCGAGGCCGATACCCAGGCGTGCCAGGCGGTATGGCAGGACGCCGAGAAAATGCTGGCCGACCCCGACACCTACCTGGTGGTGCTCGATGAAATCACCTACATGCTCAAATTTGGCTACCTGGATATTGCCACGGTGATCAAGGCGCTCGAGAACCGTCCCCGTGAACAGACGGTGATCGTCACCGGACGCAACGCTCACCGCGACCTTGTTGCCATGGCCGATACGGTGACCGAAATGCAGGAAGTTCGCCACGCCTTCAACAACGGCCTTCAGGCGCGTCGAGGCATCGATTTTTAAACCGGGCTGAGCACTAACGGACACAAGAAGCAAACGGATGCAAAAAGGGGCGACCCCGTCGCCCCCTCTCTTTCACTCGCTACCTAAAAGCCCAACACGCCATGGGCGTCGATATCGCGATTATTCGTCGAACGGATTGCGCAGTACAATGGTTTCGATGCGATCCGGCCCGGTCGAAATGATGTCGATGCTGGTGCCGACCTGCTCTTCCAGGAAGCTGATGTAGGCGCGCGCATTGGCAGGCAGATCCTCGACCTTCTTGATGCCCAGCGTCGACTCCTTCCAGCCCGGCAGGTCTTCGTAAAGCGGCTCGATGGCTTCGTAGCCTTCCGAGTCCACAGGAGCGTCGAGAACGTCGCCGTCCTTGCTGCGATAGCCCACGCAGACGCGAATGTTTTCCAGCCCATCGAGGACATCAAGCTTGGTCAGGCAGATGCCCGACACCGAGTTGATCTGCACCGCATGGCGCAGCGCCACGGCATCGAACCAGCCACAGCGGCGGGCACGACCGGTGGTGGCGCCGAACTCGTGGCCCTTTTCGGCCAGATGGCGACCGTGGTCGTCAAACAGCTCGGTGGGAAACGGCCCCGACCCGACGCGCGTGGTGTAGGCCTTGGTGATGCCCAGCACGTAGTCCAGATACAGCGGCCCGACGCCGGAGCCCGTCGCCGTGCCACCCGCCGTGGTGTTGGAGCTGGTCACGAACGGGTAGGTGCCGTGGTCGATATCCAGCAGCGAGCCCTGGGCGCCTTCGAAGAGAATATTTTCCCCGGCTTTGCGCAGGTCGTGCACCATGCTTACCGTGTCGGCGACCATGGGACGCAGCTCGTCGGCCATTTGCATGGCGCTATCGAGGACTTCCTGGAAGTCGACGGCCGGCTCGCCGTGGTAATTCACCAGCACGAAGTTGTGGTAGTCAAGCACTTCACCAAGCTTGGAGGCAAAGCGCTCGCGGTGCAGCATATCGCCAAGACGCAAGCCACGGCGGGCAACCTTGTCCTCGTAGGCCGGACCAATACCGCGACCTGTGGTGCCGATCTTGGCGATGCCACGGGCTTTTTCACGGGCCTGATCCAGGCGCACGTGATACGGCAGGATCAAGGGGCAGGCAGGTGACAGACGCAGCCGCTCGCGAACCGGCACGCCCTTGGCCTCGAGCTCTCGAATTTCCTTGATCAGTGCTTCCGGCGACAGCACCACGCCATTGCCGATGACACAGGTCTTGTCGGGACGCAATACGCCGGACGGAATAAGGTGCAATACGGTCTTTTCACCGTCGATCACCAGCGTATGGCCAGCGTTATGGCCACCCTGGAAACGCACCACCGCCGATGCCGACTCGGTCAGCAAATCAACGATCTTGCCCTTGCCTTCATCGCCCCACTGGGTTCCCAGGACTACGACATTCTTACCCATTATGCACTCGTCTCTTGTGTCAGGGCCGTTGGCTGCCAACGGCCATCGATAAACTCAAGACGGCGGTCACAATCATGCTCCGCCGGTCCCGTACGCTGCCCTGGCAGCGCCTGAATTACCCGCTCGCCCTGCGCGCGCAAGGCGACGATGGCTGCATCCAGCGACGCCGCCTGCTCGGCAGGCGCCCAGATCGCGCCTTTCGCCGGTGCGGCCACGTCCAGTGAAGCTAACTGCTTCAAGTCCATCGAGAAACCGGTGGCGGGACGCGCACGTCCAAAGGCACGCCCGGTATCATCGTAGCGCCCGCCTTTTGCGAGTGCATGACCATAGCCCGGCACATAGGCCGCAAACATCATGCCGGTATGGTATTGATAGCCGCGCAGCTCCGCCAGATCAAAATACAACGACACGTCAAACTGCGCCAACACTCCTTGGTAGAGGGCGTCCAGCTGATCCAGCGCCGCCGCTACCGAGGCGGGCGCACCTGCCAGCCGCTCGCGCGCCTGCACCAGAATATCAGCATCGCCGTGCAGGTCGCCAAGGGCGAGCAGCATGTCGGCAAGCGCCGGATCGCTGACGCTGGCGCTGACCTGCTCGGCCAACAGGCCCGGGGACTTGAGGGCCAGGGCGTCGAACAGTGACGCCTCCTGCTCGGCGCTCAAGTCGGCGGCTTCCACCAGACTGCGATAAATGCCGATATGCCCCAGCGCCAGGTGGATTTCCTGGGCGCCGGCCGCCTGGAGACTCGACAATGCCAGGTGAATAATTTCCTTGTCGGCATCTAGCCCGGCATGGCCGAACAGCTCGACGCCTACCTGCACCGGACTGCGGCCACCTTGATGCTGGTCGGCCTTGGCGCGCAGTACGTTGGTGCAGTAGCACAGTCGTACTGGCCCCTGACGCTTGAGCGAGTGGGCATCCATCCGCGCTACCTGCGGCGTGACATCCGCCGATGCGCCCATCATCCGCCCCGTCAACTGATCGGTCAACTTGAAGGTTTGGAGATCCAGATCGGTTCCCGTGCCGGTAAGCAGCGAGTCCAGAAACTCGACCGGGGGCGGCATGACTTGGTCATAGCCCCAGCCATGGTATAGGTCCAGCAACGTCCGGCGTAGCTCTTCCATACGGCTTGCCTGAGGCGGCAGCACTTCGTCCATGCCGTCGGGCAATAGCCAGCGGTCAGCGATGGTCATGTAAACAATCCTGCGAGACGACAATAATGAAGGCCCAATAACGTAGGGCCACAAAAAAACCGGGCTGCGCCCGGTTAATAAAGTCTACCACGTTTTGTGACGCGTTGAACCCCGCCGGTGTCCGACGGGGCCTACGCCAATGGCTTAACTGTCTTCGTCGGGCATGGCGCTGCGCAGGTAGCGAAAGAAGTCGCTATCCGGCTCGAGCACCAGCAGGTTGTCATCGCCCGCGAAGCTCTCGCGATAGGCATTCAGGCTACGCCAGAACGTAAAGAACTCCTGATCCTGACCATAGGCTTCCGAGAAGATCGCAGCGGCCTGGGCATCACCTTCACCACGCAGCGTCTCGGCGCGTTCGCTGGCTTGAGCAAGCAGCACCTGACGACGACGATCCGCATTGGCCCGGATCCGTTCAGCCTCTTCCTGACCCTGAGCGCGCCACTCACGGGCTTCACGCTCACGCTCTGAGCGCATCCGTTCATAGACCGCAGCTGACACGTCGTCCGGCAGATCGATACGTTTGATACGAATATCGCGAATCGCCACGCCGAGCTCTTCACGCATCAGCGCGTCGAGCTCTTCGGTCGGACCATCCATCAGGTCGTCGCGCTCCTCGGCGATAATCTGCTGAAGGTTCAAGCGACCAAACTGGTTGCGCAGGCTTTCGTCAACGCGGGGCTGAATCAGGCGCGTCGCCATCATTTCATCCCCTGCGGTGGCCTCGTAATAGCGCGTCGGATTGACCACTTGCCACTTCACGTAGGAATCGACAATGACCGCTTTCTGCTCTTGGGTCAGATAGCGGCTGGTGTCGGTATCCAGCGTCAGCAGGCGGGTATCGAAGGTGCGCACGGTCTGCGCAATCGGCATTTTGACGTGCAGGCCCGGCTGAATGTTCTCTTCGATGACCTCACCGAAGCGCAGTTTGACCGCACGTTCTGTTTCATCGACAACATACAGGCTGTTGCTGGCAAGCCACGCAACGGCGGCGATGCCGCCGACAATTAGCAGGGAACGATTATTGATCATTTACCGGCCCTCCCTGCGGATGCCGCTGCTGTTGGATGAGGAACTACTCTGGCTACTGCTGTTACTGCTGGACAGGCTTTCCAGCACCTGGGGGTCAACGCCGTCGCTGTTGCCCTGCTGCGAGGCGGCGGCACCCTGGCGACGATTCAGCTGCTCTAGCGGCAAATACATCATCGGCGCGTTATCACTCACATCCAGCAGCACCTTGGGCGTTTCGCCAAAGACGTCTTCAATGGCTTCAATATACATACGCTCGCGCATGATATCGGGCGAGTTCTGGTACTCGGCGAGCAGCGAATTGAAGCGGTTGGCCTGACCCTGGGCTTCAGCCACGACCGATTCGCGATAACCCTGGCCCTGTTCGATCAAACGCTGCGCCTGCCCCTGAGCCTCAGGGATGATGGCGTTGGCGTAGGCGATGCCCTGGTTAATCGTACGCTGACGATCTTCACGGGCGCGAATCACGTCATCAAAGGCATCGATGACCGGCTCAGGCGCAGTGGTGGACTCGATGTTGATGGTCTGCAGCTGAATGCCGGCGCCGTAGTTGTCCAGGTAGGACTGCAGGCGGCTCGCTACCGAGCTACCCAGGATTTCACGGCCCGAGGTCAGGATATCGATCATGTCGGTGCCGCCGACCACGTGCCGCAGCGAGGAATCGAGCGCGTTATCCAGCGACAGTTCCGGGTCGCGGACGTTAAGTACGAAATTACGCGGATCGGCCACCTGGTACTGAGCGGAGATTTCGACTTCGACGATGTTTTCATCGCGGGTCAGCATCGACTGGGTCTGGGTCAGCGAGCGTACGCGGGTGACGTTGACCATGCGCACTTCGTCAATCAACGGCGGGTTCCACTGCAGGCCCGGGGTGACCGTATTCTGGTATTCGCCAAAGCGAAGCACCACGCCACGCTCGGATTGATCCACTACGTAAAAGCCCATCGCGGCCCAGATCGCCAGCGCGACGATAATCAGCAGCCCAGGTAGCGCGAAGACGTTGCGAGGCTTGCCGCCGCCACCGCCTTTCTTGCCACCGCCGCCTGATTTCTTGCCGCCGCCCAGCACGCCGCTGAGCTTGTCCTGAAACTTTTTCAGGGCCTCATCAAGATCTGGAGGGCCTTGATTATTGCCTCCCTTGTTGCCGTTACCACCGTCGTTGTTTCCGCCACGGTTGCCACCGCCGTCGCTACCGCCACGTCGGCCACCACCACTCCAGGGGTCATGCTGGTTGCCACCACCAGGCTCATTCCAGGCCATACTTCGTCTCCACTGAGGTATTCACTCACACGCTTGCCCCGACGTTAACACAGGGCCGCAGCGCGTATTTAGTATTATTGCAATACGGCGCTTGCTGGGTCACGAACCGAGCACTCCGGATACTGTCTCGAAGCGTCACCACTCTTTCGTTTCGCGCAGCTCGGCGGGCAGATAGGTGTTGGCGCGCTCGCCGAGTTGCGCCATCAACTGATTGAAGTCACGCCGCGGCAGGCGAATATCCAGCACCGAGCGCCCTTGCTCATCAAAGGCTTCTTCACGCACAGCGTTGAGCTCATGGAGGCCTGCCCGCAGCTTGCCCTGCTCGGGGGACAGCGTCAGCGAAAAGCCGATGACATCACCGGCAAGGCGCTCGGTAAGCGCTTCGTGAAGCAGATCAAGGCCCTTGCCCTGCTGGGCCGAAAGCCACACAACCTCAGGCAGCCCCTCGCCGTCACGCTCGATACGCGGGGCGCTGTCCAGAATGTCGATCTTGTTCATGACCTTCAGCACCGGCACGTCATCGGCGCCAATTTCTTCAAGCACGCGCTCGACCTGCTCCACGTTGAGATCCCGATCAGGGTCTGCCGCGTCGATGACGTGCACCAGCAGCGTGGCTTCGGCGGCCTCCTGCAGCGTGGCCTGAAAAGCCTCAACGAGCTTGTGGGGGAGATGCCGAATAAAGCCGACGGTGTCAGCCATCACCACAGGCCCCACGTCTTCGATTTCCAGGCGCCTCAACGTTGGGTCGAGCGTTGCAAACAGCTGGTCGGCAGCATACACGTTTGATTGCGTTAACGCATTGAAGAGCGTTGACTTGCCTGCGTTGGTATAGCCGACCAACGAGACACTGTGAATTTCGGCCCGCGCACGGGCACGGCGATTCTGCTCACGCTGGCTGCGTACCTTGTCGAGGCGTTTATGAATCGACTTGATACGCCCACGCAGCAGACGCCGGTCGGTTTCCAACTGGGTTTCACCCGGACCGCGCAGGCCAATACCGCCTTTCTGGCGCTCCAGGTGCGTCCACCCGCGTATCAGGCGCGTGGATACATATTCGAGCTGGGCAAGTTCGACTTGCAGCTTGCCTTCGTGGGTACGCGCCCGCTGTGCAAAGATATCCAGAATCAACCCCGTGCGATCCAGCACACGGCATTTGAGATCACGTTCCAGATTACGTTGCTGCGAGGGGCTCAGACCATGATTGAAGATCACCAGTTCGGCTTCGTGCGCTGCGAGCATTGCCCGCAGCTCCTCCAACTTGCCTGACCCTATAAAGCTGCGCGAGTCAGGACGATGTCGGCTAGCCGTGAGCAACGTCGCAGGCTCTGCACCGGCAGAGCGCACGAGTTCCAGAAACTCACCCGGGTCTTCACGCGCTTGTTCATCTTGAAAATCAACGTGAACAAGGAGAGCCGTCTCTCCGGCTTCGGGGCGTTCAAAAAACAATCAATACCTCATGGACTGTTCTGCATATCCCAACGGATTACTCATCAGCGTCCGGAGCGGCCGGATCCTGTACAGGTAACCGTACGTTGCGCGACGGCACAACGGTTGAAATCGCATGTTTATAAACCATCTGACTGACGGTATTGCGCAACAAGATGACAAACTGGTCAAAGGATTCGATCTGGCCCTGCAGCTTGATGCCGTTGACCAGAAAAATAGAGACCGGAATGCGCTCCTTGCGCAAAATGTTCAGGTACGGGTCTTGAAGGGACTGCCCTTTGGACATGTTGCTCTCCCTAAAACTGTCGTTGGGGGTTGGTTATGGATGGCGTGCCCAACTGGTGCTACGCCGACATCTCGTTGCCCGAAAGGCCTGCTCACTCGGCCACTCGAAAACATCACTTACGAGCCTTCTATCTTACGCTAAGCGCTGCTTTCACGCACGATTTTCAGCACCTTATCCAGGGCGTTGGGCTGCAGCGTATCGATCCAGTGCAGCGACGGCCAACGTCTGAGCCAGGTAATCTGCCGCTTGGCGAGCTGGCGGGTGGCAATGATGCCGCGCTCTGCCAGTGTATCGTCATCATAGCGGCCTTCCAGGTATTCCCATACCTGTCGGTAGCCAACGCTTTTCATCGCGGGTAGATCGCCATGCAAGTCATCTCGTTGTTTGAGGGCGGCGACCTCATCTATCAAGCCCTCTTGCAGCATCGTTTCAAAACGGCGTGCGATGCGCTGGTGCAATACCGAACGTTCTGCGGGCAACAGCGCTATCGACAGCACCCGCCAGGGAAAGGTTTCAGGCTGCTGCTCCGCCCAGAGGGCGCTCATCGGACGCCCGCTGGCGTAATACACTTCCAGGGCGCGCATCAGGCGCTGCGGGTCATTGGGGTGAATACGCTGGGCCGAGGACGGATCGACCTCGGAAAGCGTTCGGTGCAGAGCCACCAGCCCCTCTTTCTGCCAGCGCGCATCGAGATCCTGGCGAATGGCCGCGTCGGCCGGAGGCAGATTAGCGACGCCTTCAATCAAATGCTTGTAGTAAAGCATGGTACCGCCGACCAGCAGCGGTACCTGACCCGCCGCGCTGATTTGTCGCATCTCATCAAGCGCCTCAAAGCGAAAATCGGCCGCTGAATACGGCTCTGCCGGGTCACGGATGTCGATCAAGCGGTGGGGGGCGCGGGCCAGCTCATCGGCACTGGGCTTGGCGCTGCCGATATCCATCCCGCGGTAAACCATCGCCGAGTCAACGCTGATCAGCTGGTGCCCCAGCCGCTCGTGCAGCGCGATGGCCGTGTCGGTTTTGCCCGCGGC
This sequence comes from Vreelandella gomseomensis, assembly GCF_031451645.1. NCBI lineage: Bacteria > Pseudomonadati > Pseudomonadota > Gammaproteobacteria > Oceanospirillales > Halomonadaceae > Vreelandella > Vreelandella gomseomensis. Next base: position 179,786 of record NZ_JARWAI010000002.1, on the reverse strand, counting down.
GGTCGGCCCCATCAAAAAAATCGCCCAAGGGCGTGTATCAGCCATGCGCTGGTAAAACTCCACTAACAATCAAAAAGCCACGCCTTGCTTTGCCACTTGACAGGGCTATTTGCCACGCATGAACAAGCGATCCAGGGCGTTCATATCCATCTGCGTCCAGGTGGGTCGTCCATGATTGCACTGGTCGCTGCGCTCGGTGCGTTCCATATCGCGCAGCAGCGCGTTCATTTCGTCCAGGGTCAGCCGCCGGTTGGCCCGAACGCTACCATGACACGCCATGGTGGAAAGCAGCTCGTGAATCCGTGCCTCGACCTGATGCGTGCGACCAAAGCGCGCCAACTCCTCGAGCATCTCGCGTACCAGCGCCTCCGGGTCTGCCTGGGCCAGCATGGCCGGTAGCTGGCGAACCAGCAAGGTCTCGGGGCCGGCAACATCCAGCTCGACCCCCAACTTGGCGATGGCATCGCGTTCGCTTTCCACCGTGGCCACTTCGGCGTGACTGGCGGCTAACGACACGGGCACCAACAGCGGCTGAGTGTCGATCCCGCGGGTCGCCGCCAGCTGGGTTTTCATGCGCTCGTAGACAATCCGCTCGTGGGCGGCGTGCATATCCACCAGGATCAGGCCGTGGACGTTCTGCGCCAATATATAGACGCCATGAAGCTGACCGAGAGCAAAGCCCAACGGCGGCGCGCTGGCCGGATCTGCCTCCGGCATGGCCACGGGCGCTTCGCGCACCGCTCCGTGCGCCTCATCGGATGCCTTGTGAGACGCGCCGGTTTGCGGCGTCAGCAGCGTCTCTTCGTGGTCAGGGTGTAACGCCTGGTAGCCCTGCATGAAGCGACGCACCCGCTCACCACCCGGATGGCGATCACTGGAAGGCGCGAGTGCCATGCCCTGTTGCTGCCAGCGCGCCGTGTCCGTCGGCGCTTCCTCGGCGGTCGCGGGTTCGGATGCTGCCACCTCCGGGGTATCGCCGTCGTTTGGCCGTGCGTCTGCCAGGCTGTGATGCAGGCTCGAATACAGAAAGTCGTGCACCATGCGGCCATCGCGGAAACGCACTTCGTGCTTGGTAGGGTGAACGTTGACATCAACGACATCGGGGTCAAGGGTCAGATACAGCACAAAGACCGGATGGCGGCCGTTATACAGGACGTCGCGGTAGGCCTGGCGAACGGCATGGGCCACCAGTCGGTCGCGAACGACGCGACCGTTGACGAAAAAATACTGCTGATCCGCCTGGGCGCGGGAATGCGTGGGCAACCCCACCCAGCCGCTCAGGCGCAGCGCCCCGGCTTCGCGCTCGATATAGCGCGCGTGCTCGATAAAGTTGTTGCCCAACAGCGAGGCAATGCGCCGCTCGCTGGCGGAAGACGAATGGCTTGCGGGCAGTTGATGCACCACCTTTTGATTGTGGCGCAATGTCCAGGCGATGTCGTAGCGCGACAGCGCCTGGCGGCGGAACGCCTCTTCCACGTGGGCGAATTCGGTTTTTTCGGTACGCAGAAACTTGCGCCGCGCCGGGGTGTTGAAAAACAGGTCGCGTACGGCAACGCTGGTGCCGCGTGGATGCGGCGCTGGCGTGACGCGTGTTTCCATGCCCCGCCCCTCGGCCACGACGCGCCAGCCCTGGCGCGGGTCGTCCGCCGCGTTGGAGATGAGCTCCAGACGCGACACCGAACTGATCGAGGCCAGGGCCTCGCCGCGAAAGCCCAGCGAGCTCACGCCCTCCAAGTCTTCCAGGCTATCAATCTTGCTGGTGGCATGGCGCGCCAGCGCAAGCGGCAGGTCTTGTTCGCCAATGCCGACACCGTCATCGCGCACCTTGATCAGCCGCGCGCCGCCCGCTTCGATATCCACCTCGATGCGCTGACTGCCCGCATCGATGGCGTTTTCGATCAGCTCTTTGGTAACCGATGCCGGACGCTCGACCACCTCCCCGGCCGCAATCTGGTTCGCCAACCGGGGATCCAGGACGTGTATGCGCGGCATAGCGGACGTTGTTTCAGACAACACGGCACCTCATGAACTGGGAATACGCAACACTTGCCCCACGCGGATGACATCGCCGTTGAGGTCGTTGGCTTGCTTGAGCTGGTTGATCGGCACCCCGTGGCGCACCGCAATCGCCGAGAGCGTGTCGCCGGACTGAATACGGTATTCGTCGCCACTCGGGCGGCGCTGGTTATCCCGCTGCCAGGCAAGCAGGCTTGCCGGCGGCGGATAGCGTTCGAAGTGGCTTTGCAAGCCGCTGAAGACCGCCTCGGCGATCTGTTGCTGGTGGACGGGATCCCGCAATCGCCGCTCTTCATCGGGATTGGAGATAAACCCCGTTTCGATCAGCAGCGAGGGGATGTCAGGCGACTTGAGCACCATGAAGCCCGCCTGTTCGACCCGCGATTTATGCAGCCGATTGACCCGACCGAGCTGATCCAGCACCTGCCCGCCAATCGACAACGAATCGTTGAGCGTGGCCGTCATGGTCAAGTCCAGCAGTACGCCGCGAAGCACTTGATCCTTGTCGCGCAGCGACAGGTTGCCGTCCACCCCGCCGATCAGGTCGGAGCGATTTTCGCTATCGGCGAGCCACTGCGCGGTTTCCGAGGTCGCGCCCCGCTGGGACAGCGCATACACGGAGCTTCCCTGGGGACGCGGGCTGTTGAAGGCATCGGCATGAATCGACACGAAGAAGTCGGCTTTCTGCTCCCGGGCGAGCTGGGTACGCTGTCGCAGCCCCAGGTAATAGTCGCCGTCGCGGATCAGCACCGCCTTGAAGCCGTCCACTGCGTTGATGGTGTTGGCCAGACGCTGACTGATATCCAGCACGACGTCTTTTTCCCGGGTGCCGGATGGGCCGATTGCCCCAGGATCTTCGCCCCCATGCCCGGCGTCCACCGCGATAATGATATCGCGCCTAGGGTGCGGCTTGGCTTCTTCAGAGCCCCTCGGCGCGTCCGCTGGCGGCGACGCCTGCTGACGGTCGCCCAACCGGGCGCTCGCACGCTGTGCCTCCATCTCCTGATCACGAATCATGGCCTCGATGGGATCGATGGGGTTTTCGACCGCACTTTCGCCGGGGTACTCCAGATCCACCACTAGCCGGTGGCCGTATTGATCGTTGGGCGTCAGGGTAAAGTGGCGCGGTGCCACCTCGCGGTTGAGCTCGAGCACGACCCGCAGTCCGTTGCCGTTACGGGTACCGGTACGCACGGTGCTGATGGCACTGTCGTCCAACGCCAGGCTGTCCGGGTCGGCTTCCAATTGACTTTCGTCAAGGTCGATGACCAAGCGGTCAGGACTCTCCAGGGAAAACACATTGGCCGACGCCGGGCCGGACAGATCAAGCACCAGCCGCGCGTGATCCGGCGCTGCCCAGAGCCGCATGCCTTCGACGGTGGCGGCCTGAAGCGACGTGCCAAAACTCGCTGACAGAACCGCCACGACGCAACATACCCGCCGGCGTATCGAGCGTCTGTTTATCGCCTTTACCCTTGTGACCATTGCGGTTACGACCATTGAAAAACACCATCCTGCTGGGGATAGTCCGACAGACGGTTCTGCAAGGTAGCCAGCACCCCGTGACCGAAGTCGCTGCCGGCGCTCAGTCGCGCTCGACGGCCGGAATTAACCACTTCCAGCTGCAGGCGGATATCCGGCGCCGGCAGCCAGCCTTCCCCTCGGCCAGGCCACTCGATCAGGCACAGCGCATCGTCGGCCAGCACCTCACGACCGCCAATGAACTCAAGTTCCTCAGGGTCGGACAGGCGGTAAAGATCCAGATGATAAAGCCGCTGGCCGGGCAGCTCATAGGGCTCCACCAGCGTATAGGTGGGACTCTTGACCGCCCCCTGATACCCATAGGCCCGCAACACCCCACGTGTCAACGTCGTTTTGCCCGCGCCCAGGTCGCCCTCCAGATAAACACGCCCGCGTCCCTGCAATACGTTACCCAGGGCTTCACCAAAGGCGACCTGAGCCTGTTCATTATCCAGTTGCACCTGCATGTGGGCTGCCTTCACGGGTTGATCAATTCTCGCGCATAGGATGCCAGATCGCTCGCCAGCAAGCCACGCTCACCGCACGCTGCTGCCGCCCGATCAGCGGCCAACGCATGCACCAGGGTGCCCAGCCAGGCGCTGGTTTCGATATCGCCGCGCTGGGCAATCAGCGCGCCGAGCATCCCGCTGAGCGCATCGCCCATGCCGCCGCTGGCCATGCCGGGGTTGCCGTACGGGCACACCATCAGCCCGCCCGGCCCCGCAACCAGGCTGCCCGCGCCCTTGAGGATGACGACGCCGCCACGGGCGCGCTGCAGGGCCTGGACGGCCTCGGGCCGATCCGCCTGTACTTCCTCAACGGTGCAGCCCAGCAGGCGAGCCGCTTCGCCGGGGTGCGGGGTGAGCACCCAGTCATCACGGCGCATATCCGGCCAGTGGCGCGCCAGCAGCGTCAGCCCGTCGGCGTCGACGACCAGTGGCACGCTCGCCTGCAGCGCACTCTGCAGCACCGCCTGCCCCCAGGCCGCCTGACCAAGTCCCGGCCCCACCACCACGGCATCGGCCTGATGCGGCAGCTCGCTGGCGTCCGCGCCGCCGCGAACCGCATGAGCCATGACTTCCGGGCAACGTACCAGACTGGCGGTGATGTGGTCGGCAGCGGTCGCCAGGCTGACTTTGCCCGCACCAAGACGCGCCGCCGCCTGGGACGCCAACAGCGCCGCCCCGCCGAAGCCGGGGGCGCCGCCCATGACCAGCACATGCCCCATGCGGCCTTTATGGCTGGTGCGCGACCGTGGCGTAAATGCCTCACCCAGCAGAGCATCGTCAAGGCGCCACGCGGTAGGCGGGATATCAAAAAACGCCTGGGCTTTAACGCTCAACGGACGGAAGTCGATTTCACCGGTATACGCCGGCGCATCGCCGGTGTGCAGACCGATCTTGTCGCCAATGAAGGTTACCGTGCAGGCGGCTTCCACCGCCACGCCGAGCACCGCGCCGGTATCGGCGGCCAGCCCCGAGGGAATGTCGATCGACAGGACGGGCTGAGGGGCCGCATTGATCGCCTCGATGGTGCGCCGGTAGCGCCCCGACACCTCGCCGTTCAAGCCGGTTCCCAGCAGCGCATCGACCACCACTTCGCCGGACAACACCGTCGCCGGATGCCATTCTTCGCAGCTCACCCCGGCCTGGCTGGCCAGCTGGGCGGCGCGATAGGCGTCATCCTTGAGTTCCTCCAGCGGTTTGAGCGAAATACGCTGCACTTTAAGCCCCGACTGCATCGCCAGCGCCGCCAGCACGTGGCCGTCGCCGCCGTTATTGCCACTACCGCAGAGTACCGTCACGCTGCGAGCCTGGGGCCAGCGGGAGCGAAAGCTGTGCCAGGCGCTGGACGCTGCGCGCTGCATCAGCGCGAAACCATCGATCCCCCCGGCAATGGTGCGCCGGTCGAGCTCGCGTACTTGAGCCGCTTTATAAAGAGGACGTAACGAAGACGTTGTTAAGCGAGACACGATCTCTCCTTTCGCATGTTGTGACGGCCAGCAATGCGTTAGCATAGCGCGGCTTACGGCTTACCGTTGAGTATCGACACCCAATTCCTCGAGCTTTTCATTTTTGCGACGAAGCGGCGCGCGCCCATGCTTTCAGACGACACCCTTGCCGGCCTTGCCGACCTCATCAAAACCTGGGGTCGCGAGCTTGGTTTTCAGCAGGTTGGCATCACCGACACCCAACTGGGCGACCATGAAGCGCATCTTAACGCCTGGCTGGACAAAGGGTACCACGGCGACATGGGCTTCATGGCCAAGCACGGCACCAAGCGCACCCGCCCGGACGAACTCGAGCCCGGCACCCGGCGGGTAATCAGCGTGCGCATGGATTACCTCCCCGCCGAAGTGGAAAGCACCAAGGTGCTCGGCCAGCCCAGACGTGCCTACGTGTCGCGCTATGCCCTCGGCCGGGATTACCACAAACTGATGCGCAAACGCCTGGCGCAGTTGGCGAAGCAGATCGAGCACGAGGTCGGGGCGTTCGGCTATCGCGCCTTTGTCGACTCCGCCCCGGTGATGGAGCGCGCCCTGGCACAGAAAGCCGGCCTTGGCTGGTTCGGCAAAAATGCCATGCTGCTCAACCCCAAGGCCGGCTCGCTGTTTTTCCTGGGCGAACTTTACACCGACCTGCCCCTGCCCGTTGACGCCCCCTTTGAGGGAGAGCACTGCGGCAGCTGCAACGCCTGCCGCACCGCCTGCCCTACCGGCGCCATCGTCGAGGACAAGGTGGTCGACTCGCGCAAATGCATCTCCTACCTGACCATTGAGCTGCACGGCGCGATTCCCGTTGAATACCGCCGCGCCATGGGCAACCGTATCTACGGCTGCGACGACTGCCAACTGGTGTGCCCGTTCACCCGCTTTACCCGCGTCACGCAGGAAGACGACTTCGCCCCGCGCCACGACCTTGATCGTGCCTCGCTTATCCGCCTGTTTGCCTGGGGCGAAGACGAGTTTCTGGCCAAGACCGCAGGCAGCCCCATCCGGCGCATCGGCTACGAGCGCTGGCTGCGTAATATCGCCGTGGGCCTGGGCAACGCGCCCTGGAGCGAGGCGCTGGAGGCCGCACTCTGGTCACGACGGGCCTACCCCAGCGCCCTGGTACGCGAGCACGTTGCCTGGGCGCTTGAGGAACAGCGTCTGAAACGCGCCACGCGTATTGCCACCGAGGCGTCCTAGGCGCGTTTACTCTTCCTCGTCGCTCTGTGCCTCGAGGCGCAAGAACGTATTGCGGTAATGGGAAAGCTCGGCAATCGATTCCTTGATATCGTCCATGGCCAGGTGGACATTCTGCTTTTTAAACCCGGCCAGGGCGCCGGGGTTCCAGCGCTTGGCCAGTTCCTTGACGCTTGAAACGTCCAGGTTGCGGTAGTGGAAGAACGCCCACAACGCCGGCATTTCGCGCTCCAGGAAACGCCGGTCCTGGTGAATGCTGTTACCGCACATGGGCGACGACCCCGGCACGACGTACTGGCGCAAAAAGTCCAGCGTCTGCTGTTCAGCCCCGGCCACACCGACGTCGCTGGCTTTGACCCGCGCCACCAGGCCCGATTCGCCATGGGTCTTTTGGTTCCAGTCATCCATGCTGGCCAGCAGGCTATCAGGCTGTTTCACGGCGATCACCGGGCCTTCGGCGATCACGTTCAAGTGAGCGTCGGTGATCAGGGTCGCCACTTCGATAATGCGCTCCTTGTTGGGGTCCAGCCCGGTCATTTCCAGGTCAATCCAGACCAGCAGGTCATCGCGCGGCGCGGCATGTTCACTCATGGTGCTCTCCAATCAGGTGGGTAGATCAAGTTACCCGGCGGCAGTTAACAGGTACAATGGGGGCCATTGTACCGAGTATCGGGTGGTCATGAGCAAACGTAAATTAAGCCGTCAGCAACGCTGGCGGGTCGAAAAGGTGCAGGCTGAGCGGGCCCAGCGCGCTGAAAAGCGCGACGTGCAGGATGCCGAGAAATTGGCCGCAGGGGAATACGGCGCCGAACAGCCGGGCCGCGTCATGGCCCATTTCGGCCGCACCCTGGAGGTGCGCGACACAAGCCACCAGCCGGTGCGCTGTCATCTGCGCGCCAACCTGGACGGCCTGGTGACCGGCGACCGGGTCATCTGGCGAGCGGGCCAGGAGGGCTCCGGCGTGGTGGTGGCGCGCGAAGAGCGCGACAGCGTCCTGAAGCGCCCCGACGCCCGCGGCCAGCTCAAGCCGGTGGCCGCCAATATCGATCAGTTGCTGATCGTGTTTGCCGTCGAACCCGCTCCCCACCCCAACTTGATCGACCGTTACCTGGTCGCCGCCGAGGCCACGGGAATTACCCCGGTGCTGGTACTCAACAAGACCGACCTGCTCCCCGACGATGGCGGCGAGCTGGGGACGCTGCTCGAGCGCTACCGCGCGCTGGGCTACCCGGTGGTACGTACCACCACGGCAAACGATGCCGGGCTGGACGCACTTCGCCAACAGCTCGAAGGCCGGACGTCGGTCTTTGTCGGCCAGAGCGGCGTGGGCAAATCGTCGCTGATCGACCGGCTGCTGCCCGATGAAACCCTGCGTATCGGCGCGCTGTCGGAGGATTCGCGTAAAGGCACCCACACCACCACGACGGCGCGGCTTTACGCCATGCGCAGCGACGAGGTGGCCAACGGCGAGCTGATCGACTCGCCGGGAATCCGGGAGTTCGGCCTGATTCATCTTGATGAACAGGACGTCACCGAGGGCTTTATCGAGTTGCGTCCGTTTATCGGCCACTGCCGCTTTCGCGACTGCCGCCACCGCGCTGAGCCGGGTTGTGCTTTACTCGATGCCGTCGAGGCAGGCAAGATCCATCCAGAACGTTTTGCCAGCTATCGGCGTATCCTTGATAGTCTGGACGCCTAACCGATAAGGAGCTGCCCATGAGCACCTCGTCTGAAACCAACGTGCTGCCGCTGATCGTCGAACCCGAACAGCTTCAAGCACGCCTGGACGACCCGCAACTGCTGATTATCGACGTGCCAGCCAATTCCGACAGCTATCGTCAGGGGCACGTGCCGGGAGCCATTTTCCTCGATTTCCGCTACCTGATGCGCGGCGAGGGGCCCGTACCGAACGACGTGCCCGACGTCGAGGCGCTATCACGCCTGTTCAGCGCCCTGGGGCTCACCCGTGACACCCACGTTGTGGCCTATGATGACGAAGGCGGCGGCTGGGCCGCGCGCCTGCTCTGGACGCTCGACCTGATTGGCCATCAACGCTATTCCTATCTTAACGGCGGCATTCACGCCTGGCGGGACGCCGGTATTGAAGAAAGCAGCGAGCCCACCGCGCCGGTGCCCAGCGACTATCAGGCCGAGATCCTCAATCCCCAGGCGATGATCAGCGCCGACGAGATCAAGCAGAAGCTCGACGACAAGCAGTTTGCCGTGTGGGATGCGCGCTCCCAGGCCGAGTACGATGGCGAAAAAGGTAATAACAAGCACCTGGGGCACATTCCCGGCGCGGTCAACATGGACTGGGTCAACGCCATGGATCGCCATCGGGCATTACGCATACGCGACTACGCCGAGCTGGTCACCGAGCTGGGCGCACTCGGCCTGACGCCCGAGATGGAAATTGCCACCCATTGCCAAAGCCATCATCGCAGCAGCTTTACCTGGCTGGTAGGCAAGGCGCTGGGCTTCAACATGCGTGGCTATCCAGGCTCCTGGGGTGAATGGGGCAACCGCGACGACACACCGATCGAGAAGTGAAAACACCACTGTGACCATTGCCCAAAAAGCCTTTTCCCGGCTTCAGTACCCGCTGCCGCATCATGCCCTATCGCGGCTGACAGGGACCTTTGCCCAGTGCGACAACCGCTGGGTCAAAAACACCTTGATCAACGCTTTTATCAAGCGCTTTGAAGTGGACATGAGCCAGGCGCTGGAGCCCGACCCCAGCGCCTACGCGACGTTCAACGACTTCTTTACCCGCGCCTTGAAAGCCGACGCCCGCCCGCTGGGCGATGGGCTTCTCAGCCCGGCGGATGGCACCCTGTCGCAATACGGCCGCCTGCAGGCGGGCCAGTTGGTGCAAGCCAAGGGCCACACCTACTCCGCACAGACGTTACTCAGTGGCGATACGGCGCTGGCAGAAGAGTTCTTAGGCGGCAGCTTTGCCACCGTTTACCTCTCCCCTCGGGACTACCACCGGGTGCACATGCCGGTGACGGGTACGCTTAGGGAAATGATCTACGTGCCGGGGCGGCTCTTCTCGGTCAACCAAGCCACCGCTAACTACGTGCCAGGCCTCTTTGCCCGCAACGAGCGCTTAGTGTGTATTTTTGATACCGAGCACGGCCCCATGGCCATGGTACTGGTCGGCGCCATGATCGTCGCGGCCATCGAGACCGTCTGGTCCGGCCAAGTCACGCCGCTGTCCGGTCACCCTCAGCGCATGCGTTTCGACCAACCGATTACGCTGGAAAAAGGCGCCGAGATGGGCCGCTTCAAGCTCGGCTCCACCGTGGTAATGTGCTTCGCCAATCCGGTGGCGTTTGAAGCCATCCCCACCGGCAGCATGGTGCAGATGGGCCAGACGCTGGGCATGGCGTAATCGCCTAACAGTTCGGCGTCGAAAAGGTCAGCACGTCTTCCAGGCGTGCTTTGCCCAGCGCCAGCTGAATCAGGCGGTCGACGCCCAGGGCCACCCCCGAGCCTGGCGGCAACCCCGCATCCAGCGCCGCCAGCAAGTGCTCGTCCACATCCACTTCGCCAACCCCCAGTTTGCGCCGCTCGGCGTTGTCGTCGGCGAAACGGGCACGCTGCTCGGCGGCGTCGGTCAACTCATCGTAGCCGTTTGCCAGCTCAATGCCGTTCAGGTAAAGCTCAAAGCGCGACGCGACCCACTCACCATCAGCGTCCTGATGGCGACGCGCCAGCGCCGCCTGGCTCGCCGGGTAATCGACGACCACGCTTAATTCATTGCGCCCAAGATAAGGCTCAATCACCATGCTCATCAACAAATCCAGGCAAGTGTCACGCCCGTCGTTCGCCAATGCCGTGGCGGGCATTTGGCCGTGCTTTGCGGCCAGTCGCCGAAGCGTCTCGAGCGATGAAGTGAAGGGGTCGACCGCCAGATGAGTATGGAACAGACGGCGGTAAGCGTAATGCACCACCGAGCCATGGAAACGCGGCAGAATGCTGGCCACCAGCGTGGCGGTTTCATCGATCAACGCGGCCAGGGAATACCCAGGTCGATACCATTCCAACATGGTGAATTCGATGTTATGCCGAGCCCCTACCTCGCCATCGCGAAAGCTCTTGGCCAGTTGAAAAATCGGTCCGCTGCCCGCAGCCAACAGGCGCTTCATATGAAATTCCGGCGAGGTCTGCAGCCAAAGTCGGCGCTGACCACGATCGGTTCGCGCCAGGGTGGAAAGCGAGACAAGATGGACGTCGGTGCTCCCCCCCTGGCCCAGGACGGGCGTTTCCACTTCGAGTACATCGCGCTCGGTGAAAAACGCGCGCACCTTGGCCAGCAATCGCGCCCGCTCTCGCAACGTCTCGATATCCGCCGTCGGCCGCCAGCTAGCGCTCATTAACGCCTCCCTAACACGATAAAGCCACGCAGGGTGCGTGGCTCTTGGTAGCTATGCTCAAGGCAGCGTGATCAGGCACGCGAAACGTATTCACCGCTGCGCGTATCAATCTTCAGGACTTCGCCTTCATTGATAAACAGCGGCACGCGCACCACGGCCCCCGACGAAAGCGTGGCCGGCTTTGAGCCGCCCTGCGCTGTATCGCCCTTCAAACCGGGATCGGTTTCCACCACCTCAAGCTCAATGAAATTCGGCGGTGCCACGTGAATGGCGTTGTCGTTCCACAAGGTAACGGTATAAGGCACCTGTTCTTTCAGCCACTTTTCCGTATCGCCCAGCGCCTTCTTCTCGACCGCATACTGCTCGAAGGAACCGTCGGTTTTCATGAAATACCACATTTCGCTATCGTTGTAGAGATACTCCATCTCCAATTCCATGACGTCGGCACCCTCTAACGAATCACCCGATTTAAAGGTGCGTTCCCCCACGCGGCCGGTCATCAGATTGCGCAGCTTGACACGGTTAAAGGCTTGGCCTTTGCCCGGCTTCACCAGCTCGTTCTCTATGATCGAGCAAGGATCGCCGTCGAGCATTACTTTCAGACCGCCCTTGAATTCGTTGGTAGAATAGTTCGCCATATTGCCTCTCAATGATGCGTTTCAGTAACGTGAGGCGCCACGTGTCGCTTTGCCTCTAATGAACGTTGTGGAATAAGTGCGCGCATGATAACCCGAAGGAGGGCTTTTTGCAGGAGAACATCATTATTGCTGACAAGGGCCCCGCGAGCCAAACAGGGACCTGGCAACAACAGCTTTCGCAAGCGGTTCGCGACCCGGCGGTCCTTTGCCAGCGCCTGGGACTGAGCGACAAATGGCTGCCCGGCGCTCGCACCGGGCATCAGTTGTTCGAGGTTTGCGTGCCCGACGCCTATGTGTCGCGCATCGCGCCAGGCGACCCTGGGGATCCACTGCTGCGCCAGGTGCTGCCGCTCGCAAACGAAGCCCTCTCCCTGCCCGGGTTCGTCGCCGACCCGCTTGAGGAAGCCGACCATCAGCCCGCCAGCGGCCTGATTCACAAGTATGCAGGCCGCGTGTTACTGATCGCGAGCCCCGCCTGTGCGATCAACTGCCGCTATTGTTTCAGACGGCATTTTCCCTACAGCGAGAATTCGCCCTCCAGGGCGCAGTGGCAGGAAGCCCTCGACTACCTGCGCGCCGACACCTCCATTCACGAGGCGATTCTCTCCGGGGGGGATCCGCTTGCCGCCAATGATCGCCAACTGGCCTGGCTGGTGGAGCAGCTTGAAGCCATTCCGCACCTTAAACGACTGCGCATTCACACACGTCTGCCGGTGGTCATCCCCGACCGCGTCGATGACGCCCTACTCGACTGGCTATCTGCCACCCGCCTGCAAAAAGTCGTGGTGTTGCATATCAACCACGCCAACGAGATCGACCAGTCGGTCGCCGACGCCTGCGACAGATTAAAGCAGGCCGGCGTGACCCTGCTCAACCAAAGTGTGCTGCTGCGAGATGTTAACGACGATGTGACAACTCTCGCCACACTGTCGGAACGGCTCTTTGAAGCAGGCATTCTGCCGTACTATCTGCACGTGCTGGACCCAGTTCAAGGGGCAGCACACTTTGATGTCTCGGATGAAGAAGCTCGCAAGCTTGTCGCTTCACTTCGCGACCTGTTGCCGGGGTTCTTGATGCCACGCCTGGTGCGGGAAATTCCCGGCAAAGGGAGTAAAACGCCATTGTGACGCATGTTGAAGAAACAGCGCCACTGAGACGCTTGAATGGCTCAGTGCTAACGCCTTAAGCCAGAAGTTAGTTATACCCTACGGATAGGCCCAGCGTACTGAGCCACCATCTCATCCGCAGTAAGCAGCAAAAATCCCTCGGCTTCGGCCTGGGCCACCAAAATTCGATCAAAAGGATCTTTGTGGATGGTTGGTAAATGAGCAACGTTGAGAGTATGCAATGCACTGATGGGGAGCTCTAAATAACCATTATCAACCAGCCCTCTTCGTAACAAATGCGGGTCAACGTGAAAGTCAGGGCGTTGTAGGCCGTTTTTGATGACCACTTCCCAAATGCTGGCGGCGCTAAAATAAAGCCTGTTGTTATCATCGTTGATCAGCGATAGCGCATCAGCAGAGAGCTTCTCGGGCGACACCGCCGCCCACAGCAAAATATGCGTGTCCAGCAGCAGATTCACATCAGCCTCCAAACATCTCGGCTATTTCCTCCTGCCCCATACGATCAAAATCATCAGGTACGCTAAACTGCCCTGCCAAAAATCCCAGGCGCTTTTGCTGCCCTGAAGCGGGGCTGTCAATCGCCGTCACGCGCGCCATCGGCTTACCCGCTTTGGCGATAATGAACCCCTCGCCCTCTGCAGCCCTTGCAACTAGCTGCGATAACCGCGTTTTGGCTTCATGTATATTGATCGCTTCCATAATGCCCTCTACCCAACAAGGCTTAACCAACTAGACTTAGTTTAGTCTGGATGTAAAGATTTGCAATTAGACGCTTTTTCATCACGGCTCTTTTTCTGTTCTTGAGTACGCCTCGCTAACGCATGGTTAGCTGTTCTAAAACATAGCCGCATCAAAGGCACCAGCAGCCACAGCAGCGGTGTCAACAGCCAGCGATAAGCAAATCGCACCACTATCAGCACCGGTAGCAGCACGACCAGCCAGACCAGAAACTGACCCAGCCATACCGGCCATCCAAGCCAGCTCGACAGGTTGGCGCCCAGCGCGCTGACCAGGCTTGGGTGACGAACCACCACATAGGCGGTACCTGCGACCGCGGCAACCTTGGCCATGCGCGGTAGGCTCGCAAAACGTCCGCCTGAAGCAACCATTCCCTGGCGCAAGCCAGCCCGAGCGCCCTGGGCCTCCACACTGCCCACCCGGGCAGCACGAGCGGCCTTACCCGCCCGCAGCACCTTGACGGTGCTGGCCATCACGAGTAGATCGACACCGGCCCAGCCTAGATAGGCGGCGTCAATGCCGTCGCCCCGCCGCCACTGGCGTTCGAGATCACGCAGCCCGCTGGTAAAGAAATCGCCCAGGCCCGCCACCACCCGCTCACCCTGTAGCCATTCGACCTCGCCCTGTTCACTGACTACAAACTGATTGAGCAGCGCGTGGCCGTTGGCATCCAGCAGGGCAATGCCCATTTGACCGCGACGAAAGGAGGTGAGCACGGAGCCAGCCTCTCCTTTTTCCTCACCCCACAAACGGCTGAGCTGCTGATAGCGCTCGCCTATCCAGTGTTGCGCACGCAGCGAGGCAACATCGTGGCGATGAAAAAAATGAATCGGCAGCACGGCATCGGCACCGAAGCGCACCAGCACTCGCTGAAAATCAGGCAGCAAACCGTACTCCACCAGAACGTCACGCGCCACGTCGCCGTGCTGCCATATTGCCAGCGCCGCGCTCATCCATAACGCTTGATCGTCGGCGTAGGTGAGAAAGAGCGCGTTGACCTCAGGCGTTTCCTGCTTAAGCGATGCTTCTAGCGGGGGTAGCGCCCGCTGAGCCTCCAGGCGCACCAGTTTCGACTCAAACGGCTCGTGTGAGGCCAGCGCTGATGCGAACCCGGCCAGGACGATCGCAGCTACCACCAACCTCTGCCAGGGTCGCATTGCTCGCCACCTCATTCTTCAGGCCGCCTGATTACGCCAGCGTTTCCGCCGTCACGTTGGCCGCAGGCTCCTGATCGGAGTGATGGCGGTTGATGGCGCTCAGCACTCCCTTCATCGACGCGCTGGTAATGCTTTCATCGTTGCCTACCCCAAAGACCGCCTTGCCGTCGATACGCACTTCCACGTAGGCGATCGCTTCAGCATCGGCGCCCTGACCCCGAGAGTGTTCATGATAGTCGATGATTTCCACATCGTGCCCGGCAGCGGCCAGCGCTTTGATAAACGCCGCCAGGGGGCCGTTCCCTTCGCCGCTGAGCGACTGCCGTTCGCCGTTTTGCTCGATGACGGCGTCCAGCGTGACTTTGGGGCTGTCGGGCTCTGACGACAGACGGTGATTGACCAGCGCAAAAGGCGCGCGCTGTTCGAGGTACTCATCGGCAAACGCCTGATAGATCATCTGCGAGGTGATCTCACGCCCGGTGCGCTCGGCCACTTCCTGCACGACCTGGCTGAATTCGATGGAAAGACGACGCGGCAGCTCGATACCGTGCTCCTGCTCCAGCAGATAAGACACCCCGCCCTTGCCGGACTGGCTATTGACGCGAATCACCGCTTCATAACTGCGGCCGACATCCAGCGGGTCGATGGGCAGGTAAGGCACGTCCCAGGTGGCGTCAGGGTTGGCGCGGCGCTCCAGCATGCCTTTCTTGATGGCGTCCTGGTGAGAGCCCGAGAACGCCGTGAACACCAGGTCACCCACGTACGGATGGCGCGGATGCACCGGTAACTGGTTGCAGTACTCCACTTCGCGCATGACCGGGGTGATATTGGAAAAATCGAGCTGCGGGTGAACGCCCTGGGTGTACATGTTCATCGCCAGGGTGACGATATCCACGTTGCCGGTGCGCTCGCCGTTGCCAAACAGCGTCCCTTCCACGCGGTCGGCGCCGGCCATCAGCGTCAACTCGGCCGCGGCTACCCCGGTCCCCCGATCGTTATGGGGATGCACGCTGACGATCAAATGGTCACGGTTATTGACGTGGCGGCAGAACCATTCGATCTGGTCGGCATAGTTGTTGGGCGTGGCGATTTCCACCGTGGCCGGCAGGTTGACGATCATCCGGTTGTCGGCGGTGGGCTTGAAGGTTTCCATCACCGCTTCGACAATCTCGACCGCAAAGTCCATTTCGGTGGTGGTAAACAGCTCCGGCGAGTACTGGAACGTCCAGTTGGTCTCGGGCGCGGCGTCCATGGCCGCGCGGATCTGCGCGGTGGCGTCGGTGGCAATCTTCACGCATTCAGCTTTATCCACGTTGAAGACCACGCGACGGAACATCGGATCGGTGGCGTTGTAAACGTGCACGATGGCGTTTTTGGCACCTTTCAAGGCTTCGAAGGTGCGCTCAATCAAGTGCGGGCGCGCCTGGGTCAGCACTTGAATGGTCACGTCCTCGGGAATCTTGTCCTGCTCGATCAAGGTGCGCACAAAGTCGAAGTCGGTTTGCGAGGCGGAGGGGAAGCCGACTTCAATCTGCTTGAAACCCACCTTGAGCAGCATGTCGAACAAGCGCTCCTTGCGCTCTTGGTCCATGGGGTCAATCAGCGACTGATTGCCATCGCGCAGGTCGACGCTGCACCAGATCGGCGGCATTTCAATGCGCTGACTGGGCCATTGACGGTCGGGTAAGTCTACCGCGACGAACGGACGATATTTCTTGGCGGGATCAGACAACATCATGACGGCTCTCCTGGGCAAATAGGCGGGTAATGGATGATTGGATTGACGGCGGGCGTGCCAACGAAAAACGCCCCATCGCCAGTACAGGCAATGGGGCGCAGAAAACGGTCAATAACAGAACGTGCGCAATCCACGGGGATGCGGCGTCCAAATCGAATTGATTCAATAAATCCAGTGTTCATATCCATGTCTTCCTCGCAACTAGTGTAACCCAACGACAATGCCAGCAGCACTGCCCGACCCTGAGATTCAGAGACGGGCGATTAGTAGTCGTAGGTCTAGCGCAAAGATGATCATGGATGTATTCATGCCTCTAGAAAATCAGTCCTGACGAGGTTTGTCAACTGACGAATGCGTATTGTCGGTCGACTCACCCAACAAGGCCGCCTCCATTCGATTCAGTTGGCTGCGCATCTCGCTCACCTCGCTGCGCAACGCCTTCGTCTCGTCGACCTCACCTTCGTTATTCAGCAGGTCGAGCGCGGCACTCTCTTTCTGCATCACGTCCAGCACGATACCGATCATCATGTTGAGGAAGATGAACGCCGTCAGAAAGATGAACGTCAGGTAGTAAATCCAGCTCCAGGCGTAAACCTCCTGGGTGGCATAGAGAATATCGGTCCAGTCTTCAAAGGTGGCGATACGAAACAGCGTCAGCATCGATATGGAGATATTGCCCCACAGGAAGCTATCGATGTCGGCAAACAGGAAGCTACCAATCGCGGCATAGATGTAGAAAATGATGAACATCAGCAACACCACATAGCCCATGCGTGGAATGGACTTCACCAAGGCTGAGAGCAGCATCTGCAGCTCAGGGATCATGGAGACCAGGCGCAACACGCGGAAGATCCGCAGCAGACGTGCCAGCAGCACCATCTCGGAATCGTCCATGGGGATCAGGCTGGCGGTGACGATGACGAAATCGAAAATGTTCCATCCGCGCTTGAAAAAGCGCACCAGACTGCCTTCGGCGGCAATCCTGATGAGGATCTCCACCAGGAAGAACACCGTGATTCCCATATCGAGATATAACAGCCACTGCTCAAACCGCGAGGTTTCTTCTTCGTAGGTTTTGGCACCGATGACCAGCGCCGAGACCACAATAATCGCGATCACGAACGCTTCAAAAAACTTGTTCGAACGCAGCGTTTCGAAACGCGCTTGCCAGGTGTCGAAAGGTTGATTCATAGGGTAAACAGACTCGCTCCGGTGGACGGCGCCACTTTATACTAAAACTTCACAACGGCACTACAAGTGATATCCTCCTGTGTCATTTGCTGTACTGCCGATGCCTCAGCCGACGTTATTGCGGCTCGCGGGCTTTTTTTGATCACTGCGCTGGATGACTCCCATGACACTGCTGTGGATAGCCTTACTGCCTTTACTGGGCGTCTTGGTGCCGGTCCTCAACGCTCAACGCAGCCGCGTGGCCTGTTCGTTGGCCACCGCCCTGCTGCCCGCCGTTGCCCTACTGCTCACCCTGATGCAGATACCGGCAATGCTCGACGGCGAAACACTGCGCTTCGCCGTCGGTTGGCTGCCCGAGCTCAACCTCGAACTGGCACTGCGCCTGGATGGCCTGTCGCTGCTGTTCAACCTGCTGATTATTGGCATCGGGCTTTTGATATTGCTGTATGCCCACTTTTATCTTGCCAGCGACGAACCCGTGGGCCGCTTCTACGCTTTTCTAATGCTGTTCATGGCCTCCATGGTCGGCATTTCCATGTCCGACAACCTGATCCTGCTGTGGCTATTCTGGGAGCTCACCAGCCTCTCCTCGTTCTTGCTGATCGGCTTCTGGTCGCACCAGTCGGAAGCCCGCAAAGGGGCGCGGATGGCGCTGACGGTTACCGGGGCCGGCGGTCTGGCGCTGCTGGCAGGTTTACTCCTGCTGGGCGATATGGCCGGCAGCTTCAGCATGGGCGACGTGCTGGCCAGCAGCGAGGTAATTGTTGCCGATTCGCGCTACCCGCTGATGCTGGGTCTGGTACTGCTCGGCGCCTTCACCAAGTCGGCCCAGTTTCCTTTCCAGTTCTGGCTTCCCCACGCCATGGCGGCTCCCACACCCGTGTCGGCTTACCTGCATTCGGCCACCATGGTCAAGGCGGGGATTTTTCTCATGGCACGGCTGCATCCCGCGATTGCCGACAGCGAGCTATGGACCGTCGTCGTCTCGCTGGTCGGTACCGTCACGCTGCTGTACGGCGCCTGGTTTGCGCTGTTCAAAACCGACTTGAAAGGCATTCTGGCTTTTTCAACGGTCAGCCACCTGGGCCTGATCACCGTTCTGCTGGGTATCGGCAGCCCCATGGCCGTGCTCGCCGCGCTGTTTCACATTCTCAACCATGCCACCTTCAAAGCCGCGCTGTTCATGAGCGCCGGCATCATTGACCATGAAACCGGCACCCGGGAGTTGAAGCAACTTGGCGGACTACGAAAGGCCATGCCGGTGACCGCGTTACTGACCACCCTGGCCGCCGCTGCCATGGCGGGGGTGCCGCTGTTCAATGGCTTCCTCTCCAAAGAGATGTTCTTTACCGAAACGCTGGAAACCCCGGTACTCGGCGGTTTGAGCTGGTTACTACCGGCGCTTGCCACCCTGGGGGGCATTCTCTCCGTCGCCTACTCGTTACGCCTGGTGCACGCGGTGTTCTTCAAACCCGCGCGCGAAGCGCCACCCAAGACGCCCCACGAGCCACCCCACCTCATGCGCTTGCCGGTGGAAATTCTGGTCGTGCTGTGCGTGGTGGTGGGCCTGTTCCCCGCCCTGATGGCAACGGGCCTGCTCGACCTTGCCACTCAAGCAGTGCTGCAGCGGCCCATGGCGTTCAAGCTGGCCATTTGGCATGGCGTTAACCTGCCGCTGATGATGAGTATCGCCGCGCTGGTGATAGGCACCGCTCTCTACTGGCGTCACCACGAGATGCGCCTCTTCACCCGGCAATTTGCCAGCGTCGATGCAAGACGCGTGTTCGAGCGCCTGGTGGTAACGCTTGGCTACCAGGCCGAGAAGCTGGTGGCGAGATTCGAAGGGCATTCGCTGCAGCGCTACATGACCTTGCTGCTATTCGCGGCCTTTTTAATGGGCTTGATCGGCCTTGTCCAGATTACGGACCTTACCGGCGCGGCCGGCAATCAGCCGGTCGACGGCGTCGTGATTCTCGGCGCAGTGATGCTCATCTTCGGCGGCATTGCCACCGCTGCCACCCATCGCTACCGCCTGATCTCGCTGCTCATGCTGTCGATCGTGGGGCTGTTTGTCGCCCTCACCTTTGCGCGCTTTTCGGCACCGGACCTGGCCCTGACCCAGCTATCCGTGGAAGTGGTCACGATGATTCTGCTGATGCTGGCGCTGTTCTTCCTGCCGCAAAAAACGCCCCAGGAGTCCAGTCCGCTGCGCAACCTGCGCGATATGCTGCTCGCGGGTTCGCTTGGCCTGGTCATCGCCAGCCTTAACTATGCGGTATTGACCCGCGACACGCTGTCGATCTCGAGCTTTTTTGTCGAGAACAGCAAGCCCGGCGGCGGCGGCTACAACGTGGTCAACGTCATCCTGGTGGATTTCCGTGGCTTCGATACGCTGGGTGAAATCACCGTGCTCGCCATCGCCGGGCTTGCCATCTTCAAGCTGCTGAACCGCCTGCGCCTGTTTATTCCGCACAGCGACGGGGAAGGCCGGGTATGGTCACCGGATCGCTACCCCGCCATCCTGACGTCTATTTCCATGACGATTCTGCCCCTTGCCCTGCTGGTATCGGCGTTTATCTTCCTGCGCGGCCACAACCAGCCAGGCGGCGGCTTTATTGCCGGTTTGATTACCGCCGTAGCGTTGATTCTGCTGTATATGGCACGTGGCGTGGAATGGGCCCAGGAACGCCTCAACTTCCCCTTCCAACCAGTGGCCGTGGTGGGTGTAGCCATCGCCACCCTTACCGGGCTTGGCAGCTGGCTGTTCGGCTATCCGTTCCTGACCTCATCGTTTGGCTACTTCACCCTTCCCATCGTCGGTGAATTCGAGCTGGCCACCGCGCTGCTCTTCGACCTTGGGGTTTACCTGGCCGTGGTAGGCGCCACGCTGATGATCCTGGCCAACCTGGGCAAGGTCACCACCGCCCATCGCCCGGTGCCCGAACAGGCCGAAAAAGATGCCGAGACACCCTCCGCCCCCTCAAGCAAGGAGCCTCGTTAATGGAATTGCTCTACGCGATCACGACCGGCGTACTGACCGCCTCCGGGCTCTATCTGACGCTGCGCGGACGCACCTTCCCAGTGGTGGTGGGGTTAACCCTGCTCTCCTATGCCGTCAATCTGTTTCTGTTTTCCATGGGCGGACTGACCACCGACGGCGCCGCCCTCGTCAATCAGGGCGATAACTTTGCTGACCCGCTGCCCCAGGCGTTGGTGTTGACCGCCATCGTGATCGGGTTCGCCATGACCGCCTTTGTGGTCATCCTCGCGATGCGCGCGCGCAGTGAGGTGGGTAACGACCACGTGGACGGCAAGAAGGAAGATCGCGAATGATCCAGCATCTGATTGTGTTACCGGTCGTCCTGCCGTTGGTCGCGGGGATTCTTCTGCTTTACCAACGCCAGGGAATGGTCTGGTACAAGCGAACCGTCAGCGTGGTGTCCACGGTCGGCCTGCTGTTCGTCGCCATGGGGCTGGTCAGCCAGGCCAACTCCGGCGACGTGACCTATTACGCGCTGGGGGACTGGCAGCCGCCGTTCGGCATCGCGCTGGTGCTCGACCGCTTGTCGGCGCTGATGTTGCTGGTCACCGCGCTTCTTGCAGTCGGCGCGGTGGTCTTTGCCTGCGGCGGTGATGATGAGAAAGGCAGCAACTTCCACGGGCTCTTTCAGTGGCAGTTGATGGGCATCAATGGCGCCTTCCTGACCGGCGATCTGTTTAACCTGTTCGTGTTCTTCGAGGTGCTGCTGCTGGCTTCCTATGCCCTGCTGCTCCACGGCGGCGGCAAGGCGCGGATTCAGGCCAGCGTGCACTACGTGGTGCTCAATCTGGCGGGGTCATCGCTTTTCCTGATTGGTGTAGGCGTGCTGTATGGCGCCACCGGCACCCTCAACATGGCGGACATGGCCTCGCGCATGGCCGAGCTGCCCGCCGAGCGCGAAGGCCTCGTGGTCGCGGGCGCCCTGATCCTGCTGGTGGTGTTTGGGCTTAAAGCGGCCATTTTACCGCTGTATTTCTGGCTCCCCCGGGCTTACGCAGCCGCGCCGGCCCCGGTTGCCGCCCTGTTTGCGGTGATGACCAAGGTGGGCATTTACGCGATTCTGCGGGTGTATAGCCTGATCTTTGGCGATCAGGCCGGCAACCTGGAGGCCATTGAGCAGTCCTGGGTATGGTGGCTCTCGTTAGCCACCCTGGTCGCTGCCGGGGTGGGCGTCATGGCCGCCCGGGATCTTCGCCTGCTGATTGCCTATCTGGTACTGATTTCCGTGGGTACGCTCCTCGCGGGCGTCGGCATGCGCAGCCCTGCCGCTACCTCGGCGCTGCTCTACTATCTGATTCACACCACGCTGATTACCGGCGGCCTGTTCCTGCTCGCCGAGATGATTGGCCTGCAACGCGGCAAACCAGGCACCCGCCTGGTCAAGGGGCGCCCCATGGTTCAGGGCTCGGCCCTGGCACTGGCCTTCTTTTTCGGGGCGATTGCAGTGGCCGGTATGCCGCCACTGTCCGGCGCTTTCGGCAAAGCGCTGATGCTCAACGCGGCAGAAGGCACCCAGCGACTCTGGCTGTGGCCGCTGCTGCTGCTGGCGGGCCTGGCATCGCTGATTGCGCTTTCCCGCGCCGGCTCCACCCTGTTCTGGCGCAGCCACCGCGGCAACCTGAGCGGCAGCCCGCTATCGCGTTATCAGTGGTTTGGCATGTTGTGGTTACTGAGCGCGTCGCTGCTGCTGGTCGTGTTTGCGAACCCCGTGAGCGATTATACCCAGGCCACGGCCGAGCAATTGGCCAATCCAGGCCTGGTCATCGATAGGTTAATTCCTGACGCCGGAGACACCCCATGATTCGATCACGCGCCTGGCTGCCGACCCCGGTATTTTCCATTTTATTACTCGTGGTATGGCTCCTGCTGGCACGCAGCGTCTCCCCCGGTCACATCGTGCTGGGCGGGTTCCTGGCCATTGTCATCCCGCTACTTACCCACCGCTTCTGGGATTCCCGGCCACGTATCAAGAAGCCGCTGGTGCTGCTGCGCTTTGTGCTCCGCGTGCTGGGCGATATCATCACTGCCAACTTTGAAGTGGCCTATCTGATTGCCAATCCGTGGCGTAAGCTCAATCCCCACTTTGTGGAATATCCGCTCATGCTGGAAGAGCGCTTTACCATTACCCTGCTGGCCAGCACGATCAGCCTGACGCCGGGAACCGTGTCCGCCAACTTGCGTATGGACGGTAAAACGCTGCTCATTCATGCCCTGAATGCCGATGACGAAGAGGCGTTGATCCATCAGATACGCGAACGCTACGAACGCCCGCTAAAGGAGATCTACGAATGCTGAGCATTGCGCTGTATATCACCCTGGCGCTGGTCGTCATGGCCCTGCTGCTCAACCTTTATCGTCTGACCATCGGCCCCGATTTACCCGACCGCGTGCTGGCCCTGGATACCATGTACGTCAATTCCATCGCCCTGATCGTGCTGCTCGGCCTGTGGCTGAACACCAAGACCTACTTCGAGTCGGCGCTGCTCATCGCCATGCTCGGCTTTATCAGTACAGTGGCCGTCTGTAAGTACATACTACGCGGGGATATCATCGAATGAAGCCGGTTATCTTTCTTGCCGCTACACAGGTGCACTTATGTCATTTTGGGTAGAGTCCTTGATTTCACTGCTGCTGATTGCGGGCGGTATTTTCGTGTTTATCGGCTCCCTGGGGATGGCCCACCTGCGGGACTTCTATATGCGCCTGCATGGCCCCACCAAGGCCACCACGCTGGGCATCGGCTGCATGCTGGCGGCTTCCATGACGTATTTCTGGAGCCTTGACGGTAAGCCCGATATTCAGGAAATGTTGATCACGCTGTTTCTGTTTATCACCGCGCCGGTCAGCGCCCATCTGCTGGCCAAGACCGGCCTGCACATGCGCCTCAAGCACATTGATAAAACCCAGGGGCAGCCCGTGGAGCTTCGCCCGGAGGAAGTGGGTAAGAAGCCTGTTCCCCACCCCGACAAGGGGCATGGTTAATGATCTCGTTTCGTTAAGGAAAGCGTATGTGGAGCCTTTTCCGGCTATCGGCGTTGTCGCTGTCGGTGGTAGTGCTGGCGGGTTGCTCTGAACCCCGGGTCGATACCAGCTCGATGCCCGCGGCCGTGGTATCGGTCGAGAAAGTGCGCGAGTCGCTGCCTACCTACAAGCGCGACGAATTCGATCAAGCCCTGACCATCATGGCGATGTCATCGTTTGACGGCATCGATATTCTCAACCCGCAACCGCTGAACGCCGCTGAAATTGCCGAGTCGGCCAATGCCCATATGCATGGTTTGACCGGCGATGAGGTGATCGAGAAAGCCAATGAGATGCTGCGCAACCGCCGCGCGCGCGAGCGTCAGCAGGCGCTGAACATCCTGTCGCGGCTGGAAGAGAAACAGGCCAGGGCCGAGCACGACCGTGAGCAACGCGAGCGCGTTACCCTCGACAGCGCCGAGTTTTACATGAGCACGAGCCCCTACGGGGCGCTGGAGCCGGTGATTGAACTTGCCGTGACCAACGGCTCCGATGAACGGCTCTCCCAGCTATCGCTTAGCGGTGTCATCACCACCCCCGGACGCGAAGCGCCCTGGGTCGACGAGGCCTTCTATTACGTGATTCCCGACGGCTTGGCGCCGGGAGAAAGCGCCGAGTGGCGCCTGGCGCCCAACCGTTTTGGCCCCTGGGGGAATCGCGACATTCCCGACGGTGCGCAATTCGACGTCACCATCGAGGCGATTCACGACGAGGAAGGCAACCCGCTATGGGATGCCCCGGCGCTGAGTGAGCGCCAGATTGAACGGCTCGAGGCCCTGCGCGATGAGTACGGCGTAATGGACGACCGCTCAAGCGAGTAAACGAGGGCCCGAGGGGCATCAGGGCGCGTCGATCAAATCGCTCTGCCGGTAGCCGATCAGGTACAGCACCGCGTCAATGCCCAGGGTTGAAATCGCCTGCCGGGCCTGGGCGCGAACCATGGGTTTGGCACGGAAGGCAATGCCCATGCCAGCCTTGGCGAGCATCTTGAGGTCATTGGCCCCATCGCCCACGGCGATCGTCTGGTCGAGGGTCAACCCTTCGCGCAGGGCGATTTGCTCCAATAGCTCCGCCTTGCGTTCGGCATCGACAATCGGCTCGCTTACCTCGCCGGTCACCAGGCCGTTCTCGATCACCAGCTCGTTGGCGTGAATTTCGTCAAAGCCAAGCCGCGCTTGCAAATACTCGGCAAAGTAGGTGAAGCCGCCGGACAGAATGGCGGTGCGGTAGCCAAGCCGTTTCAAATTGACCATCAGGCGTTCGAGGCCGTCCATCAAGGGCAGTTCGGCGGCAATCTCGGCCAGCACCGATTCGTCGAGTCCCTCAAGCTTGCTCATGCGCGCGCGGAAGCTTTGCTGAAAGTCCAGCTCACCGCGCATCGCCCGCTCGGTGACCTCTGCCACTTCTTCACCCACGCCGTGCCGCCGCGCGAGCTCATCGATCACTTCCGTCTTGATCAGCGTCGAGTCCATATCGAAGCACACCAGGCGGGGCTGAACCTGGTCGCGAGCAGCGTCCTGGATGACAATATCGACGTCCAGGGTTTCACTCAGCACCAAGGCGGCATGGCGCACTGCCTCAACCGCTCCCCCGGCACCGGCTAGGCGCTGCTCCAGGCAGTCGATGGATGCGCTTTGCCCTGCGGCGTCGGCAAGCCTCCGGGTGTTGGTTACTTGCAAGCCGAACTGCGCCACCAGGGCGTCTATCTGGGCTTGGATGTCAGCGGTTATACGCGCTGCTAATACGGTTAAAATCAAGTCACCGCCTGCCATTGTCTAGTTCCCTGCTCCAAGCCAGTCAACTTTTTGGAAGCCGCGGGGCAGTTTACTGCCCCGACGTCCCCGCTCGCCACGATAATACGCCAGATCCTCAGCCTTCAGGGTAAGCTTGCGCTTACCGGCGTGCAGCTCCAGCGGTTCACTGTCGCCGATCACGGCGATACCGCGTACAAACTCCTCCCGCCGGGCAGCGCGCGGGCCAGGGATGTCGAGCATCTTGTTGCCCTTACCCTTGGCCATTTCCGGGAGCTGTTCCAGGGGGAACAGCAGCAAGCGCCCCTCGTTGGATACCGACGCCACCCAGAGGTTGTCACCTTCGGGCACTTCGACAGGCGCCATGACGCTACAGCCTTTCGGCACGCTCAATACCGCCTTGCCCGCCTTGTTCTTGCCGGTCAGCGCCTCCAGACGGGCAACAAAGCCATAGCCGCCGTCGCTGGCCAGTATAAACCGCCGCTCGCCCGGTGCCAGCATCACCCCGGCCATGCGCGCGCCGGCGGCGACGTTGGCCCGCCCCGTCACCGGTTCGCCCTGTCCCCTTGCACTAGGGAGATTGTGGGCGCTGAGCGTATAGGCTCGGCCGGTGTCGTCCAACAGTACCAGTGGCTGGTTGGTCTTGCCCCGAGCGGCCAGCTGGAAGCTATCCCCGGCCTTGTAGGAAAGCCCTTCGGGGTCGATATCGTGCCCCTTGGCGGCGCGAATCCAGCCTTTATCCGACAGCACCACGGTGATGGGGTCGGCCCCCAGCAGCTCGACGTCGGACAACGCCTTGGCATCGGCACGCGCGACCAGCGGCGAACGACGCGCATCGCCATGTTCCTTGCCCGCCGCGCGAAGTTCTTTTTCGATCAGCGTGGTGAGCTTGGCCTCGCTGCCCAACAGGCCTTCAAGATACTTGCGTTCCTTTTCCAGCTCGTCCTGCTCGCCACGGATCTTCATTTCTTCAAGCTTGGCGAGGTGGCGCAGGCGCAGCTCCAGAATGGCTTCCGCCTGGCGCTCGGAAAGGGTAAAGGCGTTGATCAACGCAGGCTTGGGTTCGTCCTCCTCGCGGATAATGCGAATGACCTCATCGATATTCAGGTAGGCGGTCAGCAGGCCTTCCAGAATATGCAGGCGGTCTTCGACCTTACCCAGGCGGTGTTCCAGCCGGCGGCGCACCGTGGCGCGCCGAAAGCGCAGCCACTCGCCGAGCATCTCGGGCAGCGGCATCACCCGCGGGCGGCCGTCCAGGCCGATCACGTTCATGTTCACCCGCACGTTCTTTTCCAGATCCGTGGTGGCAAACAGGTGATCCATCAGCGATTCGACGTCGATGCGGTTGGAGCGCGGCTCGATCACCAGACGGGTAGGCGCTTCGTGGGTCGACTCGTCGCGCAGATCGGCCACCATAGGCAGTTTTTTGGCCTGCATCTGCGCGGCAACCTGCTCCAGCACCTTGGCACCGCTGACCTGATACGGCACGGCGGTGATCACGATATTGGCGTCTTCGCGCTCATAGCGGGCGCGCAGCTTGACCGACCCTCGCCCGGCTTCGTAGAGCTTGCGCAGGTCTTCCTTGGGGGTAATGATCTCCGCATCGGTGGGAAAGTCCGGGGCGGGGATAAATTCCATCAGATCGGTCGTGGTGGCCTTGGGGTTGCGCAGCAGGTGGCAGGTGGCGTCCACCACCTCGTTGACGTTGTGCGGCGGTATATCGGTGGCCATCCCCACGGCGATGCCGGTACCCCCGTTGAGCAACACATGGGGTAATTTGGCTGGCAGTACCAGCGGTTCCTGCATGGTGCCGTCAAAGTTGGGCACCCAATCGACGGTACCCTGACCCAGTTCACCCAGCAACACATCGGCGAATCTGGAAAGCTTGGCCTCGGTGTAGCGCATGGCGGCAAACGACTTGGGGTCGTCGGGGCTACCCCAGTTGCCCTGGCCGTCCACCAGCGGATAGCGATAGCTGAACGGCTGCGCCATCAGCACCATGGCTTCGTAGCAGGCGCTGTCGCCATGCGGATGGAACTTGCCCAGCACATCGCCGACGGTTCGCGCCGATTTCTTGTACTTGGCGTTGGCATGCAGCGCCAGCTCGCGCATGGCGTAGATGATTCGCCGCTGCACGGGCTTCATGCCGTCGCCAATATTGGGCAGCGCACGGTCGAGAATCACGTACATCGAATAGTCGAGGTACGCTTTTTCGGTGTAGTCGCGCAGGGAGAGACGTTCGACGTCGCCCTCCGCTACTTGAATATCCATGTCGATCATATCCTACCTTGACAACAAAACCGCCCCGTGGGGGCGGCTTATAAGCGGACACGCGGCCACTCGCTAGGGCGCGCTATGTTAATTGATGCCTTTCGTTTGATGCATCCGATAACGCTGCCGTGGAGGATGCTTCATGCGTGCTGCTGTGAAACTCGTCCAGCAGTCCTTTCAGGCGCTGAGCCTGTAACGACAGCTCATTGGCAGCGCTGGCTGCCTGACTCACCAATCCAGCATTTTGCTGCGTCGCTGTATCCATTTGGGTCACTGCCTGGTTGATTTCATTAATGCCGTTGGTCTGCTCGCCGGATGCCTGACTGATTTCGCTGATTCGCGCGGTCACCTCGTCAATGGCGACGACGATATCCTGCATGGCGGATTCAGCCGCTTGCGCGTAGCCGCTACCGGTCGCGATCTGCTCCGAGGTGGTCTTGATCAGGCCGTTGATATTCCTGGCGGAAGCGGCGCTACGTGACGCCAGTTCGCGTACTTCGCTGGCCACAACGGCAAAACCACGTCCATGCTCACCGGCACGCGCCGCTTCAACCGAGGCATTCAATGCCAGTATGTTGGTCTGGAAGGCAATATTCTCGATCACGTCAACGATCGAGGAAACCTCGACAGAGCTTTCGTTGATGGCTTCCATGGACTGCGCCAGCCGCGATACCTGTTCTCCGCCCTGCTTAACCTTTTCTGCGGATTCCTTGACGCGCTGATCGGCCTCCTGGGCGTTGTCGGCATTGCGCTTGACCGTCGCGGCCATCTCTTCCATCGTCGAGGACGTCTCCTGCAGCGAAGATGCCTGCTGCTCGGTGCGGCTCGAAAGCTCGGTATTGCCCGCCGCAATTTCCGTCGATTCACTGGCAATGGCGTCAGCAACACTACGCACATCTCCAAACAGACGCTGCAGCTTATCCGCGTAACGGTTCACGGCACGGCGCAACTCGCCGATTTCATCGTCGCGATAAATGGTCAGTTCACGGCTCGATCCCCCCTGACCCAACTGATCGATCTGCTCCGTGGTGCTGCGAATCTGACGTAACAAAATACGTCCGCCCCACCAGCCCAAGGCGAGCAAAAGCGCCAACAGCGGCAGAATAAACACTAACAAGTCGCGCGTTAAGGTATGGGCCAGGCCCGTCACCTGGTCGCGGGGCGTTACCAGGCCAAGTGTCCATCCCGTATCGGGCATCTCGAACAACTGCACTGACGACGGCGCCTCCAGCACGCCGGCACTTTCTACACTGGCCTTCTCGCGACCAGCCTCAACGGCGTCCAAGACTGGCTGAAGCCAAGGCATATCATTCACTACATCGTCCAGGCCCAGCATTTCCCCTGATGCCTGCTCGACGCCCGGCAGGTCAATCACGTTGTCATCCTTATCCAGCACAAAGGCATAGCCGCCAGTACCGTCACCATTTTCGGCGAGAAACTCGGCGACCCCCCCCAGCTGCATGTCAATGGTGGCCACGCCTGCAAAGCTGTTATCGCGATAATAAGGCACGCTGCAGGTCACCATCGCGACGCCGGTGGTCGGATCGCGATACGCGGCAGACCACACGCATTGCCCCGGCTCCGCGCCACGGGCGCTGCTGTACCAGGCCTCGTCATGGTAGGGATCGATGTTGCTGGCGTTGTAGTCATCCAGAAACTCCAGCTCGCCCTGTGCATCGCGTGCCCAGAAGAAACTGTAACGCTCGACCCCCGATGAAAAAGCGCCGGGCTCCGGCCAGATACCGCCGCCTGCCACCGTTGCATTGCCATTATCATCAACGACATTCGGCAAGGCCTCGAGGTAGATGCCCTCTTCACGGGGCAGCGATTCGGCCAGCGCCGCTAAACTCGAGGTATTGCCCTCGACCCTGGCTAACTGGCCGTTGAGCGCATTCACGATTGAGCCCCCCGTTCGCTCGATCAGTGACTGACTTGCCTCGATAACCAGCGGCTGACCCCGCCATGCCATTACGCCGTAAATACCGGCCGCCATGAGTAACATCAGTACGAATGCAGCCAGTGAGAGCTGCCTGGATATGGTCTTGAACAACGTCGTTCCCCTTTTCAAGTGGAGTTCTTGTCAGGTGCATTACTTTCGAAACACCTTATACTTCTTATCGGCGTAAACTTACGAATCTTGACGTTGCTTCAACACCCTTTCTCTGACAGAGGGATCACACCTCGACATCGGCGAGGTTGCCGTAATTTTCAAGCCATGTCTTGCGATCGCCGGCGCGCTTTTTGGCCAGCAGCATGTCCATCATTTCCAGCGTGCCGTCGCCCTCATCGAGGGTAAGCTGAACCAGGCGACGAGTTTCCACGGCCATGGTGGTTTCGCGCAGCTGCAGCGGGCTCATCTCGCCCAGGCCCTTGAAGCGCTGCACATTCGGGGTGCCGCGCTTGGTGGCCAGCTGCTTGAGAATCGCGGCCTTTTCGCTTTCGTCCAGGGCGTAGTGCACTTCTTTGCCCAGGTCGATGCGATAAAGCGGCGGCATGGCCACGTAGACGTGCCCGGCGTCCACCAGACTGGGAAAATGCTTGACGAACAGTGCGCATAGAAGCGTGGCAATATGCAGGCCGTCGGAGTCGGCGTCGGCGAGAATGCAGATCTTGTGGTAGCGCAGTTTTTGAAGATCGGCGCTGCCGGGATCGGCGCCAATGGCCACGGCAATATCGTGGACTTCCTGGGAGCCGTAAATATCGTGGGAATCCACTTCCCAGGTATTCAGAATCTTGCCGCGCAGCGGCAGTATCGCCTGGCTTTCACGGTTGCGCGCCTGTTTGGCGCTGCCGCCGGCGGAATCACCTTCCACCAGGAACAGCTCGCTCTGGGCAGGATCCTGACCGGAGCAGTCCGCCAGCTTGCCGGGCAGTGCCGGGCCCGAGGTCACCTTCTTGCGCGCAACCTTCTTGGCTTTTTTCTGGCGGCGCTGGGCGGCGCTGATCACCATCTCGGCCAGCGCTTCGCCCTGATCGACGTGATGGTTGAGCCACAGCGAAAAGGCGTCTTTCAATACGCCCGAGACAAATCCGGCGATGGTCCGTGAGGACAGCCGCTCCTTGGTCTGCCCGGCAAACTGGGGGTCGAGCATCTTCACCGACAACACAAAGGAGGCGCGCTCCCATAGGTCATCGGCCGTGAGCTTGATGCCCCGGGGCAACAGGCTGCGGTATTCACAGAACTCGCGCAGCGCCTCAAGTAGCCCCGAACGAAAACCGTTGACGTGAGTGCCGCCCTGGGGGGTAGGAATCAGGTTGACGTAGCTTTCAAGCAAAGCATCGCCGCCCTCGGGCAACCATTGAATCGCCCAGTCCACGCCGTTCTCGTCGTCGCTGAAGTGCCCCACAAAAGGCTCGCCGGGCAGAACCTCGTAGCCGTCGGTGGCTTCCGCCAGGTAGTCGCGCAGGCCATCCGCGTAGGCCCACTCGGTTTTGGTGCCGTCAGGCTCGACGAGGGTGACCGCAAGCCCCGGGCAAAGCACCGCCTTGGCGCGCAATAGGTGTTTAAGCTTACCCAGCGCCAGCTTGGGGCTGTCGAAGTAGCTCTCGTCCGGCCAGAAACGCACCAGGGTGCCGCTGGCCCGCTTGGCGGCCTTGCCAATTTCGTGCAGCTCTTCGACCTTCTCACCGAACTCGAAGGCCATGGCATGGCGGGCGCCGTCGCGGGTGACCTCGACGTCCAGGCGACGCGACAGGGCATTGACCACCGAGACGCCGACACCATGCAGACCGCCCGAAAAGCGGTAGCTAGTAGAGGAAAACTTGCCCCCGGAGTGCAGCTTGGTAAAGATCAGCTCGACGCCCGACACGCCATGTTCGGGATGCAGATCGATCGGCATGCCGCGCCCGTTGTCCTGCACTTCAATCGCACCGTCGCCATGCAGCAGCACGCTGATGGCGGTGGCATGCCCAGCCAGCGCTTCATCGACGCTGTTGTCGATGACTTCCTGGGCAAGATGATTGGGACGCGAGGTGTCGGTGTACATACCGGGACGCTTACGCACCGGCTCGAGCCCGGAGAGGACTTCGATGGAACTCGCGCCGTACTGGGAGGCATCAAACTGGGTCATGTAACGTCGGTTCCTGAAGGGTCATGCACGTGTTCATGCTGGCAAAAGGCAATAGCATAGCGGAAAAGCAAAAAACTGTATATCTAGCCATGGTGTTTGCCACCAGGGGCGCCGGAAACAGGTCGTAGAGGAAGTTATTTGCCAAGGCCGGAAAAATGATCCCTTCAATTCCGGCATTTCCGCCATCCATGGCGGTCAGATGGCAAATGTAGCGCCCACGGATGGGTTCACAGCGCCTCCTCGTAGACCTATTGCCGGGTTAGCCCCGGCTCTAATGGCAACGATCTATCACTCCTGCTCCGCCGCCCAAAACGCCTCAATCAAGCCACGGCTGGACGCATCCATCCGCGTCAGGTCGCCCTGGTGGTCGATAATCTTCTGGGTATCCGTGGCGATCTGCTTGCCGAGTTCCACGCCCCACTGGTCAAATGGATTGATATCCCAGATGACGGCCTGAACAAACACCTTGTGTTCATAGAGGGCGATCAGCGCGCCTAGGGTCGAGGGCGTCAACTGGTCGAGCAGCACGGTGGTCGACGGCTGATTGCCCCGATAGCGTTTGTGCTCCGGACGTGGCCCATCCTCTTCAAGAGCATCGTCACCCAGCATCAGCACCCGCGACTGAGCGAAACAGTTGGCCAATGCCAGGCGATGCTGGGCTTTCAGGTGGCGCCGGGTGTCCGGGTCGGCCACGTCGTCGTAACGCTTAAGCGGGGCAATAAAGTCGCACACCACCAGCTGCGTTCCCTGATGAAGCAACTGGTAAAACGCATGCTGGGCATTAGGCCCCAGCTGCCCCCAGAGCACGGGACAGGTCGAATAGTTGACCGCCTGTCCCTGGCTGGTGACCGACTTGCCGTTGGACTCCATCTCGAGCTGTTCCAGGTAAGCGGCAAAATATTCCAGCCGACCGTCATAAGGCAGGATCGAATGGGCACGAATGTCCAGGAAGTTGACGTTCCAGATGCCCGCCAGACCCAGCAGCACCGGCAGATTCTCTGCCATGGGCGCCTCACGGAAGTGACGATCCATGGCATGAGCACCGGCTAATAGCTCGCGGAAATTGTCCATGCCGACCACCAGCGCAATCGGCAGGCCAATGGTCCCCCACAGCGAATAGCGCCCGCCGACCCACTCCCAGAACATCAGTTGATGATCGTCGGCAATCCCCCACTCGCTCATTTTCTCGGGGCTGGCGGAAACGCCGATGAAGTGCTGGCGGATGATCAGCTCGGCGCTTACCGGCGAGGCGCTTGGCAGCTCGCCGTGCTTCGACAGTCGTCCGATTAACCAGTCCCGGGCGGTATTGGCATTGGACAGCGTGTCGATGGTGGTGAACGACTTCGATGACAGCACAAACAAAGTCGTTTCAGGGTTAAAGCGCGTCAGGTAATCGGCCAGCTGCGAGCCATCCATGGTCGAGGCAAAATGCACTTCCAACGGGTGAATCCCCTCGGGCTGATAGTCACCCAGGGCACGGGTGACCATCAAGGGGCCCAGATCCGATCCACCGACGCCCAGGTTCACCACGTGGCGAATCGGCTTGCCGGTAGCGCCGCGCCACTGCCCCGCGTGGAGCCGCGCGACCAGTCGCTCCATCTGCTCGAGGCTATCGTGTACCGCCGCGGCCACGTCTTCGCCCTCGACCTCCAGGCTCGCCCCCGGCGGCAAACGCAAAGCGGTGTGGAGGGCCGGGCGGTTTTCGCTGACGTTGACCCGCTTGCCGTTCAACAACGCCTCGATGGAACCCGACACGCCAGCTTCCTCGGCCAGCGCCAGCAGATGCTCGAGGGTGTCATCGTCCCAACGCTGCTTGGAAAGATCCAGGGTCAGCCCCGCCACCTGACGAGTGAAGTGCGTCCAGCGGTCGGGATCAGTACCAAACAGGTTTTTCAGATGGACGTGCTCAAGCGCCTGGGCATGCTGCTTGAGCATTTGCCATGCGGGTAGCGTGTCGGGGGTCGCCCGTGATGATCCAACCATGTGCCCTCTCCTGTGGCGTCGTTCCATGCGGCAGGCATCTGTTCTAGACAGCTGTGTGCGGATCAAGCCTGTTCTCGTCTATGCAGGGCGCGTAAACTACGCAACCTCATTAACCATCCTGGCTTGACCATGAGTGATGCATCTTACCGTGACGCCATCTTTTCGACACCCCTGGATAAGGTGGCGAGGTTCTCCTTCGATGAACAGGTCGTGGCCTGCTTCCCCGACATGATCCGCCGCTCGGTGCCCGGCTACGGGCAGATTCTTGGCATGCTGAGCCTGATCGCCCAGCGCCACCTGCGCCATGGTGCTCATGTCTACGACCTGGGCTGTTCGCTCGGCGCTTCCGGCCTGGCACTCGCGGGTGCGCTGCCTGCGGACGCCTTTCGCTACACCGGGATTGACCTGTCCCCCGCCATGGCGCAGCAGGCGCGGCAAACCCTTGCCGACGAGTGCCCCGAGCATGCCATGCAGGTGGAAGAAGCCGACATCCGCACGCTCGAGTATGCGCCGTCGGGCATGATCATTCTCAACTTTACGCTACAGTTTTTACCCCCCGCCGACCGCGATGCGCTGTTGAAGCGGCTTTACGCGGCGCTTGAGCCGGGTGGCGTGCTGATTCTGTCCGAAAAAACCATTGATGCCGACGAGCGCGACAACGCCTGGCGCGTCGAGCGCTACCACGACTTCAAACGCGCCAATGGCTACAGCGATCTGGAAATCAGCCAGAAGCGCACCGCCCTCGAAAACGTGCTGGTGCCGGACACCCTGGACGCCCTGCACGGTCGCCTGACACAGGCCGGCTTCCCGCGTTCGATGACCTGGTTCCAGTACCTCAACTTTGCCTCGCTAATCGCCTTCAAGGAGGGCTAACGTTGGCCCCTCTACCCGACGATCATCGCGCGATTTATCAGGCGTTTTTAGATCAAGCGACGCTGGACGCCTCACTGACGCCCTGGCTTGGCAAGCTACCCGAACAGCTTGCCCACGGGCTGAACCGCAATCGCCACGGCGACCTATCCGCCTGGGAAAAAGCCGTGGCCAAACTGCCCGCGCTGCCTGCCGAGCGCCGCGTCGATCTGACGAGCGACACCGTAACCGTCGATATCGACCTCAGTGACAGCCAGCAGCGCCAGTGCTTCAACCTGCTCAGAAAGCTTGCGCCCTGGCGCAAAGGCCCCTTTCAACTGGGCGGCATTCACATCGATACCGAATGGCGCTCCGACTGGAAGTGGCAACGCGTCGCCCCCCACCTCGCTCCCCTCAAGTATCGCAAAGTGCTCGACGTGGGCGGCGGCAGCGGCTACCACGCCTGGCGAATGGCCGGTGAAGGCGCCACCTTCGTACTGGTGATTGACCCCTCGCCGCGCTTCTACTGGCAGTTTCAGGCGATACGCCACTTTGTCGGCGATGCCGATGGCGGCAGAACGCAGTTTTTACCCGTGGGTATAGAAGATGTGCCAGAGAACCTGGGCTTTTTCGATACGGTATTTTCCATGGGTGTGCTCTATCACCGCCCCTCGCCGTTTGAACATTTGCAGCAGCTCAAAGGGGCACTCTCCCCCGGCGGCGAGCTGGTGCTGGAAACGCTGGTGGTCGAAGGCGACGAGCAGACCGTATTTGTGCCCGGCGAACGCTACGCCGCCATGCCCAACGTTTACTTCCTGCCTTCCTCCAAGGCGCTATGCCACTGGCTTTCGCGCTGCGGCTTTACCAATGTGCGCGTCGTGGATGAAGCGGTCACCACCCTTGACGAACAGCGCTCCACCGACTGGATGACATACCAGTCGCTGG
Organism: Vreelandella gomseomensis; assembly: GCF_031451645.1. Classification (NCBI taxonomy): domain Bacteria; kingdom Pseudomonadati; phylum Pseudomonadota; class Gammaproteobacteria; order Oceanospirillales; family Halomonadaceae; genus Vreelandella; species Vreelandella gomseomensis. The sequence goes on along the minus strand of NZ_JARWAI010000002.1, from coordinate 144,164 downwards.
CCGATTTCCTCGATCCGGACGACCGTGCCCGCACCATTGAAGGCTACCCGGCCCCAAGACGGGCGGTGATATTGGCGAATAAGCCGGGGTAACACCATTTACCTGCGCAAAATCACCAGCCAGCGTCCCAGGTTCATGACGCTGGCAAGCGACGCAGCGACATAGGTAAACGCGCAGGCGGTCAGTACGTGTCGGGCACCGGCCATGTCGTAGGGCGGGACGTACTCTTTCAATAGCGGCAGCGCCCGGTTGAAACTGGCGTCAAACTCGACCGGAAGCGTCACCAGATGCACCAGGGCGGCGGTGCCAAAGCTGATCACGGCCATGACGACCACCAGCGCCAGCCCGCCCGGCAGCCGGGTAAGTAAAAACAAGAACGGCGCCGCCATCATCAATATCGCGCCCAACTTTTCGGCTTTTTGCGCAACGCCTACTAAGCGGCTACGCGCAAGTAGCGGCGCGTAGCCCTGGTGATGTTGAATAGCGTGCCCTACTTCATGGGCGGCCACCGTGACGGCCGTTAGCGAACGCCCATCGTAGTTATCCGGAGAAAGACGTACGCAGCGCGTTTCAGGATCATAATGGTCACCGAACTCCGTGCGCTCAACGCTTGCTCCCTCTATGCCCAGTCGGCGCAGCAGATGATCAGCAAGCTCGGCGCCGGTGCCGGGATAGTCGTCGCGTCCCCGAGTGTGGCGTTTAAGCACCCATTTTGCCCAGAGGTTGGGTAACACAAAGATCGCCAGGGCAGCGATAATCAGCACAATGAACATGGCGGCTCCCGAGTCATCGACGTATTGCCATCCCCTATTAAACACTGATTTTGGCAGTACGTGGTGACCAGGCGAGATTAATTGGCGGATCGTTCGTCGGAAGCTTCCTGATAGCTTTCGGCCACGTCGCGTTTGACGGCCTGAAGCCCACGCGCCGAGATATAGCCCTCGGCATGCGCATGTTCGGCAATCAATACGCTGTCGGCGGCCAGCACCAGTTGACAGTCGGTGTCTGCGAGCTCGTTGCGTAACCCCTGGATCGCTGCTTCACGGTCTGGATTGCGGTCAACGCGACGAATATAAATGGCCTTGATACGGCCCGGATAGTCGCGGACCACCTCGCTGTACACTTCAGGGTCGTGCTGACCGCTATCGCCGATCAGGATGCACGGCAAGTCGTCGTACTGGGTCAGCATACGATCGATCAAATCGCGCTTGTGTGCCTCTGCCCGACGCGGCCAGGGGTGACGCCAGGAAATCCCCCATTCACGTAGAAAAAGGATGGGGCCCACCGGAATACGGTTGAGCTGAAAAAACGCCTCAAGCATTTCATAAATGGCCCAGGGACCGCGTGACACATACAGGATAGGACGTTCCACTTTATCACTGCCGCCGCGATGCAGCGCCTGGTAAAGCGAGGCAACGCCGGGGAAAGCGGTGCGCCGGTGGGGCTTGCGGACAAACAGGCGATACAGCATCTTGAGCTTTTCGGCCACGCCGGTGAACATCACCGTGTCGTCGATATCGCTGATTACCAGCAAATCCGCTTCGGGCGGCGGCACGAAGACTTCCACGGTGGTTCGAATGGTCGATTGGCCTTCAGCCTTGACCTTGATATCGGCGACATGCCAGGACACGTCGATGGGCAGCGCATCGCTGATCGGCAGGTGGACATCAAAATAGCCATCGCGGTCGGTGGTGACACACAGTTGGTTGCCCCCCAGCGAAAGCTCGACTCGAGCGCCGGCAAAGCCGCGCCGGAAAATGCGCCGGGCAACATCCGCCGTATCACGCAGCATGCCGCGTCGGGGAATGGCACGACCCAGGGCGGCTTGACGAAACACCCGCCCCATCACAAACACTTCACGCTGTGACCCGTAGCCACGGTAGGGCTGCACCATCATGCCGCCGCTACCGAAGTCGCGCTTCATGGGTTTGGCAATCACGTGGACAAGCCGCTTGACGAAGCTTGCCCACTGACGAAACAGCCCCATCACGCGTGTTGACCAGAATGACGCTCTTCCTGCCAGAACTCCAGACGACTACCGTTCAGTGCTTGATTCATCATGCTCTCCATTTCGTGATGATTAAACATTAACAACATCTTGCCAGTGTGGCACCTGCTGTATAATCGTCAAGCCATGAACCGCGCAGCCAAGTGTGCTAAGCGTTGTACACCACGTTGCCCGACTGGGAAATATCGTAGCCGCCCAACGCCTCGGCGCGCTCGACAAACCGGGGCCTGCGGGTAAATGCCAGCAGGGACTGAACGCTGGGCTCGAAGTAGCTGCGCCGATGCATCATCACATCGAACTGTTCATCAAAGAGCGGAATGAATGCCAACTGCTGACGACGGGCGGCGGCCTCGACACCCAGCCCAACATCGGCCTCGCCTTGCAGCACGCTGAGCGCTAAATCATCTTCGCTCAGGCTGAGGTGCGTTACCCAACGCACCGACGTCTCGGCGATACCGGCTTGCGCCAGCAAATACGAAAGCAACTGAGCCGCCCCGGCACCGGGCTGGCGGTGCGCTACGCGTACCTCAGGGCGCGCAAGGTCAGCAATGCCGGTAATACCGAGCGGGTTGCCTTCGGCAATCAACAACCCCTGACGGCGCGTCGCCCAGCGCAGCACGACCAGGTCTCTGACGCCCCCAAGGCCCAGCTGTATGGGCTGATTGTAGCGACCGCTTGCTTGGTCGAGCAGGTGCACGCCGGCCACCATGGCGCGACTTTCCAGCAAACGACGCACGCCGTCACCGCTACCGTGAAACAGGCTGGCCAGGTCCGACTGGCTTTCGCGTATCGCCCACTCGAGCAGCGGATCCTGACTACCGGCCACGACTGCAGGCGGCGGCTGGCGCTGCGCTTGATCGCCTTCCAGGTGGTTGAGCACCCACAAATCCACCTGCTGACGGGGAAACAGCAGTTTCCCCGTGACCCGGCTGCAGGGAATTTGGCCCTGACGCACCAGATCGTAGACCTTGCGCTCCTTGAGACGCAGGTAAGCGGCCACTTCGCTGGTAGTTAAATACATCTCGGTCGACGACACTGGCCACCTCTTAGGTTTTATGATGCATAAAAATGCATAAATTTCAGCATAGGGTGCATTTGCACGTCTTTACCTACATGCTGTGCTTTCCTGCACAATGAATCGACGTCACCATGCCAACCCTTGCTTATGTCTGATAGCCATAACGCCTTTCTGACGGCGCTACAGCTTATTCTCCATATGGATAGCGATCTGTTTTCGATCGTGACGCTGTCGTTGCAGGTATCTCTCGTCGCTGTGTCACTTGCGGCGCTCGTCGGCCTGCCGCTGGGTGCCGCCCTGGCGCTGTGGCGCTTTCCGGGACGCAACGGCGTGATTATCGTGCTCAATGCGCTGATGGGGTTGCCTCCCGTAGTGGCGGGTCTATGCGTTTATCTGCTGCTATCCCGCGCCGGACCGCTGGGCGAATGGGGGCTGCTGTTCACGCCAGCCGCCATGGTCGTTGCCCAGTGGGTGCTGGTGCTGCCGATCATTGCGTCGCTGACCCGCCAGCAGGTGGAAGCGCTGCACGGCGAATACGCCGAGCAATTGCAATCACTGGGGCTCTCAAAGGCGCGCATGATGCCCACATTGCTCTGGGACGCGCGGGTCGGGCTGATCACCGTCATGCTGGCAGGCTTTGGCCGGGCCAGCGCGGAAGTCGGCGCGGTAATGATTGTCGGCGGCAACATCGACGGTGTCACCCGTGTGATGACCACCAGCATCGTGCTGGAAACCAGCAAAGGGAACCTGCCGCTGGCCCTTGGTCTGGGTATTATTCTGCTGGCACTGGTCACGCTGATCAATGCGCTCGCCCATTTGATGGGCGAAACCGCCAAGAGGCGCCTGGGATGAACGCGCCCTTTTCGACACAGACTCCGATTCCCGACCTCCAGTTGGAGAACGTCAGCTTTGAGCATCGCGGGCAGGCGCTTCTAGCCCCCACCTCGCTAACCCTTTCTGGCTCTCGACGGACGGTCATCATGGGGCCCAACGGGGCCGGCAAGAGTCTTTTAATGCGGCTGGCCCACGGCTTACTGGTGCCGACCAGCGGACAGGTGCGCTGGCAGGGCAAGACACCGGTGCAGGCCATGGTGTTTCAGCACCCGGTACTGCTGCGCCGCTCAGCGCTCGACAACCTGACCTATGTGCTCGCCATTCACAAAGCGCCCCGCGCCAAGCGTAAAGCGCGTGCCTATCAAGCGCTCGACACTTTCGGTTTAACCTCCCTTGCCCACCGTCCGGCCCGGGTGCTGTCAGGCGGCGAGCAGCAACGCCTGGCCCTGGCGCGCGCCTGGCTGCTTGACCCGGCCGTGCTGTTTCTCGACGAAGCCACCTCGGCCCTGGATCCGGCGGCGATCAAGGCCGTGGAAGATGCCGTAATGGCGTTCCATGCCAGCGGCACCCGCATTGTGATGACCACCCATGATTTGCATCAGGCCAAGCGACTGGCCGACGACGTGGTGTTTCTGCACAACGGGCGATTGCTGGAACATAGTCCGGCCGAGACCTTTTTCGCCGCGCCGCGCTCTGCGGAGGGTCGCGCGTTTATTCAGGGTGAACTGGTTTGGTAACCCTGCCCTCTCGTCACAACAATAAACTCATGACATGAAAAAGACCGCGATTGTATCCCGCATCAGCCTGCCAAGCCTCTGACGCATGACCTGACCGAACCATGGCATGAAAGGCGGCTCTGCGATGAAGGCCAGCAGGCGATTGCCGCCGACGACGTCGACGGTCAGCCTCTGTGCTTCCCCAACGTCCAATAATCTGCCCAGATGATCACCCTAAAAAAAGCCCCTTTGGCGCGGCCAGAGGGGCTTTTTCGTTCTTCGATACACCTTCCTGGGTTACAACAGCTGGCGGATATCCTTGGCTTCCCAATGGGGGAAATGCTTGCGTACCAGGGCGTTGAGGTCGCGCTCGAAGGCGGCCCAATCGGTGGTTGGCGGTTGACCCTCCGAGGCACTGGCAACGCCGCGGATCATACCCGCGCCAACGGTGACGTTGGTCAGCCGGTCGATAATGATGAAGCTACCCGTGCCGGGGCTGGTGCGATAATCGTCGACCGGAATCGACGCCGTCAGTTCTACTTCACAGCGGGCAATGGCGTTCAGGCTCAACGAATCCGTGGTGTGCTTCTCGAGCGTATTGACATCGATCTGGTAGTCAATGTCGCTGACCTGACCGGACAGATCCCGCGTGGCAAGCTTGAAGTCATAAAGCTTGCCCGGCGCCAACGCGTCTTCGTGCATCCAGACGATATCCGCCGTGAAGGTGTTGGAAAGCGGCACGTCGGCCTCGGCGCTGACCAGCCAATCCCCCCGGGAGATGTCGATTTCATCGACCAGCGTGACGGTAACCGCCTGCCCCGGATAGGCTGCGTTCAAATCGCCGTCAAAGGTCACGACCCGGGCCACCTGGGATGTCTTGCCCGACGGCAGTACTTTCACCGCCTGCCCCGGGCGCAGTACGCCGGCGGCCAGGGTGCCGCAGTAACCGCGGAAATCGAGATTGGGACGATTGACATACTGCACGGGCAAGCGCAGGTCGGTGAGGTTCTGGTCGTAGGTCACCTCGACGCTTTCCAGAAGCTCGATCAGCGTTTTACCTTCATAGCCCGCCGTGAAATACCAGGGCGTCTGTTCGCTGGGGTTGACCACGTTGTCGCCGTCAAGCGCCGACATCGGCACAAAGCGGATATCGGGGGCTTTGAGGTTGGTCGCAAAGGCACGGTACTGCTCGACAATCTCGTTGAAACGCTGCTCGGAGAAGTCGACCAGATCCATCTTGTTGACCGCGATGACCAGGTGTTGAATGCCCAACAAGTCGGCGATAAAGCTGTGCCGCCGGGTTTGCGTCTGCACGCCGTAACGCGCATCGATCAGGATCACCGCCAGGCTGGCAGTCGAGGCCCCGGTGGCCATGTTGCGGGTGTACTGCTCGTGCCCCGGGGTATCCGCGATGATGAACTTGCGCTTGTCGGTGGAGAAAAACCGGTAGGCTACATCGATGGTAATGCCCTGTTCGCGCTCCGACTGCAGGCCATCGACCAGCAGCGCCAGATCGACGTTATCGCCGGTCGTGCCGCTGGTTTTGGAGGCCTGGGTAATCGCCGCCAGTTGATCCTCGAAGATCATCTTGGAGTCGTGGAGCATCCGGCCAATCAGCGTGGACTTGCCGTCATCGACGCTGCCGCAGGTGATAAAGCGCAGCAGATCCTTGTTTTCGTGCTCTTGCAGGTATTGCTCGATATTGTCGGCAATCAGGTTGGATTGGTGAGCCATGTTAAAAATACCCCTCGCGCTTTTTACGCTCCATCGAGCCGGCCTGGTCGTGGTCGATGGCGCGGCCGCTGCGTTCGCTGGTTTTGGTCAGCAGCATTTCCTGAATGATGTCCGGTAGCGTGGCGGCGGTGGATTCTACCGCGCCGGTGAGCGGGTAGCAGCCCAGGGTTCTGAAGCGCACCCATTTTTCTTCCGGCACTTCCCCCGGCTCCAGCGGCAGGCGCTCGTCGTCGACCATGATCTGCATGCCGTCGCGCTCGACCACCGGGCGTGGCGCAGAGAAGTACAGCGGCACGATGGGAATCGACTCGAGGTAGATATACTGCCAGATGTCCAGCTCGGTCCAGTTGGAGAGCGGGAACACGCGGATCGATTCGCCCTTGTCGACCTTGGCGTTGTAGATGTTCCACAGCTCCGGGCGCTGGCGCTTGGGATCCCAGCGGTGGTATTTGTCGCGGAAGGAGTACACCCGTTCCTTGGCGCGGGAAGCTTCTTCGTCCCGGCGGGCACCGCCAAAGGCGGCGTCGAACCCGTACTTGTCCAGCGCCTGCTTGAGCGCCTGGGTTTTCATGATGTCGGTATACTTGGCGCTGCCGTGGTCGAACGGGTTGATGTTCGCCGCGCGGCCTTCCTCGTTGATGTGCTCGATCAGTTCCATGCCCACGTTGGCCGCCATGCGGTCGCGGAAGTCGATCATTTCCTTGAACTTCCACGTCGTGTTGACGTGCAGCAACGGGAACGGCGGGGTGCCGGGGTAGAACGCCTTGCGCGCCAGGTGCAGCATCACCGATGAATCTTTGCCGATGGAATACATCATCACCGGGTTGGAGAACTCGGCGGCGACTTCGCGGATGATATGGATCGATTCCGCTTCGAGCTGTTTCAAGTGCGTCATGCGGGCGGCACTGAGCGCACCTGACGCCTCAGGCTGCGGCGCGGCTGAGCGCGTGGAAAACTGGGACATGGCCGACTACCTCACAAAAACAAACGTGTTGCACTGCGCAAAACGCTAAGCGCCAGAATGTGGGTAGGGTAACGTTTCGGCAATAATAACCCAAAAGAATTAATAACTATCTTTTTATGCTTTTACTACCTATCTCATCAAATGGTTGCCATGCCGGCTATACCGACACCCGCTCAAGCCAGGTTTCCCACTGACCGCCTTTGAGGTCAAGGACGCGATAGCCCGGGCGTGACGCTTCATCGATCATGAACTGTTCCGCACCGGGCATGAACTGATCGGATATCGCCGGGCAGCCATACACGGCCACCTCGTGTTCCCCCGCCAGGTGGCGCTCGGCGTAGGCTTGATGGACATGACCAAAGACAATGACCTTGACCTGCGGACAAGCACCTACCACCTGCCAGAACGCCTCACGATCCTGAAGGCCGATGGCGTCCATCCAGGCGGCGCCCACGTCCACGGGCGGGTGATGCATCGCGATCAGGGTCGGGCGCTCGTCCGTCGCCAGGGTGGTGGAAAGCGCGGCCAGCGCCTCTGGGCCAAGGCGACCGTATGGCTCACCGGCGACCGGCGTATGCAGCAGCAGCAGCCGCCAAGCCGATAGATCGACTTCGTCGACCAGCGGGTGCTCGGCCTGCATGAGGGAGGGCTGATCGTGATTGCCGGCCAGCCAGGTCCAGGGGCACGTCAGCGGCGACATGGCCTCCATCGCGAGCGCATAGGATGCCGCCGTTTCATCCTGGCTGACGTCGCCCGTCAACACCACGAAATCGGGTCGTTCAGCAATGACCGCTTCCAGCACGCGCTCAAGATGCTGCCAAGGCACGCCGGCCCGGGAGCGCGCCTGCTTGTCGGCGTAGAGGTGGGCATCGGTGATTTGCACCAGGCGCATCAGGGGAGCTCCGGGACGTCGACAGTGTGTCCATGCGCCAGACCATGCGCCAGCCATTCGCCAAGAAAGCGATTTAGCTGCAGCTTTTCATCGGGCTGGTGCATGCGCGCATTGGGGTAGCGATAGCGTCCCCTGAAATGGCGCTCACGCTGGAAATCGGTCACCTCCGCCATGCGGACGTCATGGTAAAGATGCACACGCATTCTGGGGCCTTCCCACAGCGTATCCATCGGGCTGCTTTGCGACACTTCCAGCATGGTGGTGTAAGGGGCGTTTTGCAAAATCTTGAGTTGTAAATCGCCGAAATCCTGATCGTCGCTGCGCAAGGCAATGTTGCGTTGCTGATCGCCTTCCAGGTCACCCACCAGGCGAACCAGGCGCACATAGTTGGCGCTGCACTCGGCCTGGAGCGTTTTTAAATCGGTGACATAAGCCATTTTCGCCATGATCACTCCTCGTCGGTTTCGCCTTGCGGGGGGATTGACTGCGAAGCGGCGCGCAGCGAGGCGCGCTGGCCCGCTAGCCAATGCAGTCCAATCAAGCACATGGCGTTGTCGAGTCGTCCCTGGCTCAAGAGTTCCCACGCGGTGGGAAAAGACACCACATGGACGCGAATATCTTCGTGTTCTTCATCCAGGCCGTGAATCCCGCCGAGCCCCTGGGTGTTGACCAGGCCGCAGAAGAGCGTCACCCGTTCGTTGCAGGCACCAGGACTTGGGTAATAGGTGTGCAGCTTGGTGAGTCGGCCAACGCGGCAGCCTGCTTCTTCCAGGGCTTCTCGGCGGGCCACGCTTTCCAGCGACTCGTCCTTTTCCACCAGGCCGGCGACCAGTTCGAGCTTCCAAGGGGTCTGTGGATCGTCAAAAGCACCGGCGCGGAACTGCTCGATCAGTACCAGAGCATCGTGCTCGGGATCGTAAAGCAGCACGCCGACGGCATCAAAGCGGTGATGCACTTCACGCCGCATGACGTCACTCCACCCGCCTTCAAAAAGCCGGTGACGCAATTCCAGTGCCTCAAGCCGGAAGAAGCCCTGATGCAGCGTGTCGCGTTTCAGCAGCTCGACATCGTCTCGCCCCAGCGGCGGCGTGTCGAGTAGTGGCGTTCGAGTGGCGGATGCCATGTGGCGCTCCCAGTGGTAACAATCGGCCTATTATCAATGCTTGCCACCGGGAATGCCAATTTGTCGAATGAACGCTACAGCGTATCGAGCAACGTCTGGGCATCTCGGCGCAGGGCTTCGTCGGAAGCTTGGCGCCCCTCTCGGGCGGTTCCATTGACCGCCCGCCTGGCATGCTCACGCGCCGCCTGGGTGTTGCCTTCTTCCTGCAAAAAGGCTGCATAGTAATAGTTGACGTCGATGCCATCGGGGCGGATCTCCAGCGCACGCTGAAACATTTCCTCCGCCTTATCGCTGTCGCCAAAGCTGATCAGACCACCGGGCACGCGATCGTACAGGGCGCCCAGGGTTACGTAGGCCGAGCCGTTATTGCCGTCCAGGTCGATCTCGATGGCACGTTCGAGCGTGCTGCGGGCTTCCTTGGCAACGCCCAATGCGCCGAGGCCACCGCGCTCGCGGGCGTAGGCGGCAAGCACAACGCCTTTCCAGACCAGCACCTCGGCCTGATCGCTATGCTGTTCCGCCAGCTGGTCGGCTTCGTCTGCGAGACCGCTTAGCGCTTCTTCGCGCTGGCTTTCGGGCATCTCGGTGACGGTATGTTCCCAACGATTCTTCAGCGAGAACAGCTCGCTTTCGTAGGCCATCGCGCTCAACGACGTGAACGTCAGCGTGGTGCCAAGCGCGCTCAATGCGAGATAGCGCATCAGATGGGGATAGGCCATTATCAACTCCTTGGATTGTTGTTGTCCGATTCGTGCAGGTGGCAAGGTGCAGCCACCCAAACAATGTAACGAACGTTTGAATTAATCGCCAGTCGCAAATCATTTCCATGGCGTTTGGCCGCGCCGGGGCAAATCACGTTAAAGTAGGTACCGCCTAAACAAAGGAGTTGGCAATGAAAGGCCGCAATATGTCCCGTTGGCGCGACCCGGCAAAAGATCCACGCCAGGCACCCAAAAGCAACCTGATTACCGCCGAGGGCGCCGCACGCCTGCGGGGTATTCTGGATCATCTCTCGCGGATGAAACGTCCGCAAATTTCGGCGAAAGTGGGCGAAGCGGCCGCCCAGGGCGACCGCAGCGAAAACGCCGATTACACCTACAACAAGAAAGAGCTGAATCGCGTTATCGCGCGCATCCGTTACCTCACCACGCGCCTGGAGGAACTCCAGGTGGTCGACCGCCTGCCCGCCAATACCGACAAGGTGTTTTTCGGCGCCTTCGTCAAGCTTGAGGACGAAGAAGGCGGCACACTCGAGATTCGCATTGTCGGCCACGATGAAACCGATACGAAAAAACGCTGGATCAGCATCGACGCCCCCATGGCGAAAGCGCTGCTGGGCAAGGAAGTCGGCGATGATATCACCGTGCTCACGCCGGACGGTGAAACCTTCTACACCGTGACAAGCGTAGCGTACACCGCCCCCAGTGCGGGCTAAGAAATCTCTGATTAACGTTATGAGCGCAGGCCAGACAAGGCAAAAATTAACGAAAAAGCGGAGTTTACTGATTGTAAATGAGAATTTTGATCGGACTCGCGCACGAGGCGATTTTTAACGCCGTATGGCCAAGCGCAATAGTTAATCAGTGATTTCCTAACGCTTTTGCGCCTGGTACACCCTAAACCGGCGATTATCCGCCAGCGTCTGAAACGACTGAAATGCCTGCTGTAGCAGATCGGGGTACGGCAAAAAGGCATTGGCGACCATGAAAAGCTGGCCTTGCGGCGCCAGATAATCCGGCGCCTGGCTGATCAGTCGCTGGGTTGCCCCATAGCTCACATCGCGCTCCTGGTGAAACGGCGGATTGCTGACGATAATGTCGAAGGACTCATCCGGCAAGGCAGCATAAACATCGCCTTGCACCACGCGGCCCTCCAGGCCATTGGCGCTCAGCGTGCGCCGGGTCGCTTCAACCGCAAACGCACTCACGTCCACACCGGTGACATGGTGGCCGCGCTGAGCAAGCCACGCGCTGATAATACCGTCGCCGCACCCCATATCCAGCACGCGCTTTGGGGTGCGGGGTAGCCCGCTTTCCAGACATTCCAACAGCAGCTGGGTGCCTTCATCCACTTTGCCATGGCCGAATACACCGGGATGGCTGATCAACGTCAGCCCCAGCGCCTCGAAGCGCTGCCACGCTTCGTCCGTGGCGGCCTCTTTTACCGTGCGCGTCGCAAACAGCGAGCAGCGGCGAGCGTTATCCAGCTTGTCGCATTCCATCCCCCGCTCCGCCAGCACCTTAGGCACCCGCTTGATGCCGCCGTTGTGCTCACCGACAATCTCCAGAGGGGTATCAGCGGGCAGCACCTCACAGAGCCACTGCAGCCACCAAAGCCCCAACTGATGGGCTTTGGGCCAGAACAGCACCACCTCGCCGGACAAAGGCGCGCCGCCTTGCTCCTCAAACGGGGTGCGCGCCGGCTTACCGCCAGCGGCCCAGGCGTCGAGCGCGGTCAGGTCAGCGCTCACCACGCCGGCGGATTGCGCCACCAGCCAGGGATCCAAAGGCGGCCCCACTACCCAGAAGGGTGAATGGCGCGATTGCCGCTCAAGCAGTTGGCACGCGGGTACTTGCGCACTCATATGACGGTCTCCGGTTTGCGCAGGGTATAAAGCAGGTAGCGGCCCAGCCGCCAATGGGGGTCGTATTGGCAATACTGCTTTTCGAGTGCCAGCAGTTTGTCACGCTCGGCGTCACTGGTTGGCGGGTGCTGAAGATAATCCTGAAAGATACGAATCCCGGCTACTGATTCGATCGTCAGATGATGATCCGCACTCCACTGCGCTATCTGGTCGTGGGTCACCGGCGAGATTGGGGTCAGGCGCTGGCGCTTGCCCTGCCCTTCCAGCCGGTCGTTCAGCGCCTTGTCCACGTTGCCCTTCAGCGCGTTGGAAAAACGCAGCGCATCACGATTGAAGACCATCAGACTCAACTGCCCCCCCGGCGCCAAAAGCGCCGCCAGTGACGCCAGCGCTGCGCGCGGATCGCCCAGCCATTCCAGCACGGCATGGCAGGTAATCAGCGGCCAGGGGCCGGGGTGCTCATCGGCCAAATGCTGCAACGGGGCCTGCCCATAAGTGATCACCTGCGAGGAAAGTTCGTCGCACGCCGCATGCCAGTGCTGCGCATAGGCCAGCATGTCGGCGGAGGGCTCGGTCATGGTGACGGCGTGCCCTCGCTTGGCAAACCATGCGGCTTGCTGACCTAGCCCACCGCCAACGTCCAGCACCGCCTGCTGGCTCAAGTCCAGCATTTGCGGCAGTAAATGGTCGAGCATCGCCAGGCGTAGCTCACCCCGCGGCGCCTGGTAAAGCGAGCGGGCAAACTTGTCGACCAGGCCATCGAAGTACCGATCGCCTTCCTCGCTTAATTCTTCAATTCGCTGCATGCCTCAAGCCAGTTGTCGTCTCAAAGCTGGCTAGTTTACCTTGCTTATAGGTGAAACGCCTGCCGTCGCCCGATCATCGGTACTGGGGCTTGACCAATGCCACCGCTGGCCTGGCGGGTAGCCGCTTCCTTATATGCTCATTTGGCATTGCCTTTCGCATAGAAACCGACTAGCGTTGGGAACGTTCCCATTTTAATTACAGCGCACCGACACCTATGCCTTCGCCGCCTACCCGGGCCACCTTGATCGAAGTTGCCAAGCGAGCGGGCACCTCCAAGTCCAGCGTTTCACGCTTCTTTGGCCCCGAACGCGACAAGCTTTCTCAATCGCTGCAGCAGCGTGTTGCCGAGGCTGCGGCGGCATTGGGCTATCAGCCCAACCAGATGGCCCGGGGACTCAAAGGCGGCGGCTCCCGCCTGCTGGGGATGATGGTGGCGGATATACGCAACCCTTTTTCGGTGGCCGTAATGCATGGCGTGGAGATCGCATGCCGCGACTTCGGTTATTCGTTGATCGTCTGCAATACCGATAACGACCCGGCGCTCGAACAACACCACCTGGCGACGCTCGCGGCCTATCAGGTCGAAGGGCTGATTATCAATGCCGTCGGGCAGTCGGGGCAGACATTGCTGGACAGCGGCGTGCCCCGGGTTCTGCTCGATCGTGACATCAAGCATCTCAACGCTGAGGTGATCGGTCTCGACAATGCCCTGGCGATCGATATGGCCCTGGCGCACCTGGCGCAGCAGGGCTATCGCTCGATTCTGTATGTCAGCGAAACGCCCGAGCACACCAGCACTCGCCAGGCGCGACTGGAGCGTTTTCAGCAACAGGCAGACGCAATGGGGTTCACCCACCAGACGCTGATGCTCAGCCATTGGGACATCGACGCGCCCTGTGCAAACTTGGCCACGTTCGTGGAACCGTATGCGCCCGGCCATTGCGCGGTGCTGTGCGCCAATGGCAACGCCACGCTGGCCATGGCGCGCTGTTTCAAGCGGCTCGGCGTCGCGATGGGCCCCGTGGGATTGATGGGCATCGACGAACTCGAATGGTGCGAACTGATGACACCGGGCATTACCACGCTTGCCCAGCCCACCGACAGCATCGGCCGTGATGCCGTCGCCTGTCTGGTTAACCAACTTGAACGACGCGCGACGCCGCTGACTTTTCACAGCCGTCACTCACCTCAACTGCTCGTCCGGGGCAGTACCGCTCCGTGACCGTTACCTATTCCACTTGCTAGAGACTACTCCCATGGAAAACAGGCGCTCTTCTTCCCCTCAGGTGCTTACTTTCGGCGAAGCAATGGCCATGTTCGTTGCCGATGACCAAGGTGACCTGTCAGCGATTGAGCACTTCCATCGCCGGCTGGCCGGTGCCGACAATAACGTGGCGATTGGACTGTCCCGCCTCGGGTTTCATGTAGGCTGGTTGAGTCGTATCGGTACCGACAGCCTCGGCCGTTTTATCCAGCATGCCTTGAGCGCTGAAGGTATCGATGACCGTTACCTCCATACCGATACGCAGCATCCAACAGGGCTGATGTTCAAAGAGCGGGCCGAGGAAGGCGCCGATCCTCGCGCGGAGTATTTCCGACGCGGCAGTGCTGCGAGTTATCTGTCCGTCGACGACGCATCAACCATCGACTTCTCGTCGCTCACCCATCTACACGCCACTGGGATTACCCCTGCGCTCTCTGAAAGCGCCTGCCAGTTAACGCGCCATTTAATGCAGCAGGCCCGTGCCCAAGGCGCCAGCATCTCCTTTGACCCTAACCTGCGCCCCTCGCTTTGGCCGAGTGAAGACGCCATGCGCGACACCCTGAATGCGCTTGCCAGCCACGCCGACTGGGTGCTGCCCGGCCTTGCCGAAGGGCAGTTACTAACCCAGCAGGAGACCCCGGACGCCATCGCCGACGCTTACCTGGCGCGCGGCGCCAAGGCGGTAGTGATTAAACTGGGGCCAGAAGGCAGCTACTATCGGGGAATGCTTACCGGCAAACTGGAGAGTTTTACCGTGCCGGGTCAGCCCGTGGCCAAGGTGGTGGATACGGTCGGCGCCGGTGACGGCTTCGCCGTGGGGTTGATCAGCGCGCTACTCGACGGCCTGTCACCTAAGCAAGCACTCAACCGGGGCAACCTGGTGGGCGCCCAGGCCGTTCAGGTGATAGGCGATATGGAAGGGCTACCCAATCGCCAGCAACTCCAGGCGCTTGAAGCCAACCACCCCGATGCCTGACGCTTGGCGATACGTTAAAAGGCTTTTATCAAGGAGATAACCGTGAAGAAACGTTTGGTAGTTCAAGGACGACTCAGCGACGCTCAGCTCGACACACTCAACGACTTGTTCAAGGTAGACGTACTGCCAAAACCTACCGCACTGGATGCGCCTGAAAATCGCGCAGTACTGGCGGGGGCGCAAGGCATCATCGGTTCCGGCCTGGCGATTACCCCGACGTTATTGGACGCCGCGCCCGAGCTGGAAGTCATCGCGACCATCTCGGTGGGCTACGACAACATCCCGGTTGAGGAACTGACCCGGCGCGGCATCATGTTGTGCAACACCCCCGACGTGCTTACCGAAACCACCGCCGACACAGGCTTTACCCTGATCATGGCCACGGCCAGGCGCGCCGTTGAATTAGCCGAGTGGGTGAAAGCCGGACACTGGCAGGCAAGCATTGGCCCCGATCGGTTCGGTAGCGATATCCATGGCAAGACCTTGGGCATGGTGGGCTTCGGCCGGATCGGTCAGGCCGTCGCCAGGCGTGGTGCTCTAGGGTTTGGCATGCAGGTGCTCTACTCGAACGCCTCGCCCAAACCTGCGCTTGAAAACGAACTGGGCGCCCAGCGCCGCGAGCTCGACGAGCTGCTGGCCGAAGCCGATTTCGTGTGTGTCACGGTGCCCCTCACCGCCGACACCGAGCGGCTGATCGGCGCCCGGGAGTTCGCCCGGATGAAGCCCTCGGGCATTTTCATCAATATCGCCCGTGGCAAAGTGGTCGATGAACACGCCCTGATACACGCCCTGGAAAACGGCGTCATCCACGCGGCAGGGCTGGACGTATTCGAGCAGGAGCCGCTGTCGGTATCGTCGCCGTTGCCGAAGATGCCCAATGTGGTCGCCCTGCCCCATATTGGCTCTGCCACCCACGAAACCCGCGACGCCATGGCCCAACGGGCGGTCGATAATATTCGCCTGGCACTGCAGGGCGAGCGCCCCATCAGCCTGGTGAATGAGGAACTGTGGAAATGAGCGTTGCCCAGTCATCCGCTTTGCGGTGCTTACTCTTCGACTGCGATGGCACCCTGGTCGACAGCGAGATCCTGCTCGCCGACGTCATGGGCGCTATTCTCCCCGAATTCGGCCTGCCATTCTCCGCGCGACAATATATGGATGAGTTTCGCGGCGTACGTTTCCAGACCATCGTGCAAACACTGGAAGCGCGTTTTCAGGCGTTAGAAGAAGACGCTTTCACACAGCTTGAGGCGGGCATGCGGGCACGAATGGAGGCCCACATGCGAAGCCAGCTTAAGGCGATCCCGGGCATACCCGCCGCACTTGACCAGTTAAGCCATCATGCCATGGCCGTGGTTTCTAACGGCCCTGAGCGCAAAATCCGCTGTGCGCTGGAAAGCACCCAATTGGGTCACCACTTTGCAGGTAAGTTATTCAGCGCTTACACCCTCAACGTATGGAAGCCCGACCCTGAACTATACCGCAAGGCAGCGGCTGCCATGGGCTATGCATCCCATGCCTGTATTGTGATCGATGACGCGGCAGTGGGCGTAGAAGCCGGCTTGGCAGCGGGCATGCAGGTAATACATCTCAACCACTTCCCGGACGAAGAGACCACCCCCGAAGGCGCTATCGGCATTCACCACGCCGATGAACTACCTGCGGCTATTGCCCAGCTCGGTTAAACCAGAAAGCAGCCGTATAGCGATGATGGGCTCAGCATAACGTTAAGGAGATGTCGATGAGGTTATTTTCACTGCAAGGCCAGGTGGCCATGGGCACCGGCTGCAACAAAGGCTTGGGTCAGGAGATTGCCCTGGCACTCGCCGAGGCGAGTGCCGGCCCTCGAGTTCTCCGAGGGGGACTGGGATGCGGTGATCGACGTCAACTTGAAGGCGGCGTTCTTTCTGGCACAGCAGGTTGCCAAGCACCTCACTGAACGCAAGGCACCGGGCAAGATCGTCAATATCGCCTCGCTACTCTCGTTTCAAGGCGGCATTCGCGTCCCCTCTTACACCGCCAGCAAAAGTGGCATCGTCGGCCTTACCCGGCTGCTTGCCAACGAGTGGGCCGCGCACGACATCAACGTCAATGCCATCGCCCCAGGGTATATGGTCACCGATAACACCCAAGCGCTACGCGACGATCCCAAGCGCCATGATGAAATACTTGGCCGCATTCCCGCCGGACGCTGGGGCACCCCCGAGGATCTGGCCGGTGCGGCCATATATCTATACTCCGACGCCGCCCGCTACGTGCATGGCCACACCCTGGCCGTGGACGGTGGCTGGCTCGCCCGTTAAAAGGCGGGCGTCAGCGCGCTTTTAGGCTCCAGACGGTCGCGACGTGCTCTCGCTCAACTGCCGCACGGCCAGCTCCACCCCGCGTAGCTCGGCCAGGCCGCGCATGCGCCCATACAGCGAGTAACCGGGCGCCGTATTGCGCTGCCGGTCATCGAGCAGTTGGTGGCCGTGGTCAGGGCGTAGCGGTAAACGCGCCCCGCCCTCACGCTCGCGGCGCCGCTCTTCGTCGACCAGGGCGTGGATCACGCCCACCATATCCACATCGCCGGCCAGATGCGGCGCCTCGTGGAAGGAAAGGCCATCCGCTTCGCGGCGGGTGGCACGTAAATGAATGAAGTGAATATGCGGGGCAAAGTGGCGGGTCATGGCCACCAATTCATTGTCTTGTCGCACGCCGTAAGAGCCCGTGCAAAACGTCAGGCCGTTGGCGGGGCTGGGCATACAGTCCACGATCCACTGGGCATCCTCACGGGTCGAGACCACACGCGGCAGTCCGAGTAGCGGTCGGGGTGGGTCATCCGGGTGGATGGCCATGCGGATGCCTACCTCTTCCGCGACCGGAATCACCGCCTGCAGAAAGTAGCCAAGATTTTCCCGCAACCGGGAGGCATCAATATCAGCGTACTCGTCCAATACCGCACGAAACTGCTCGAGGGTGTAGTGCTCCTCGGCCCCGGGCAGCCCGGCGATCAACGTATTGACCAATTGGTCACGGCCGGCGCTATCCAACCCGTCGAGATAGCGGTGCGCCTTTCTTTTCTCTTCGGCGCGGTATTCCGCGTCGGCGCCGGGACGCTGAAGCAGGTAAAGATCAAAGGCTGCGAAGGCCACCTGGTCGAAGCGCAGCGCCAAGGCGCCATCGGGTAAGGCGTAGGCCAGGTCGGTACGCGTCCAGTCCAGCACCGGCATGAAGTTGTAGCAAACGGTGTCGATACCGCAGGCCGCCAGGTTGCGTAGTGTCTGGCAGTAGGTGGCGATCAGCGCATCGCGTTCGGGCAGGCCTTGCTTGATCGACTCATGAACCGGCACGCTCTCCACCACCGACCACGTAAGGCCAGCCGCTTCGATCATCCGCTGACGCTCACGGATCGCCTCAACCGACCAGACCTGATCGTTGGGCACCTCATGCAGTGCGGTCACGATGCCGGTGGCGCCCGTCTGGCGAATCTCGTCCAGACGAATCGCATCGTTCGGGCCAAACCAGCGCCAGGTATGTTCCATGGTGAGCTCCTTTTTTGTCAGCCTCTAACTATGCGTCAGCGCTGCAAGCGCCTCCTCCAGACCGTCCTGGGTCAACGTCTGGTACGCAGACACCACGGCCTGGGCAAACCCGTCATCCGTTGCGAGTTCGCTTGGCACCACATCGTCCATGGCCAGATACGCCGCCACCAGCGCGCCAGCATCGCGACCATGGGCTTGATGTACCGACTCGAAGCGCTGGGCGAGAGGATCGTCGACGGGGTGGCGCTTGCCCATCAGATCCACACCCGAGGTATAGCGAATCCACGCCGCCATGCCCAACGCCACGCACGGCGATGACTGCCCGGCGCCTGCGCGCTTCAGGGCGCCGGAGAGCCAGCGCTGGGGGAGCTTTTGGCTGCCGTCCATGGCGATCTGGTGCAGGCGATGGCGCAGGCTGTCGTTGGCAAAACGGGCCAATAGCGAGTCCGCGTAGGCGTCCAGGTCGACGCCCTCGGGCATCTCGAGGGTGGGCGTCGCCTCCTCGCGCATATAGCGGCGCAAGGCAGCGCGCAGCCCGACGTGATTGACGCCGTCAAACACCGTTTCAATTCCCGCTAACGCGCCCAGGTACGCCAGCAGGGAATGACTGCCGTTGAGCATGCGCAGCTTCATGGTTTCAAAGGGCGCCACGTCGGCGACCATCTCGACGCCATCAGCTTTCCAGTCCGGCCGCCCCAGCGGAAAGTTGTCTTCGACCACCCACTGGGTGAATGCTTCACACACCACCGCGTTTGCATCGGTAACGCCCAGCGCCGCTAAACGCTCGAAGTCAGCGTCGGTCATGGCAGGCACGATGCGATCCACCATGCTGCAGGGAAACGCCACCTCATCGGCGATCCAGCCAGCCAGGGCAGTGTCACGCTGCTCGGCCAGTTGCACCACGGCCTGGCGGGTTCGCTTGCCGTTATCCGGCATGTTGTCGCAGGACAGCACGGTGAAGGGGGCAATGCCAGCGTCTCGCCGGCGGGCTAGCGCCTCCACCAGCAACCCCGGTGCCGTACGCGGCTGCCGGGGGGCGGCAATATCGCCGATGATCATCGCGTCATCACGCATCAAATCACCGCTCGCCGGGTTCAAAAAGTAGCCCTTCTCGGTCACCGTCAGGGTGACAAGACGCGTCTCGGCAGCGGCCATCCGCGCCAGCAGCGCGTCTCGATCACGCCCCCAGCGGCCCGCCGCATCACGGCCTGAAAACAGCGTCTCTTCGATCACGCCGATTTCCCGCAGCGTCAGGGTGTCGCTGTCGGCGTACTCGGCCACGTGATAGCGATGCTGCGCCGCGCGTAGCCCGTCGACGAGAGCAACGCTCGAGCGTAAATTCGCGCTGCAGACACCCCACCCACGATCGCCGCTGCGTTGGCGATAGCGCTCCAGATACACGGCCTGGTGGGCGCGGTGAAAAGCGCCCAGGCCCAGATGGACCACCCCGATCTGGCCACTTTTTGTTGAGGCTTCAATACGTTGCAGATCCATCGTCGTTACTCTCCCATCAGCAGGTTGGGTAGCCAGAGCGAAATGGCCGGAACGTAGGTCACCAGCATCAGCACCGCCAGATTGCACAGCAAGAACGGCACGATGGCCCTTGCCACCGTCAGCATCGGCAGCTTGCCAATCCCCGCCACCACGAACAGGCACACCCCGACCGGCGGCGTGGTCAGCCCAATCATCAGGTTCAACACCGCGATCACCGCAAAGTGAACCGGATCGACACCGACGCCAGTGGCGACCCCTACCAGGGCAGGAAAAAGAATGATCAGCGCGGCGATGGTTTCCATGAAGGCGCCGACAAACAACAGGATAAGGTTGAGAATAAGCAGCACGACCAGGGGATTGTCACTGATCGAGAGAATCACTGAAGCAATCATCTGGGGAATCTGCTCGCTGGTGAGAATCCAGCCAAACAGGTTCGCCAACCCCACCATCAGCAGCAGTGCCGACGAGGTCAAGACGGTATCCGACAAGATCGCGGGGAGCTTTTTCCAGGTCAGGCCTTTATAGACATACATGCCGACGACCAGGGCATACAGGCTGGCAACGATGGAGGCTTCAGTGGGCGTAAAAAAGCCGCCGATGATGCCGTAAAGAATGATCACCGTCATCAGCAGCGCCCAGAAGGCCGTCCTTGCTTCGCGTAGCAGCTGCAGGAAAGGCACCCGTTCCTCTTTGGGGTAGCCGCGGCGAACGGCCAGGATATACACCGTGACCATCATGGCAAGGCCCAGTAGCAGGCCGGGCACCGCGCCTGCCAGGAACATGCGCCCGACCGAGATCCCGCTCAGCGAGCCGGCTATGATCATGGGCACGCTGGGCGGGATAATGGGGCCGATGGTCGAGGACGCGGCGGTTACCGCAGCAGCGAAGGGTTTGTCGTAGCCGGAGCGCGCCATACCGGGAATCATCACCGAACCGATGCTGGCCGAATCGGCCACGGCGGTGCCGGAGATACCGCCAAAAATCATCGAGCCGCCCACATTGGCCAGCCCCAGCCCGCCGCGGATATGGCCCAACAGGGCGTTGGCAAAGCGCACGATATGCTCCGTGATATTGCCCACGTTCATCAGATTACCGGCCAGCACAAAGCCGGGAATGCACAGCAGCACAAAGGTATCGATGCCCGCATACATGCGCTGCGGCACGATAGTCAGCGAAATGTCCGCAAGCAACAGGTAGGAAAGCGAGGCCAGCCCCAGGGAGAACGCAATCGGCATCCCCACCAGTAGCAGCCCCAGGAAAACGCTGAAGAGAATAATGACGTCCATGCTTACGACTCCTGCTCACGGGCGGCTGAGGGGCGACAGAGCGCGAGAAGTCCTTCAAGACACCCGAGCACGCTGTAAATCAGGAGTAGCGCAAAGGTGACGACCGTCGAAAAGAAGATATACAGCATGGGAATATGCAGCGTGGGCGACGTCTGCCAGGTGCCATTTTGAGCGTATTGCCAGGCGTAGGGCAGCACCAGCAACGCAAACAGGCCAATCAAAAAGCAGATCACGACGTGAATTACTGCTTTCATGCGTAACCCCAGCAGGTGATGAAAAAGCTCGACGCTGATGTTGCGGTGCTGGCGCAACACCACGCCGACCGACAGCGCCACCATGTAAATGAACAGGTAGCGGGATAGCTCTTCCGTCCAGGCAATGGAGAACGGTAAAAAAAGCCGCGAACAAATTTGCAGCAGCACCGTACCGGCAATCGCCACAAGCGCCACGACGGCCAGGCTCAGAAAGCAGGTATCCACCCAGCCGATCAGGCGCCCGATGACACCCCGCAGCTTGGGCACCGCCGACATTGAATCCAGACTTTCCAGCGCCTGCTGTTCCAACGCTTTGTGATCCGCGTTCATAACCGTATCCTCATCGGCAAACTGCCTGTGCCTTCAGACGATGGGCCGACACCCGGCCGGCCCACCTCATCAGCCATGCACGTCAAACGCCTTATCCACGAACTTACAAGTCCTGGATGGCGTCGAAGAGTTCACGCTGCTCGTCGGTAAGTGCTTCGAGCACCGCAGGACGCGCCTTCTCGGCAAAGGCATCGACATCGACGTCAACGAATTCCATGCCGCGCTCCCGCAACGAATCTTCGAGGCGCGCCTGGTCATCTTCGAACAGCTCGGCCTGGTAGGTTTGCATGGTTTGCGCCGCATCGAGCACGACCTGCTGAAGCGCTTCGGGCATGCTCTCCAGCTGATTACGGCCAATCACCACATAGATCCAGCTACGCACGTGCCCGGTCATGTTCACGTAGTCCTGCACCTCATTGAAGCTGGCGCTTTCAATCAGGCTCAGCGGGTTTTCCTGGCCTTCCAGCGTGTTTTGCTGAAGGGCAGTGAACACTTCGCTGAACGCCATCGGGGTAGGACGGGCGCCCAGCGCTTCCCAGGTATCGACGAACAGCGGCACGTTAGGCACGCGCAAGCGCAGACCATCCAGATCATCGGGCGTGCGGATGGGTCGATTGGATGTCAGCTCGCGCGGCCCGCGTTCGAACCAGGCCAGCGGCACCAGATTGGTTCGCTCGGTGATCTGCGCCTCGATCTCGTCGCCTACCTCCCCATTAACGGCGGCATGCAGATGCTCGGAATCCCTGAACGCATAGGGCACCGCCATCATGGCCGCCTTGGGTGCCCAGTTCTGCAGGCTTTCCCCGGTGATTGTCATGTCCGCAGTGCCCAACTGGATGCTGTTGATCACGTCCATTTCGTTGCCGAGCTGCTCACTCGGGTAAAGGCGCACCTCGATCTGCCCGTCGGAGTTCGCTTCGACCTCTTCCTTGAACTTCTCGGCGGCCTGGTGCCAGATGTTCTCCTCGTTCGCCAGATGGCCAAACTTCAGGGTGATGTCGGCCGCCATGACCGAATGGCTGCCGACGAGGGCGGCGCCCAGTACGGCGCTGGTGATAAGCTGTTTGATCATTGTCTTTCTCCTGCACTTCGTATTGTTGATTGTTAACGCGCGTGGGTTGGCGTGGTTACCCTCGAGTACCGATCTGAATCAGTACCTTGCGGGCCTCTTCTGGTCGGTGATCAAGCATGTCGATAGCACTGGGCATGTCACTTAACGGCAACCGATGGCTGACCAGCGCCAACGGATCCAGCTGCCCGCTTGCCATGAGCTCGAGCACCTCCGGAAACTTGCGGTTGTTGAGTCGTGACCCGACCAGGGTCAGCTCTTTCTTGATCACCTCCAGCTGCACGAGCTCGCTGGGCTGCACGCTGAAGCCCAGCAGCCCAATGCGCCCTGCCGGCGACGCCAGCCGCAGCATTTGCGGCAGCAGCGCCGGCACGCAGGCCGCGTCGGCAATCAGCGGCACGCCCTCGCCTCCGGTCAAGTCAAGCAGCGCTGTTTCCACCTCCTGCTCGCGACTGTTGAAGACCTGCGTCGCCCCGAGCTGCCTTGCCGCCGCCAGGCGCTCGTCAATGACGTCGGTGACGATGACGTCCTTGATCCCCTTGGCCAGCGCCATCTGCAGGATCGTCAGGCCAATCACACCGGCCCCCAGTATCAACAAGCGGTCACCCGGGTGGGGCTGCATGCGATCGAGCACGTTGGCGGCGATGGTGTAGGGCTCGACAAGCGCCGCCGCATCCAGCCCTATGTGCTCGGGCAGGTGGTGCAGGTTCTCCACGGGAACGGTGACGAATTCTTCAAAGCCGCCGTTACGGTGCACGCCGATGACCTCAAGCGAGCTGCACACATTGGGGCGACCAATACGGCAGGGATAGCACTGACCGCAGCTGATGACCGGATCGATGCAGACGCGGTCGCCAACGGCGACGCCGAGCGCGCCTTCCCCCACCGACTCCACGACACCGGCAAACTCGTGGCCGGTGACGCGTGGAAAGCGCACGAAGGCGTTATCACCATGGATAATGTGCATATCCGAGCCGCAGATGCCGGCAAAGGCCACCCTGACAAGCGCTTCACCGGGAGCCGCCCTGGGCGGTTCAACATCCGCCACCTGGTAGTCGTGCGGCGCCTTTACCTGAAATGCCTTCATGGACTTCAATCTCCTCACCTGTACCAGGAATTCACCAATGCCATAGCGTGCCGTCTTCCAGCCGGTTAACCGGCAGGCTGGCGCGCTTGTAGGGATATTGCTTGGCGAGCTGTTCGTCGATATCGACACCGTGCCCCGGCGTTTCGCCGACGATGAAATGGCCATCCTCAAAGCGATAATCGTGGGGGAAGACCTCATCCGTCGCCTGGGTATGCGGCATGTATTCCTGAATGCCGAAGTTGGGCACCCAGGTGTCAAAATGAATCGCGGCGCCCAGGCAGACCGGGGAAAGATCCGTCGGCCCGTGAAAGCCGGTACGCACGTGATAAAGCCCGGCCAGATCGGCGATCCGGCGCACATGGGTAATGCCCCCGGCGTGGGTCAGGGTGGCGCGGATATAGTCGATCCATTGATTTTCGATCAGCGCCTTGGCGTCAAACAGGCTGTTGAACACCTCGCCCACCGCCAGCGGTGTGGTGGTGTGCTGGCGGATAAGGCCAAACGCCTCCTGGTTTTCAGCCGGCACGCAGTCCTCGAGCCAGAAGAGGCGGTAGGGCTCGACGTCCTTGCCTAGCCGGGCCGCCTCGATGGGTGTCAGTCGATGGTGCACATCGTGCAGCACGTGCAGGTCATCGCCGAAGCGCTCCCGCACGGCGGCGAACAGCTTGGGCACATGGTTGAGGTATTTGCTGGTGCTCCAGACGTGTTCGGCGGGCAGGTCGGCATCGGCGGGCTCGTAGGGCTCACCGTCCTTCTTGGCGACGCCGTAGATGCTGGCAATGCCCGGCACCCCCGCCTGAACGCGAACGGCTTTGTAGCCCTCGTCCACATGACGGGCGACCTCTTCCAGGCAGGCATCGATATCGCGGCCGGTGGCATGCCCGTAGACCATCACCCGGTCGCGACTCTTACCGCCCAACAGCTGGTAAAGCGGCATGCCCGCCAGCTTGGCCTTGATATCCCACAGTGCCATGTCGACGGCGGCAATGGCCGTCATGGTGACGGGCCCACGCCGCCAGTAAGCGCCGCGATAGAGGAAGTGCCAGATATCTTCAATACGTTGAGGGTCGCGGCCGATCAACGCGGGAATCACGTGCTCTTCGAGATAAGCGACAACGGCCATTTCACGACCATTGAGCGTCGCATCACCAATGCCGTACTCGCCCTGATCGGTCACGATTTTAAGCGTCACAAAGTTGCGCCCCGGCGAGGTCACGATGGTGTACGCACGCTCAATCTTCATGGCATCGCCTCCTGCATCATGGGTTGTTTGTCTTGTACGTCGAACAGGTCGGGGAAGCGACGCATCAGATCCGGCATCGAGACCAGAATCTCGCGCAAATGCACCGACATCGCCTGCTCGGCCTGGGCGGCATCGCGCGCCTCAATGGCCGCCACGATGCGGGTATGCTGATCGACCAGCCGGGATAACGGCGTGCTGTCCGGCACGCTGAGATAGCGGACGCGATCAAGCTGCGCCCTGACTTCTTCAATCACTTTCCAGGCGACCTGCTGCTTGACGCCAAGCGACAGGGTCCGATGGAATGCTTCATCGAGGCGGTAGAACCGGTCGTAATCATTTGGCTCGACACAGCGGCGCTGCCGCGCCAATAAATCATGCAGATCCGTCAGGATGCCCGGGGCGAGTCCCTGCTCAGCGGCCTGCTTGACGATCGCCACTTCCACTGCCTCACGGACAAAGCGCGCTTCGAGCACCGCCTGCTGGGATATCTTGACGACATAGGTGCCACGCTGCGGCCTTACCTCCACCAGCCCGGCTTCTGACAACCGGATGAAGGCTTCCCTTACCGGCTGGCGGCTGACCATGAACGTCTCCGCGATCTCCTTTTCCGATAGCGCCTGCCCCGGGGCCAGCACCATCTGGATGATCGACTGCCTCAGCACCTGGAATAGCCGCTGGCGGACAGCCTCCGTTTCACGCGTTTCCTGCCATAGCGTCTGTAATGTGGTGTGCATAGCAACGAGTCCCGATCCAAATCGATGAGGCAGGTCGCAACCGCCTCTGACAAGACTAGTATGGTAGTTAGTTCAGAAAGGAGAAAGCCCTGATGGCTTATACTTTGGTCGCTGATAATCACCCTTTTTACCCAGTCACAAAGGCCATCAAAGGCAATACACCGACAGAAGTCGGGGGTAGAGACACGCGCAATAGCATCTTGCGTATAGCGAGTGACGCCTTGTGACAACTTTTGTCTACTCATCACGACACACTGGTCGGCGAATAAACTGCTTGCTGGAGAGCACGCCATGAACCGCCCTGTCATCCTCACCTGTGCCGTCACCGGCGCGGGCGATACCACCGCCAAGAACCCCAATGTGCCCGTCACACCCAAGGCCATCGCGGCCTCCTGTATTGACGCCGCGCGCGCCGGGGCCAGCATCGCGCATATCCACGTGCGCGACCCGGAAACCGGCGGCGTCAGCCATTCGGCAGACCATTTCCGCGAAGTGATGGAACGTGTTCGCGAGGCGGATGTGGATATCGTCATGAACATCACCGCCGGCGGCGGCGGCGACTGGATACCCGATGTAAACGATCCTACCCGCGGCGGCCCGGGCACCGATATTCAAACGCCGGCCGAGCGCCATGCGCCGGTCGGTGAGCTGCTCCCCGAGCTGTGCACACTGGATTGCGGCAGCCTCAACTTTGGCGACATGGTCTACGTCAACCCCGCCGACTGGCTGCGCGAACACGCTCGCCTGGTTCAGGCGGCAGGCGTCAAGCCGGAGCTCGAGTGCTTTGACCTGGGCCACGTCTGGTTTGCTCGAAAGCTCGAGCAAGAAGGCTTGATCGACGGCGACCCGCTCTATCAGCTCTGCCTGGGCATTCCCTGGGGCGCCGAAGCCGACACCGAGACCATGCTGGCCATGCGCAACAAATTACCCAGCAACGCCAACTGGGCCGCCTTCGGCATTGGCCGCCACCAGATGCCCATGGTGGCGCAGGCGGTATTGCTCGGCGGGCACGCCCGGGTCGGACTGGAAGACAACCTGTTTCTGGAGAAAGGCGTGTTGGCCAACAACGGCCAGCTGGTGGAAAAAGCCTCGACCCTGATCGAGCACCTTGGCGCCCGCGTGATGACGCCCGCCGAAACCCGCGCGCACCTGAAACTGCGCGACCCGGCGTCCGGCAACCTCATGGGTCACGACGCAGGAGGTGATCAATGAACCGCTTGGCCGTGATTGGCACCGGCGTAATCGGCAACGGCTGGATTGCCCGCGCCCTCGCCCAGGGCTGGCACGTCGTTGCCTTCGACCCAGACCTCAACGCCCCTGCCCGCACACGCGCGTTTGTCGACAACGCCTGGCCATCGCTGACCCAGCTGGGGCTAGCCACCGGTGCCAGCCCTGAGCGATTAACCTTTGCGAATACGCTGGAAGAGGCGGTGAACGACGCTGACCTGATTCAAGAAAACGTTCCCGAGCGCCTGGCCCTCAAGCAGGATATTCTGGCGGCCATTGACGCTGCTGCCGCACCCGGCGTCATCATTGGCTCGTCTACCTCAGGCTTCAAACCCACCGACCTGCAAAAGCACTGCCAGCAGGCGCCCAGGCGCGTGATCGTCGCGCATCCCTTTAACCCGGTCTACTTGCTGCCGCTGGTGGAGCTTGTCGGCGGTGACGTCACCCAGCCCGAGCAGCTTGCCAGCGCGCAGGCGCTGTATCAGGCGCTCGCCATGCGCCCGCTGCTGGTGCGCCGCGAAATCGAGGGCCACATCGCCGACCGCCTGATGGAAGCGCTATGGCGGGAAGCCCTGCACCTGGTCAACGATGGCGTGGCAACCACCGAAGAGATCGACGCGGCGGTGGTTTACGGCTGCGGGCTGCGCTGGTCATTGATGGGTACCTTCCTGACCTTTCACCTGGCCGGTGGCGATCAAGGCATGCGCCATATGCTGGAGCAGTTCGGCCCCGCGCTGAAACTGCCCTGGACCAAGCTGGAGGCGCCCGAACTCACCGACGAACTGATCGACAAGGTCGTCGAAGGCTGTGAGCATCAGGCGGCGGGACGTTCCGTCGCGGCGCTGGACCGGCGACGGGACGACTTCCTGGTTGAACTGCTCGACGTCGTGCATAAATATTGGCCGGAAGCCGAAGGCCTAAAAGGACGCATCTAATGAACATCTATGCGACGCAGGTAGCCGCTGAGTGGGTCGACTATAACGGTCACATGAACGACGCGGCGTATGCCCGCGTCTTCTCCCTGGCCTGTGAGGCGCTGATCAACCACATCGGGCTGGATGAAGCAGGCCGCGAGCACTTCGGCTACACCCTCTATACGCTGGAAACCCATCTCTGCTATCGCCGGGAAGCACACCAGGGCCAGTCGCTTAGCGTCGACCTGACGCTACTGGATAGCGATGCCAAGCGCCTGCACGTGTTTTTCGCCATGCGCGATGCCGAGGGCAACCTGCTGGCCACCAGCGAACAAATGCTGATGGGCATGCAGCCAACCACCGGCCGGCCAAGCCCGCTGCCTTCCCCGGTGGCCCATCGGGTTGCCACTCTTCCCCAGGCGGATAAAGACGCCTGGCCAGAGCTTGCGGGCCGCACCATCGGCATCCGCCGCTGAGCGCTGCCCACACCATGCGCGTAGAAGACTTCATTCGACGCTTTGACGCCGGGCTTGCCGCCATGGAAGCCCGGCCCTTGGCCCAGGCCCGCTGTGCCTACGACAGGCTCTGCCGGGGGTTCGCCCCGCCCGACCCGGCCGGGATGCGGGTGGCAAACAGCATCATCGAGGGCGTTGGCGTACGCCGCTTTATGCCGGCGTCGCCACTCCCCGGCTACGTGCTGTTTATCCACGGCGGCGGGTTTACCCTCGGCTCGGTCGAGAGCCACCATGGTGCCGCCGCCAGCCTTGCAGACATTTCAGGCCATGCGGTAGTGAGCGTGAACTATCGTCTCGCGCCGGAGGTGGATTACGCCACCATGCTGGCCGACTGCCGTGTGGTGTTCGACGCCATTCAGCCGGTCGCGCTGGTGGGTGATAGCGCAGGCGGCCGACTGACCATCGACCTTGCCCATCCGCTTAACGAAGCGCCGCCGCTGGGGTTGATCTACCCAGCCGTTGGCGGGCTTTCGCCTGAATGCCTGGGCGACGATGCACCGCTGCTGTCACGGGATGATGTGTTAAGCATTCGCCAGCAGTGCCCTGCCACCATTGCCCACGAGCGTGACAGGCACCCACCTGCCGACAGGATCGACATACTGACCGTCGCGCGGGATCCGTTGACTCGCCCCATCGAGGCTGCCATCGCCGACTGGCGCCATGCAGGCGTGTCGGTGGGTTACCGGTGCGCTCCGCACATGGTGCACGCCGCCCTTCACGCCCAGGCGCAGCTACCCGCGATGGGCGTTGCCTGGCAGGGCTTTTGCCAAACGCTAAAACAGCGCCTTGACGGGTAAGGCGCTGCTTGGCGTTGATCGCGGCTCAGGCGTTCTGCGCCGTGCTATCAGGCGTTGTACTATCAGGAACCATACTGGGCCCGCACCTGCTCGATGGCCGATTTACCATCGCGGGTTTCAACACCGTCCAGCCACTCGGCAACGGTATCCAGGTTATTGCCAATCCATTCGCTGGCGACGTCATCTGCCGGGCGCTCTTCGTAGCTGTACTCGTGCACCCATTCGTTCTGATCGTCAATATCGATGACGTACTGCGACAGGAAGCGGTGAACTTCGGGCGCTTCGTCCGCCAGGTTGGCCGGTGTAATCGTCCATACCGTGCTTTCGATGGAGGCCACGCCAGCATCGTCGCTATCGGCCAGGTAGGCCAGGTCAAAGCTCACGTTCATCCAGTGCGGCTCCCAGCCGACAAAGGTGACCCATTCCTCGTCGGCCATTTTTTGCTCGGCCTGCGCCAGCATGGCCGAGGTAGAACTCTCGCGAAGCTGCCAGTCACCCAGGCCCGCCAGATCGTTATCAATGGCGTTAAGAATCGCTTCGTTAATGCCGGTACCGGCTTCGATTCCCTGGATTTCACCGTCAAAGCGCGCGTGGTGCTCGGCCAGCTCGGCCACCGTGGTGATGCCTGCCTCATAAACATACTGGGGAACCACCAGCCCGGAATTGGCGCCGCGGATATTGGAAACGACTTTTTCCACCTTGCCGTCGGCCACCAGCGGCTCGACCATATCCGTCTGCACCGGATACCAACCCCCCAGGTAGATTTCCAGGTCGTTATTCGACAGGCCTTCCAGAATGACGCTCACGGCCAGATCCTGCTGACGCGACGTATACCCCATCACCTCGAGCAGCTGCGCCGCTACTTCGGATTTTACCGTCACCCCGGGCCACGGCGGCACGCCAAAGCGAAGCTCATCCAGCTCGGCCATGGCAGGCGACGCAGCCAATGCAGATAGTACAAAACCCGCCTTCAACGACATGGATTTAAGTGTGGTAGACATGTGGCTTGAACCTCTTGTTGATTGGGTTCCGCCAGTATGCGCGGCTATCACCCTACTACTAGGCATTAAGCGACGCTTTAAAGATACAACACGCCACATACTGGCGCTCACGCGGTTTTTTGGCGTACCTGCCGGGGCGAGTAGCCGTAATAGGCCCGAAACGCGCGGGCAAAGCTGGACGACGAGCCAAATCCGCAGGCGATCCCCACGTCCAGTATCGACAAGTCGGTCTCGGACAGTAGCCGTCGGGCGCGCTTGATACGTAGCTGCAGGTACCATTGCCGCGGCGTGGCGTTAAGCTCCTGTTCAAACAGGCGCTGCAGCTGGCGAACCGACACGTCACCCCGGCTGGCCACCTCTTCGAGCGCAAGCGGTTCTTCAAGGTTCTGCTCCATGAGCGCCACCGCCTCGACCACGCGCCGGTTGTGGGTACCCAGGCGTTTCACCAGGGCCATGCGTTGCTGGTCACTGCGTGTACGGATACGGTCATGGATGAGCTGTTCGGAGACATCGATGGCCAGCTTGGCGCCATGGCGTCGCGCAATCACCTCCAGCGCCATGTCCATCGCCGCCGCGCCGCCCGCGCAGGAAAAGCGGCGCTCGCCCAGCTCGTAAAGCTCATCAGTCGTGTCGATACCCGGAAAGCGCTCACGAAAGGCGGGCAGGCTCTCCCAATGAAGCGCCACCCGCTCGTGTTTCAACAGCCCCGTGGCGGCAAGCAGAAAGGCGCCTGTATCGATCCCGCCCAGGCAGCAGCCCACCTGATCAAGCTGGTGAAGCCAGGCCATCAAGGGTCGGTTTAGGTGCGCTTCGGGCGTAAAACCACTACATACCGCAAGCGTAGGAAGATGATGCACCTCGCCCTTGGCCTGGTCGGCCATCAGGGTCATGCCATTCGAGGCAGTGACCGGCCCGCCGTCGGTACTGATCAATATCCAGTCGAACAGCGGGCGGTTGGCAATTCGGTTCGCGATCCGCAGCGGTTCGACGGCGGCAAAGAAAGCCATCATCGAAAACTGCGGCAACAATAAAAATCCCACCTTTTCGGGTGACGGCCCCTGGTAATTCAAACGCATAACAATTGACCTTCTCTCCAACTTCAACCACGAGCCCGACAAACTTGCCGCTACTATTGATGGATGTCGATGCCAAGGCAAGCCCGTAAGCGTTGAACGCGCCTCACTTCGTCCACGCTGTCAGAGAGAAGGTCAGGGGTCGCCTTTACCAGGTGCTCGAGTTCGCCAGCGGCAACGGGGCGGACGCATCGGCGGCCCCCTCGTCACGGCTCAGCTTGAAGGCCTCGACCAGTTGGCTGAGTCGCGTCGCCTCCTGCTGGAGAGATCCCGCCGACCCACTGGTCTGTGATACCAGGGCGACGTTCTGCTGCGTTGCGGAATCCATCTGGGTCAGCGCGACCCCCACCTGCTGGATGCCGGCCTCCTGCTCGCGCACGGCCAGCGATATCTCGTTCATGAGCCCCGACACCTGACGGATCGCCTCGACGGTTTCCTGAATGCCCTCGCCGCTGCGCACCGCCTGTTCAGCACCGCTGGAGATGCGCTCGCTGATTTCTTCGATAATCTGGCGAATTTCCTTGGAAGAATCAGAGGTGCGACTGGCCAGGTTGCGTACCTCGCTGGCTACCACGGCAAAGCCTCGGCCGTGCTCGCCGGCCCGCGCGGCTTCTACGGAAGCGTTAAGCGCCAGCAGGTTGGTCTGAAAGGCGATGGAATCGATGACGTTGACGATCTCGCTGACCTGGCGCGAGCTGGTCTCGAGCTCCCGCATCAAGGTCACCGAACGCTGGACTTCCTGAATACCCTTTTCGGCCTTTTCGGCGGCGTGGCTCGACAGCGAATCGGCATTGGTCGCTGATTCGCTGTTCTGGCGTACAATCGACGACATCTCATCCATGCTGGCTGCGCTTTCCTGCAAGGCAGATGCCTGCTGCTCGGTACGCGACGCCAGATCCTCGCTGCCTGAGGCGATCTCGCTTGACGCGTGCTTGACGTTGCGGGCGCCGTCGCGCACCGCCTGAAAGCTCTTGTCCATCAGCGCGATAAAGCCATCGAACTCGCGCGCCATCTCGCCAATCTCATCGCGACGCCGGCTTTCGATACGGGCGGTAAGGTCGCCACCCCCATCGGTAATGTCATGGATTCGCTGACTGACCTGGCGGATGGCCCGGGACATCAAGCGTGGCCCGACCAGGGCGAGCACCAGCGTGCCCAGCAGCACCAGCGCGGTAAAGCCCATCACCCAGCGCTGCTGAACCGCCACGTCGGACAGGGTTTCCTGCTCGAGCGCCAGCCCACGCTGGTCTGCCTGTTCTCCCGCACGGTTATAAAGCGTCCGCAGGCTTTCGAAGGCATCCAGCGACGTTCCTTCCACCTGGGCATCGGCAGCGCTGAGTTCCCCCGCTTCGTGCAGGTCAAACACCCGCTGGGCGGCGGTTTGCCATGCGTCAAACCGCGCCTCGAAGTCTCCCAGCCCATCGCTTACCTGAGGGTAGGCGTCAAGCAGGCGAAGGAAGTCGTGCATGCGGTCGTAGGCCTGCTCGGCATTTTCCTGAAACGTCGCATACTGATCCTCCGCTGCCTGGCTACCTGATGCAACGCGCAGCACCTCGAGCTCCGCGACCCGGGCCTGGTAGAGGTCACGATCCGCGTTGAGCACCGCCGATACCGCAGGATTGAAGGAGCCACTGAAGGCCAGCATACGCTCGCGCATGGACTGGACCAGTAGACTATCGGCCACCACAACGCCCAGTAACGACAGGGCGATCAGAATGAAGGCAAGGGAGTATTTCACACTGATTTTGTCTAACTTTTCCAGCATGGCATCACCGTTTAATTGTGTTGGGTATCGCGTGATAGCTCCATCCTTGGAAAATAAGGCACTGCTTTTTTGTAGCGTTGAATCTACCGGCCTCTGAAAAAAATGTAACGGCCAAGCGCAACGTCGCGCCAGCTGTGGTGTTTCACAGTTTATCAACGCATTGCAACAAGGCGCATTGACCGCGCCAGATCATTCACAGGGAGGGGCTATCACGTCAGCCCAAGTAACGCCTCCGCTAGCTTGACATCATCGTAACGATGGGCAGCAGCGTTAGGCGGCGCAAGATCCACGTCAATCACTTGCACCCCCATTTCGTTACGTATCTTGTCAAGCTGCTTGTTCGATACCTCAAGCAGGCGCGAATCAAACAGCAGAAAATCTAGCGAAGACGATAACGATGGGGGCGGCGCTGGCGTGCTGGACAGGTGCGCATTGAGCACTTGGACTTGATCCACCAGCGTCATCCCGAGGGCTTCCAGATCAGTGCCCAGGCTTGGCACATACACCTTGGGTGACGGATTTTTAGCCAATGCTCTATCAATGCCCTTGGGCAGCAGGTTGGCAATGACACTGCTGTAAAAACTGCCCGGCGGAAACACCAGCAGCTCTGCAGCGTCAATCAGCTTGCGGGTTTCCTTGCACACCTTGGAGGCATCCAGAGTATCAATATCATCCGCCTCACCTGTTAGCTTTATCGACTTGATAGGCGAGTCGATTTCAGCCGTCTCTTTGCCAGTAAAGCGATGCTGGCCAATAATCTTGCGGCCGTTCGCTAACTGCACCTCCAGTTGAAGGTCGGCATCTGTCGTCGTGCGCACAGTGCCGCGTGTCTTGATTAACTGGCCAAACAGAAAGGCGATCGGATCCAGGGAACGATCATGTATCAGGTAGCCACCGGTCAAGATAAGGTTGCCGACACTGGCCCCGTCGAGATTGAAATCCTCGGGCATGTTTTTATAGAACACGGCGATGTAGCTCTGGATCAGCGACCTCATGGGGTCGGCAATCGCCTTGATCAGCGGATGCTTGGCACTGACTAGCGCCTGCAGACTTTGCTCAAGCGCCGCCTTGGCTGCCGCCCCTTCCAGCCCATTCGCGGCAAGCCGGTGTGAAAACAGTGCCGCCACCTCGGGGTGCCCGGTGACCGAATCGTCCGCCAGCGCCAGCAGGCGTGCCCTTAGGTCGCCCACCGCAGGCATCGCGAAGGCCCGGCGCAATTCTGCCGAACTGCCCCCCGAATCAAAGGGCGTCACCAGATGAATGGCGTTATGGGTATAGTCCGTCAACACATCAGAAAAATGTCTCAGCGCCGTACCGCCGCTGAAAAAAAGTATCTTCGGACCCAGCTCGGGGGCTTTTCGGTATCTGGCGAGGCGCAGGTCTTGCCCCCTGGCAAGCTCCCGAGGCAGACACATGCTGCCCCCGCTGAAACGTCTTTTCTTCATGCAACTCTTTGAACTGTAAGAAAAATGTAACGTAAATGACGACACTGTTATTTATAATGCTAATAATAAGATGCGGTAACCATCTAAGCGCACTTTATCCAAGTGAGGCAGCGTATCAATACGTCGATATTGGAGCATGTTTATTTTCTACGATTCGAAGTTGAAAATCACTTCGAGTTACTTGAAGTTTATGTGACTCAGCCCAGTGAATCGCTTGCTCAGCGCTTGATCAATCGCAAGGGCTATCGCAGCACCTTGCTGGAAAAGGTCGAACTGGCCGTCGCCCTGGATGTGCAAAGACGCAAGGTTGATGGACAGGGGTTTCAGCAGTCCAAATCGCTCGAACGCCTGGCCCGATTACTGGATCAGCTTGGCCAGGCCTGCCTTGAATTCACTGCTATCAAGCCCCTGCAACAGCTTTCCGACAAGACGCGAAAAGAGTACGCCAAGCTGGTTCGATCCGTCGGCAAGTCGCTGAAGCTTTTGATGATCAATATCGATGATGCGAATACCCGCCAGGGCCTGAAAATAGGGCGCAGGATATCCAAGATGACCGCCCGGCTAGCCTTGATTGCTGAACCGGGCGGGTCGGGCGCTGACAGCAGCGCGGTGGATTTTCAGCTCCACCGCATGATCCACCTGCTGGCGGCCCTGGCCGATGCCTTGCTGGCCACCAACTTTGGCCCAGCCGTTCGCTTGCAGAACTACAAGCAGTTGCAGAATGCGGCTCACGCCATGACCTCGCAGAGTGACGACTTTACCGTCGAGCGACTGGCGCTTACGCGGAGCGGCAGCACCATCGCCACGCTAAAAGCCGAGCATGCCGCCTCAGGCAACATGATGGCCGTCTATAAAGAAGGCCAAAGCCAGAAGGTCATTGAAGAACTGGATGGGGTTGACCAGTGGAAGCGCGTCTATCCCAAGGTGGCCCCCAGGGTGCTCTCGCATCATGTCGAACAGGGGGATGAACTGGGTTCCATGGTCATCGAGCACCTTCCAGGCCAGACGCTGGAGTCCATGCTGCTCAACAGCCAATGGGCATCAGCCGCCCAACTGGTTCATACACTACAGCGAACGCTGAGGAAAATCTGGAAGACGTCGCGCACCCAAGAACCGGCGCAACCAGAATATATGCAGCAGCTGCGCAAGCGCATGCCCGAAACCCGCCACACGCATCCAACCCTGTTCAATACACGCCAAACGCTTTGCGGTCTGCACCGCCCCGGCTTTGATGAGCTGATCGATCGCGTCGAGGCTCTGGAACATGCGCTCCGAGCGCCTTTTTCCGTGCTGATCCACGGAGACTTTAACATTGACAACCTGCTTTACGATGAGCTTACCGATCGTATCTACTTCATCGACCTGCACCGCGCCTCCTATTCGGATTACGTGCAGGATATCTCTGTACTGATGGCGTCGATTTATCGGCTTCCCATCATGGATGCGGCGCCCAGGGCCGAATTGATGGCATTGATCAAGCAGCTGTATTGGTTTGCTCGCCGGTTTGCCAAGGCAAATAAAGATGCAGGCTTTGATGCGCGGCTGGCCATTGCGTTGGGGCGTTCCTTTGCCACCTCCACGCGTTTTATTTATGACACCCCCTTTGCCAACAGACTCGCTCTTAGAGCGAACTACCTGCTTGAAGCCATATCGCTTCTCAAACCCGACAAATCAGGCAAGTATAGGCTGCCCCTAGAGGATATTTTTAGTGATTAACAAGCGGATTGCGGTCATCGGGATACCTGGCAAATGGTCAACCGAGGTTCTCGCGGATCACCTGGAAGCGCACACCGGCTTCCGCTGCGTGGTGGATATGGCGGAGGTAGTGCTGGAGCTTGATACCGGCAGGTTGCGTTACCGTGACACCCTGCTCAACGCGCTGGACGGCGTGATCATCAAAAAAATCAGCGAAGCCTACTCCCCTGCCGCCGATGACCGGCTACGCATGCTCCGCAGCCTTGAAGCAAGTGGCGTGCGCTGTTTCAGCGCGCCGGGCCAGGTAGGCCGCCTGATTAATCGCCTGGAGGGTACCGCCGCCTTGGCATCAGGCGGTGTTCCGCTGCCTGCAACGCGAGTCACCGAAAGCACCGATGCCGCATTGGACGCCATCCAGGCGTTCGGCAAAGCGATCCTGAAGCCGCTCTACTCGACCAAGGCGCGCGGCATGGTCGTGCTGGAAGCCGAAGACGGGATCGACGTGAACAAGCAAAAGCTCAAAACATTCAAGGCCCGGCATGGCCTTTATTATGTGCAGAAATTCGTCAACCTGGGCGGCCAGGATCTCGGCATGGTGTTTCTCGGCGGCGAGTACCTGTGTACCTATGCCCGCGTCGCTGACGACACGTCCTGGAACACGACGATACACAGCGGGGGTCAATATCAGCCCTATGAGGCCAGCCCTGAATTGATCGAGCTGGGCCGCAAGGCGCAGTCGTGCTTTGATCTGAATTTTACCACCGTGGACATTGCCTTGACTGAAGACGGTCCTGTGGTCTTTGAGGTGTCGGCGTTCGGCGGGTTCAGCGGCGCCAGCAAAGGCTGTGGCATCGATGCCGCCGAAAAGCTGTGTGATCATGTGCTTCGCCAATTAGAGGCTGGCCAATGATCGACCTTTTTGACGATGAGCAGATTGCCGAGGCCAGAACCGCCTGCCGCCATGAGTTAGTGCTGACTTTCTATGGGTTCACAATGCGCCTGATGGCTGACTGCCCTTCCATCCTTGCGTACCTCACGTCCTATTATGCGGGCCTGACCTCGGCCGGGCGTGCCGCCGGACAAGAGGATGGCGCAGCACCACCCGAACTACGCCTGTGGCTACTGAACCAGCGGGTGGCGGTCGCTGGCCGGGAGTGGATCCCGGTCAAGCAGGCCAGACCCCGCGCGCAGAGCCTGAAAGAAGCCTATGTGGACACGCCGACAGGGCGCTGGATTCACAAGGTACGCACTGGCATGGCGCTGTTCCAGTCGTTGACGGATCCGATGGCGGCTGGCGACTTGACGGAACACCCATCCCAGGTGATCAATTTCATCAACAATCAATTTCTCAATCATCACCAGCGCAGCGGCTACCTCTTGGGCCACGCCTCTGCCTTTGATATCGATGGCAACACCACCGCCGTTGCCGCCAGCTCCGGTGGGGGCAAGTCCACGCTGATGCTCAAGGCATTGGAGACCCCCGGCGCACGCTTCCTCTCCAATGATCGTATTCTGTTCAAGCCCGGCAATGGTCGGGTAGATGTTATCGGTGTCGCCAAGCATCCCCGCGTCAATCCGGGTACGCTGGTTCATTCCGAGCGCTTGATCAACCTGTTGCCCGCGGAGGAGCGCGAACGATTTATCAACATGCCCCAACACCAGCTGTGGGATATCGAGCAGAAGTACGACGTGCGGATTCCCAACGCCTACGGCGAGGACAAAACCGTCTTATCAGGTACGCTCAACCGCCTGATATTGCTGGATTGGTCACTGGACGCGACGGCGCCCACCGATTTGAGCCGCGTGGATATCGCTAAAACGCCCGAGGCGCTCGAGGGGCTGCGCAAAAGCCCGGGCGCCTTCTTTCAACACGCGGATGGCCGTTTTCCCGCCCGACACGCCCCATCAGCCGGTATGTATGCCGAGCACCTGCCTGGTGTTGATGTACTGCGCCTGACCGGGGCCGTCGACTTCGAGCGAGCCATTGCGCTGCTCAAGGCCAGGGGTATTCTCTGATGGTGGCATTGGCGCTGATTCGACACGGTGACTATTTAAAGCGGGCGGATACTCCCAGCGCCCTGCAGCCTTACCCGCTCACCGCAAAAGGGGAAGAAGACGTCCGCGAGCAGGCGCGCCGATTCGGCGAGTGGCTGACCGCGTCGGGCTATCGGCTCAATGCCGAGATACACTGCTCGACGCTGCTCAGAGCCTGGCAGACGGCCGAGATCTTCCGTGAAGAGCTGGCAACGCTGTTTACCGAACCCGCTTTTTCGCGCAGCTTCCCAGCACTTTGTGAGCGCAGCGTGGGGGCCCTGGCCAATCTTGACGTCAAGGAAATAGAACGGATCGTTGCCCTAGACCCTCGCCTTGCCCCCTTGCCCAAGGGCTGGAAGTCCGCCAGCCATTTCAGACTGCCCTTCGATGGCGCGGAGTCGCTGCTGGAGGCAGGTGAACGCGTGGCCGCGCATTTAAGCACGCTGCTGGCGACGCACAGGGATAACCGACTTCAGCTGGTGGTGGGCCACGGCGCCTCCATACGCCACGCCTGCTACCATCTAGACATCATTCCCTTCAGCGATATTAAACGGTTAAGCATGTTTCACGGTCACCCGGTCGTTTACACGCGGCACCCGCACGGCTGGAATCGGCTGTACGGAAACTGGAAGCAGCGCCAGACGGCAGACCCTCTCGATTAAACGATTGCGACAAACAAGATGGCTTCTATGACCGCATGCAATGTTATTCCCAAGGTAAGCGAACAGCCATACCACCATGCCATCCTGACGCGCCTTCCGTCCGAGTGGGTACCCTGGCCCGATGACGCCTCCTCGGTCAATCATGAAGATGCACTGGGCATCCTACTGAAACGTTCGCAGAAAAAGAGCTTCACCTGGCCCAAGACCCCGGTGGTATTTATCTCAGACCCCCACGCGGACGCCGAGGCATTCGAGGCCTCTCTGCTTGCCGCCGGTATCATTGAACGTGACGGCGCCCATCTGTGCGAGTATGCACTGACGAAATTCGGCCAGAAAGCCGATATCGTGGTGGGTGGGGATTGCCTGGACAAGGGGCCCAGCAACCTGACCATGCTGCGCAGCCTCGCCCACTTATATCGCCTCAAGGCCAAGGTCACCCTGCTGGCCGGCAACCACGACCTTCGCTTGTTGATGGGGCTGCTCTCACTGGAGCGCGAGACCGACGTCGGTAGCCAGCACCTTTTTGTGCGCATGGGCAAGAAGGTGATCCCGTTGTTCAAGGAAGTGTTCGATCAATACCTGGCCGACACCCAATGGGATAAAGGCGTGCCATCAGAAGAGGCCTGCCGACAAGCCCTGTTTCCAGGCAGCGACTGGTTCGATAATTTCCCCTTTTATGCCGCCGGCTTCCTGACCCACGAGGGTATCGAACGTGAGCTCGCCAAGATGACCACCAAGGCGCAGAGCTTTGAGGCACACTGTGCCAAAAACGGCCTGACGCTCCCCCAGGTCTACGCCGCCGCGATGAAGTGTCGTTCGCTGTTTCTCAAGAAATCAGGGGAATTCAGCTGGTTTTTCCGCCGCATGCGGCTGGTAAAAAAACGCGGCTCCTTCCTGTTTCTGCATGCCGGGCTTGATGACCACATGGCCGAACTGCTCGCCAAGCACGGCGTAAAGTATGCCAACCGCGCTTTCAAACAAAACCTGATGAACCAGAACCTGTTCAGCTTCTACTATGGTTCTCTAGCCAACACCTTCAGAACCAAATACCGCAAAGCCGATCTCCCCCTGACTCCACGCGGCGCCTACGTTGCTCGCCGGGCAGGCATCCAGGTACTGGTTCACGGCCATATCAACCGACACTTCGGCCAGCGGTTATCGCTAAAAAATGGGCTTATCCATATTGAAGCCGATATCACCCTGGACGCTCACTCACGCAAGAAAGAAGGGCTTGAGGGCCACGGCGTCGGCGTCACGCTGATCGATAAAAAACGCGGCGTAATCGGTTTGAGCTGCGACTATCCTCACGCCAAAGTCTTCAAACCCAGCCGCAAGGGAAATCTGTCGGGAGCCCGCTAAATGAAGTCCAAAACGAAATTCAGTCACGACTCGCTGCTGGATCGCCAGTCAACCCAGGAGCTATTGGTGACGCTGGCAAACGCCGTCAAGAAAGGCGAACTGACGTTCCAGGAAAGCGAGGGTGAGCTGGTACTTTCTCCCCAGCAACTGCTGCAAGTCTCGCTGCGCGCAAGCGATGAAGGCGATAAACAGGAGGTGGAAATCAAGCTTAAATGGCGCACCAAGGAAAGAGCACTTTCCGATACGCCCCCTAAAATTAAAAGCAAAGCGGGCAAATAATAAACAAGAGAGTTCACTATCCTGATGCCATGATCGCGGCGGCCTTGGCCACATCCGCTGATCTTTTCATCACCATGCAGCA
The DNA here is from genome assembly GCF_031451645.1 of Vreelandella gomseomensis. Classification (NCBI taxonomy): domain Bacteria; kingdom Pseudomonadati; phylum Pseudomonadota; class Gammaproteobacteria; order Oceanospirillales; family Halomonadaceae; genus Vreelandella; species Vreelandella gomseomensis. Next base: position 103,375 of record NZ_JARWAI010000002.1, on the reverse strand, counting down.
AGCCGTATCAGCTGTTGGCAGGTTGCCACATAGGCGATAAACGCAAGTTGGCGTCCCTGGCAGGAGCATAAGATAATATATAAACCACTGATTTTATGAAAAATTAATGAGAAAAACAAAATAAAATATACCACCTCGTATACCAGCGTCTCCATTTGCAACCAACTGACCGTGTACCCGTTGGATAACATAAGGCAATGGCAGATCTGTTTGGGTACATACGTATTACTTGCGGCCAAAACCGATACTTTTGGCAACACTATTATAACGCAAAACACAAGCTCGGAGTTGCGATGTGGGGCAAGCGTCCCAGCAGTCGCAAGATGAGGGTGCTGCGACTTGTTATGCTTCGTTTCCAAAATACTCAAATAACAAGGACTCAAACCCTCTAACCGCGGAAATGACTGTGACTACTTCACTTGGCGCAATATCAAGATCTTCAGGTGTACGTGGGTGCATCAGCCTATCTCGAACTTTTATAGCTTTTTTTAAGTCACTCCACCACGTAAGCCCAGCATCAAAAGACTTGTTCAACTCATGTGCTTTTGAATAAAGATTAAATGCAAATTTAATATTTTTTGTCAGGCTTATATGCGCATTAAATTTAACAATATCACCTTTATCATTTAATTGGTGAGACACTTCAAATGCAAAATCAATTTCTGCTTGAGTTAGATTGACACCATTTTCAATGGCATCATCGATTGCAGCCACCTTCAAAGAAAAACTCACTCCTTCAATATAAGCAAAACCAGCCCTAACCAGTTGCCGGGCATTAAACTCGTGATCAGCAATAGTAGTACCATCCGCTTGCTTTTCACCTTCTTCAACATCCTTTAGAACACTGGCGTAGCATCTTTTAAAGTCTTCACCTAATGTCAAAATCAATTCACTACTGTTTCTTTCATCCATATTTACCTCTGAAAGTCATCACGTCTAGTTACCAAAAAAATAGGGGGTGCAGCTAGCACACCCCCTGCAAAGTTAATTTTTTGAACTCTTTCTATAAAGCGGACAGCCTGTTAATAAACTTATCTAAGGCTTCTTTACGTACGCCACTCAATTCTGTTCTGGCTAATGAGATAGCCTTACCGCAATCTCCAGTCATAGCTATATAGATTGACTTGTACCTAATGTAGCTTCTGTATGTTTGGGAATTTTTTGACTCTTTATCATCAAGAAGTGCAATTGCTTGCTTAAGTTTATCTGTATTCTTAAATTGGATAGCCAAATCTGCCAATGTCAAGATAGGATAAGTAACTTCTGGAAACCTTCTTATCGTTTCTTCAAGTAGTTTGTATGCACCTATAACATCATTATCAAAGTGAGCAAGTATCTTTGCACGCGCACTGCTATACATTTCTTGAGCTCTATCAGTAGGATCTGACTCAAGTCTTCCTACGATTTCTTCTATGAGTGATCTTTCAGCTTGATTTTTATCTTTTTGAAATATGCATGAAAGATAATTGTTGGCATTTATCGGATTATTAGGAGCCCGGATATATATTTGTTTTGCGAGTTCATAAGCAAGCTCATATTCATCGCTTTGCATATAAACTAGCACCAACTCACTTTTAGCCCTAAAATCGTTTGGACGCTTTTCCAGAACTTTATTATAGCTACTTATTGCTCTATCCTGACTACCTTGTATTCGATAATAAAACCCATGCAAAAACGATTTTTCAGGCTCGTGCACATGTTTCACAACACCAAAAAACTCAGGATCCCTAAGGCGAGCAAGAGCCTGACACTTTAAAAAATAAATATGTGAGAGAACGTTCTTGTGGAGATACGATGAATTTTGCAAAACTCTATCAGATAATCTCAACACTTCTTTATAGTTAGAACCACCTCCTCTCTTATATATGGTTCTAATTGTTTTAATAAAATATGAAGGAACCAACAATCTATCTGGAACATCTTCGCCAGAAATCAATGCTTCTTGTATAGAGAATATATAATCGGAAATATCTCTATTATCATCTTCGTTGCTATTTATAAACTCTTGCACATGGCTTTTAAGTTTATCTGTGAATTCTGTGGGCATTCCAAAGCGGCTTCGATCAATGTAATCTTTTATCACCTCATTAACTCTAATATAGTCGCCGGACGCGCCTAGCCGCTCACAGACAGAGCTCAATAAAAAATCGCTCAGTATAGGAAAATAGGTTTCCTCATCCGTTAATTCGAATAGAAAGTCGAAACTTATGAACTCAAACTTTGACAAAAAATAAAGAAAATTAAGAGCTTGTTGGTTATTCTTAAGCGAATCGATAACGAGCTTCGCCTTATCGGTAGCGTATTCTTGAATAAGGTGAGAATTCTTTTTGGCCTCAAATACACTACTTTCAGCGATCATGTCCACTGCATAAATAACCTGCTCAGGATAACCGGTAAGAATATCTGAAAAAAATCCGAGCTCGTCACGTGACAATTCTAAACCTCTGAATTTTGTGTACCGAGATAACAGTCCATTGCGCTCGGATTTTTCCAGTTCGGGAATCTCCTCCATATAGAACACAGGATTTCTATGTTTCAAAGACCTATTGGCTCGAAATTTACTCGAGATACAAAATGTCAAATGCTCTCTGTCAGCTATATTGTTAATGATGTTGGTAAACCAATCAACTATTTCACCATTAAACTGAACTATTGCGCCTCTATCTTCAATTAACACACGTTCTTTTTCAGATACTATGCCATTAACAAGAACTGATGCAATCTTATTTTTTTCATGCAAATCCGTTTTTAGCAGGTCTTCTGTATTTATCGCATCTGTAAAACCAAGATCGTTGATTTTTAAAATAAAATCCTCAACGCTATCACTTTCATCCAACGAGACTTGAGGCAACTCATACGAATCCCTAATCACGTTTGACTTTTTAAGCGAGTGCTTTATAAATGACTTTCTACCTATAGAGTTTAGTCCTGAAGCAATAAATACAAGAGGGGGATCCTTTTCATAATCATCAAACCTTTCTTCCACATGTTTTATCTTTGCATTTCTACCAACAAATATTTTCTCTCTTTCGCGTAAAGTAGGATGATTTTTCCAAGTTAACTCTCGCAGCCTAGAATTAATCTTTCGAGCAGCAACTTTTGGCTGTCGGATATGCTGAATGTTAAATCCTTCTTTCATCCAACTAGGTATTCTAGTGTCTTCAAAAGTAATTTTTTCATCAATAATTATTGGGTATATCCTATCAATTTTCCCTATATCAACCTTTTCTTTTGCCATGAAAACTTCATTTTTCACCCATTCCGATTCCAAAGCCGATTCAGATATAAAGATCACAAAAAGGGAAGTTTCATCCAACCCATTGATTATTTCCTCGCCAGGAGACATACCGGCTTCGAAAGTATCCTCGTCATAAATTATCGACTCTTTCCTAATTATATTTTTAACAATACTCACATAGCCTTCTTTATCAGTAGAACTATGAGACAAAAAGCACTTAATCATTTAGCATCCTTAATTTTTACATGAAACGACATTAAAACATCCATCGTGCGAGTGGATAAACGTACTGGCATGATTGTCTGAAAAATATATACAAGCAATTTTCCTAACGTATAATTCTATCTAGCAATTTCAATCAATATGTATCTAAAGCTCGTTCAGTTATTACAACTCTTTCTGAAATTTATAACTTTATTTTAGGCTTTCTTAAGCTTCGCACACAATGGCTCACTTAAAAATTCATATAGAAAAACATGTGCACTTATGCAATAAGTAACAACATTTTCCTAAGCTTTAACAACGTTGACTGGTGATTCGCGAATCAGTTGTTACAAGCCAATTAGTACCCATCGGCTACCACATCTGTACTTCATTATTTAAGCAGTATTCATCATTTCCCAACGTCTGTAAAACACAATCACCTGAGACTTTAGACCACTCTGCACCGCTACTCATTGGAACGCCTCGGCACAGTGAGGCCTTAACAGAAATGCCTTTCTATACTATCGGCCAGTCGGTGGACTGGCTTTAGGATCTTCTTACCATCTTGCCCAAGGAAAGCGCATAAATCCGCATGATTTCGCATGACTTCCATGCACCCAAAACCCGCCTACAGCCCAGCAATAGCGGGCTTTGGCCCATTTTTTCGGGGTGCATGAAGAATTGCCCCACAAGCGAACACCGCAGGCGGGCGGGGGACGACGCGCCGTGGGGTGCGGCGGTTTGGGTGGGCCTACTCCCTGGCAACCTAGCCATATAGCCGCTGTGTGCCGCTGTAAGCTTCGCTAATGCCTTGAAACGAGAAAGCCCCGCACAAGGCGAGGCTTTGGCTTGAGGGGCATGATTGAGCGCTAAGCGGCGGTATCGTCGCTATCCAGTTCCTCAATGCTGGGTACGTAGCTCATTTGCGCTTCAAGCTCTTTCAGCTCACGCGGGAAGCGAATAGGTGAGTAACGACCACCATCGTCATATAGTCCTCAAACGGTAGGCGCTCTGGCACCTCGGTTCCTGGCAGCATCACACGCTCATGGTTAACAGGTATTCGGCTAAGGAACAGATCCCCAAGCGCGGCAATCTGGCGCTTATGCACTTCTCTGTTCAGCTGAGCGTTATCATCACCCGATAGTACTGCCCTGTAAGCTGCTCCTTTCTGCATACCGGCATCAATACCTAGCGAGGCCATGAAAGCATGGTCATTGCAGGTATCAGTATCGACTCGCTCAAACAGGTACTTCACCACTACCGCTAACTCAGCCATGCACTCCGTGTTTTGAGAAAGCTTGTCTACTGCTGAAATCAGGCGATTATGTGTCACTAGGTCGATTAGCCTATTCTTATCCTGAACCAGTAAGCTGCGCGCCAGATAGGTATGCATCTTGATCCACTGGGCCTGTGGTTCGAGTAACGCGATCATCTCCTTGATTTGCTCGGCCTCAAGCTTGGATTGGGTTTTCTGCTTAATCGTGTCGCGCACAGTTTTGGTCTGTTTGCCAAACCCCTTCAGAAAGCTAAGTTTCCACTCCCCATCGGCTTCTTCCCCTTGCTGCTCTAGGGCGCTCATTGTTTTTTTGAGCCGGTCAATTTCATTGCATACCTCTGATAACTTACGACGACGCGTGAGATATACCTTTAATCCCTTCTCGACTTTCCTGTGCAGCTCCTCCTCTGAAATGCACTGGGCGATTTCAGGCGCACCAAAGTAGCTAAGGGATCGTCCAGGTGCTTTGCCACCTGGGGCAGGCGCTTGTGCTTCCGGTTGTGCGGCTTCCATAGTCTGGCCCTCGTTGCTGTTAAGGTCGGTCTGCTGGGTGTTAGTGGCTGGTTGGTTCATCAGGCCCTCCATTGGGCGGTTGGGGTGCAGGGTGACGATGTGGAGCCAAGGCCCCACGGTTGGGAAAACGGAAGAAAGAAGAAAAGCGCCTGCCAGAAAGGGGGATGGGTCACGGCAAGGAGACAATTAGGAAGTGTTCGCATAACGAACGAAGCCACTCCCCTATAATTCCCCTGACTGATTTCAAAAACGTGGGCAACGTGGCAACATCGGTAACAACATTGATTTAATTGATATTTTTTTTGGCAACCTGTAGCCGCTTTTTTAAAACGGCAACAGACGAAATCAGGTGCTCTATAGATATAAAGATATGTGTTGCCTTTGTTGCCACCTCTCTTATTAATAGGCAACGGCTGCAAGCCGCATGGTTGCTGGGCGTTGCCGTTGTAGCCAGTGTTGCCACAGAAACTAGGTTCACGCGTAAAAAGCCCCTGCATCATTCTCCCCCTCGCTCGCCGTCCAGCTTGTCGGGATCGATGACGAAAAAGCGCGTGCTCCCTCCTCCTGGCAGGCGGTAGTTTTTCTGGCGGCGGCCACTGTCGGTTTTGGCAAGCACGTTGTAGGTTTCCAGGGTGCGTATCACGCGGTCACGGCCATAGCCTGCGGCGGCCTCTGCCAGTGAGGCACGGTTGAATAGGTACAGGCGCTTACCGTCCTCGACTTCGAAGTAACCCGCCCGGTGCTTAATACCTGGGTTGGGTAGATGGGCAGTGATGTCAGAAAAGCGGCTATCCCCGTGCATGGCGATAAAATCTGATAGCGCGCTAAGTATTTGCCGGTCTTCTGCGTTACCGTCGCCTACCCTGGCTATCCACTCGCGGAAAAGCTGTCGGCTTGCATTGGCGGCGGTGCCTTCTTCCCACGGCAAAATTCCGTAAGTGGTTGCCAGCTCGCCTGCCAGCCCAATGATGGCGAAGCGATCCGCTACCCTTCCCGCCTGGGGGCCTTCAGAGTTGAATCCTTCCCGTACCTCAGCAAACCGCCGATAAAAGTAGTCAGGGTCGGTTTCCTTGATTAAATGCTCCACAAAGGCGGGGCCAATCATGCCGAAGTGGTGCGCTGTGGCCGTGGTCAGCTTTCTATGGAAGGTCGCTCCACCCATGCCGTGTACATCGTCAAAGGCGCGGTAAGTGCGGGTGCCTGCGTTCACGTCTACCATGCGCAGTTCTGCCCCGGCGTGGGCAGCATTGCCTGAAATAGCAGCGTGTTCGGTAAGCGAGCGCTCCCCGCTGGAAAGCGCTAAAACGCGCCAATACAGCTTAGGCCGCCCTTCACGCTCGCGGGTCATGGTGCCCTTGCCCGTGCCGTTAGCGATGGCGTAGGCCATTTCTTGCACGCGCTTGGGGTCGGCGCGCTTGATTTCGTCCAGGATCAGCACCGTGTCATTACGTGACGATGCCTCGATCTCGATACCGCCCCGGGACATATCCCACGATGCAGCAAACCGGCTGGGGTCGCCCCACACCGTGGCGGCGAGTGCCTGGGCGAGTGATTTACCGCTTGAGGAATCGCCCACCAGATGCACACCGCCACCGTTCACGCCCACTTTGGAAAGTAGTGGCCCAGCCAGCGCACAACAGACGGAGAGGATCAACACCGGGTTGCCCTGGCAGTAGGTGGCCAGCTCGCTTTTCCAGCCTTCCAACGTGCCGCGCTCTGTGAACAGGTGGGCCCCTTTACCGCTATCCTGAAAACGAACGTCTTCACCCCCCAAGATACGGCTAGGCAGTACAAAGGCCCCGCTACGCTCGTGCCACCCTGGCTTTGTGGTGGTTGCTAAAATCCGCGTTAGGCCGTGGTGGCTGGCGATATAGGCAGGTACGTAACGGCGCTGGTGATAATCCACCTCCAGTCCCTGGCGGAGCAGGGCTTTCAGAACTTCCTCCCCTTTGCCTGCCAACGCTTCCATAGGCATCACGTACTCAATGGCGTGGCCACGATGCTTAAAGCGCAGCAAGCGCCCTACGCTGCCATCATCGCTATTGATCGTTTCCGCTTGCACGTAGAGCGGTGCGCAAAGCCAAAGATCAAACGGCTGTCCTGCTTCATCGCTGTTGGTGTGCTTGATGCCGTGGTACCAAGTGCCTGCACGGAACTGCTTGCCCTCGACGATGGTTGGCCCCTCGTACACTGCAAACGACGGGCGTTCTAAGGTGTCGATCTTGGGTGCTGTGGGCTTGCCCACCAGAGCAAGATGCGCTTGCTGTTCTTGCGTGTTGTGCTCGCTCATTTGGCCTTCCTTTGCTGGCTGTGCCAGCGAGCCAAGTCATTAAAATCGCTGAGCGAGTCGGGCGCATCTGGTGGCCATGTGGGAAATAACACCAAAGCGCCTACGGATAGCGCGGCGGCATTGGCCGCTGTGCGGCCTGGGTTTCCCGGCGTTAAGCGGTCATCGTCACCGGCAATCACCATATCCAGCGTGTGGTAGCGATCCCGAAGCGTTTCCGCTACCGCGGCCAAATTGCCCGCATTCATGGCGCACGCCACAGGCTCCCCGGTATGGGCGTGAAGCGTGGCGCCAGTCGCCCAGCCTTCACAGATAAACAACTGCCGACCGGCCTGCACTTTGCCAAGGGGCGCATAAGCGCCCCTTACACGTCCTCCCTTTAAAAACCGCTTCTGGCCTTGCGGGTCGATACACTGCAAATTGACTAACTGCCCATCCGCATAAAGCGGCACAAGCAGTTGCCCCTGGGCGGATTGCCGTAAGTGATGGGGCTTTACCCCCTTATCAACCAAATAGGGATGCGCAGGATTAGCGGGGGCTGCGGTATGCCATAACCGTTGGGCAGCCTGAGCGGCGCGGGCCTGGGCGGCTATCCTTGCCGTTTCCGCCTGCTTACGCCGTTGGGCTTTCCCTGGCACCTCGCAGGGCTTTGGAAGCGGTGCAGTTGAGCTGCCTGAGCGTTGGAAGATGCCCAGCCCAAGCTGCTCGTCAATGAGCATGGCCGCGTCGATCTGTCGGCAGTTGCGTAGGTAACTGAGCAGGGATACGAGATCCCCGCCGTGGGCGTCTTGGTCGGCAAAGTCGTTCCACTTGCCTGAGGTGAGCGACACACCAAACGAGCCTGGGCAGGCATCGGCGCGTGCTGTGTTGCGCGCTACCCACTCGCTGCCCTGGCGCTCCCCATCAGGCAGCCACTCAGCTAACAGAATGTCAGCGCTGTTGAGGGCAACAGCCGCCACCTGCTGAATTTTTTGGATAGTCGTTTTAGCCATGTGCGCCCCCCTTCTTGGCAGGCGCTTGTTGGCGTTTAGCGACTTTACGGGCAACCATAATCAGATCAAGAGAGTCAGCTAGCAGAAAGCGCGATGCTATTGCCACATTAGCTAAATCACGGGCATCGGCGCTGGCTCCTGGCGTGTCCATTTGGCAAAGCGTAAACATCAAGTTGCTAGCGGCTTCCAGACGGCTTTCTGCTTGGTCAAATAGCGCGTCCTGGTCGGCGCGAGGATCGATCAATAAGCATTCGGCCTCTGTCAGGCAAGGGGCATCTTCCAGGCGTGGAGTAGTGCTTAGCTTAGTCATGGCTTACCTCCTCGACGCAGAGGCGCTCGAGCTCGAGAAGTAGCTGGTCATGATCATGATAAGAGAGGACATTTAGCGCGGTGGCCATGCGTGCCATACCCAGCAGCTGGTGTAGCTGTTCAGGCTTGCGGTTAACGCGGTAGGCAATCAGTTTTGCACCGATCAGCGCTGTTACGACTTGCGAGGGAGGATTTTGGGTGTGCGTGGACGCACCTTGGCTGTGATTGGCCATGGGTAAGCTCCTAGATATTTCCTCGGAACCGCCCCGGCTGTCGCCAAACAGACTGGGGGCGGACTGCGCAGGGTTGGCGAACCGGCTATCTAGGGAACCGGCAGACCCGAAGGTCTCCCCACGCAGCCCGCCATAACATAGCTTTACGGGCACAAAAAAAGCGCCTGCAATGCTAGTGGCGCTACTGCGCCTAGATAGTCTCAGGTCGCCAAACCTGACCATAGATTTTGCTACGGTATTTATATAGTAAGCATTCCTTAGCGTTCCTCGCAAGCTTTCCAGGCGGCAAATTGTGCTTAATTTGATAGATTTCATGTGTACCCTTTCATTTTGCTTCGCTTTGGCTCCAGTGCTCCCCCGCTCTGGAGCCTTTTTTACGATTTTTGGACAAACCTTCCCCATACCCGCTGGGCATTGCCCAGCAGCGTTACGGCTATTTTTTAAGAACTAGGGGTTAGCAGTCGGTTTCGACGTCACCAGCAGGCGGGTGTTTGCTGAACCGCTGGGCACTTCCACCCTGATCATTCAACAACCTGGCGTAGATATTTCCTGTGGTGCCCTTCTGGAACGTTTTTTCGCGTGGGGTACGCATAGCATCCATCATGGCGGTTGACATCATGACCACATCCTCAGCGGTCAGCTTCAGCGTGGTGCCATTAACGGTGACTTCAAACTGGTTCATGCGCGTTGCTCCTGCGGTTGAGTGGTCATGCGTAGCGGTGCCGGGCAGTTTTCCAGGCGTTGGCGTTTACGCTCCTCGAGGCAGTTGGCAATCCAGCTATCTACCTCCTCCTCCAGCCATGCCACGCTTTTACCGCCAATCGGTACCGGGGCGGGAAAGGTGCCCTGGCGGATGCCTTCGTAAATGGCTGAACGGCTCTTTCCGGTTTTCTGCTCCACGTCTTTACGGCGCAGCAAGCGATTGCCAAGCGCGATCTTGCTCACCGTTTTGAAAGGGGTGGTTTGTGTGGTTTCGGTCATTGGCTCATGTCCTCGTGATGTTATTCCGGGTAAGTGCCTCTATAGCCCTAGTAAGCTTGAGGCCCATGCCAACACCTATCCAGCAGCGCCCGGTGTAAGAAGGGCTACTTACACCGAGGTACTAATTTATGCCTTGCAAACTTAATAAGCCGCTGCTGGGGCAGCGGCTTGTGAGTAAGGTCATAAGCGGGTGGGCATGGTTATGGCCTTGTGCAAGGCGCCTTGACGTTTATCCACACAAAGCCACAAGCTTGACGCCAACCACAATGAACATAGCCAGGTAGAGAGGCCCATGAGCGATATTGCCACCACCGATACAGGCACCAATGAAACCTCAGAGCGCGCCCTGCCCAACAACGGCTTTTGGCCTGACATAGACCCTGGCCAGCCACCTCGCATGCATTACCAAGTGATCGATGGCCTCTCAAAAGGCCCTCTATTGGAAAATGCGTTGATTGAGGCCATGACCCCCGTCAATTCTGCGCTCATGCCCTGGCAAGCGGAAAAAGAAAAGGCAGGCTACAGCGCACTTTCAGCCGTGCATGTGCCCTTGTGGCAGGACGAGGACGCGTACCACTGCTTATACCTTCGAGCGCTATTCTCAACAGCTTTTGCCAAGCTACTTGAGACCTATCCATATATTGATATATCACCGTTGGGCATGGAGCGAGCTAAGGCCATCGGTGGCTTCTGGCGAGACGCCACCTGGGCAGTAAGTGAGATTTTAGAGCGACCTGTAAGGGCGGATATTCTGACTAATTTGGAGTGAGGTGGGGTAGTGAGAGCCTATGGTCAATCAATAATCGAAAAGGCCCTCTGCTGGGGGCCTTTTTAAGTTATGTCTCCATATTCTTCTAATTGCAATTATTCATCTTCGTCTTCTGATTCTTCATGCAGGCCAACGCCTGTATGTATATCGCCTATGCTGACCAATGTTCCACGGATGAATTCACCAGTTTGCTCATTAAAAACAGCAGAATATTCAACCTCTACACTTTTATGAGTGTTTTCAAAAAATGCCTCCTTCAGTCTTTCCTCTTTTCTAGTACCTAAATGCCCCATGTTGTACTGAATAGTAATTTGGCGATCAAATTGAGGAGAGTAGAAGCTGACAGTAACAATTTGACGTACAATCAACCTCTTAACATGCTCAAGAGCGACAACTTCCGTAAAGGTCGTGGAGTCTGATGTTATTGGCCTATCGTGAGTGATTCGCTCAATATCTTCCTCAGTTAGCTCTCGACCTGAATAATTTATCCGATCAGCATCACTTACTGACTGAACGATATTACGGTGCCCGGCTTCTACATGCCGACGGAAACCAGTGATCGCTTCGTCAGCCCGTTCACTAGAAGTCGCAGCTTGTCTTACGATTTCCGCAATCTCTGAAGTATGTGCATAGTCGTTATCTTGGGCTTCAATATCAATACGAGCCATTTCTTGCTCATGTTGTTGACCAAGATATGAGTCAAAGGCGAAGTAACCGGCAGCAATAGACGCCAGTAAAACTATCGTTGCCATCTTTTGCTTAGGTGTCATCTCTGAAAAACCGTCCTTTACGCATTGGGCTATGGCATCAAATATTTTTCCAAGCCCCTCAGATATGACATCAGAACACCCTTCCGAAATCCTGAAGGTGATGGAGTCAAAAAGCGCTACATCTTCCTTTCTTAGCCTCTGAAGGTTGCTGGTACCGTACTTAATTTCAGCATAGCCGCGTTTCAGTTGGTAAACAAAATCATAGAGCGACTTTGCAAGCTCTGGAGTAATTGTGCCGTGATACTTGTCACCCTCAATTTTTATTTTCAGGCTTGGCCATTGAGAGAAATCTAGCTTTTCTATTTGATCTATTGAGCTGTCTTCAAGCAGCCCCAAAATTTGCTCAACTCCAGTTAAAACAATCTTATCGTCTGCCATCACTCGCTCCCCTGAAAGGTATTATCGGCCACCACCTCTACGGGGGGCTAATCAATATTAACTTTAAAAGTGACCAAACTGCTACCGGCTCATTCTTGCTTCAGCAATATCAAGACGATAGCCCACAGTTGCGGCTCTCGGTTCCAAAGAGGTGGTCTGCCCAAAATTGCATCATGGCGGGCCGCTGATCCGGTGCCATGTGTTGGGCATGGGTATAGACACCCTCGATCCCTGGCAGCTTGTGCGATAGCTGGACTTCGATCCACTCCCTTGGGTAACCCAGTTCTTTAAGGCCGGTGGCTACCACATGGCGCGTCCCGTGTGGTACGTGCCGCCCCTCATAGCCCATGCGCTTTAATGCCATGCCAAATGCGGTATTCGAAAGGGGTTGCCTTGGATCGTTACGGCCTGGGAATAGCAACTTGAAAGAGCCTGTTAGCTTATGCAGGTATCGCAGCTCTTCAACCGCCTGGGTTGGCAGGGGCACTTGGTGCGCCTTGCCCATCTTCATTCGCTCGGCAGAGATCTGCCACACCCCGGCTTGCAGATCGATTTCTTTCCATTCAGCCATGCGCAGTTCACCAGGGCGCACGGCCGTCAGCAGCAGCATTTTTAAGCCAATACGCACGATAGGGCTTTTGTCGTACGCCTCAATGTCGCGCACAAGCTCAGGTAGCTCTTGCTGGGGTATATGATGAAAGCTCCCCTTCTTGTAAGGCTTCAGCGCTGTATTTAGATCAGTAAGGGGGTTGTAGCTGGCTCTGCCGGTAATGATGGCGTAGCGGTAAATATCCCTGCAAAAAGCGTGTAGGCGTCGCCTCTGCTCGAATTTACCCGCATCTTCCAGGCTGCGCAGCATTTCCAGCCACTCAAGGGGCTGAATGGTTTCAATGGCGCGATCCCCCACTTTGGGGAAAACGTACATTTCAAGCACGCGCTTACTGTCATTGGCCCGTTTAGAGCTTTCTTTCCAGCGCGGCACCATTGAGGCGTGCCACTCCATGGCCAGCACTTTAAAAGTGTTCTCGGCGGCGTATTGCTGTTTACGTTTGTCTTCCTGCTTTTGCTCAACCGGGTCGATGCCCTGGGCCAGCAGGCGCTTGATATTCGTACGTTTTTCTCTCGCTTCTGCAAGGCTCACATCAGGGTAAACGCCAAGACTGGTCATGTTTCGCTTGCCGTTAGGGCGTGTGTAGCGAAAACGCCAGCCACGGCTCCCGTTAGGCGAGATCCTAAGTTCTAATCCTTGGCCATCGGAGAGGGTGGACTTTCGTGCCAGGTTTGGTTGCGGTTATCTGTCGTACAGTTAGCGTCATGGTGGCATACCAAGCATCTTTGAACGGAGGTATATACCATTCTGTATACCACTTGAAAGCCGGTTTTGAAAGGAATGCTGGGGAACAAGCGGGGCTAAAAAATAATGTCTTTCAGTGTGTTACACATCATTTTTGGATTTCTCAGGACTTCTTAAAACAGTGGGGTGGCGTCCCTGGCAGGAGTCGAACCTGCGACCTGCCGCTTAGGAGGCGGCTGCTCTATCCTACTGAGCTACAGGGACTTATGAGGGCGAGCAGTATAACCGCTGGCGCAGCGCAGGCCAAGGCAACAGCACTATATCCAGCCGAGCAGACGCAGCGAGAAAATGCCGGCAGTCACCGTCACACTGGCCATGAGCGTGGTGATGGCGATGATATTGGCGGCCAGGGCGACGTTGCCGCCAATCGCCTTGACCATCACAAAGCTTGCCGCCGCAGTGGGGCTGGCAAAGAACAGAAATAGCAGGCCCAGCTCGCGGCCGGAAAAGCCGATCAGCCAGGCGGCCCCCGTCGACAGCGCAGGGAGTACCACCATCTTCATCACGCTGGCACTCAAGGCGACCTGCTGGCTATCGCGCAGGCTACGTACCGATAGCGTCGCGCCAATGCAAATCAGCGCCAACGGCAGCGTGAGAGAGGCAAAATAATCGCCCGAGGTCATCAACCAACGGGGCAGCGAGACCGACCCGACGGTGAACGGCAGCGCCGCCAATACGCTGATGATCAGGGGGTTGGTGGCGATCTTCCACATCAGACTGCGCCAGTCGGTGGCCTGTCCCGGCTGATACATGGCCAGGACCACCACCGAGAGCACGTTGTACGTCACTATCACCACCCCCAGTAATAGGCTGCCGGCGGAAAGTCCGTAGTCGCCATACATCCCCGCCGCCAACGCCAGCCCTACCACGCCACAGTTGCCGCGAAATGCGCCTTGCACATAGACACCACGCTCCTGACGCGGGATCCGAAAGCTCGCCCATCCCCAACTGAGCGCACATTGGCAAAGCGTCGCCAGGGCGAAAAACACCAATAGCGGTATATCCAGTGCCACAGACAGATCGGCGTTAACCAAACTCAGGAAGATAAGCGTCGGCAAGGTCGCCTTGAAAACCAGGGCAGAGGCAGTCGCGACAAACGCCCTATCGATCCACCCCATGCGCTTCAACGCCAAGCCGACAAACACCATGGCAAAGACGGGCAGAGTGACGTCAAGGGTGCGGGCAAACAGCTCAGATAGACTCACGGTCAGCGGGCTCTTTTCGTTGATGGGCGTCGTTAAAGCAGTGCTTGCTTATATTCTACCGTTGACAGTGTTTTGTCGACTGGCTGGACACTGCGGACGGCATCATGGAAAGTATTTTAAAACGCGCCTATAACAGAAAGGTTGCCCATGGTATCGCCCGCCGGACACCACAACGAAGCGCAGCGCTTGTTTACTCTGAAACGCTACACGCTGGGCGATCAGACCCAAGACCCTGAACTGGATCGCATTACCCGACTGACCGCCACGCTCTGCCAGATGCCTATCGGGCTCATCACCCTCGTGGACGATACCCATGCGTGGTGTAAGAGCGGCATTGGAAGCGCTACTGCCTCTATTCCACGTGACGATGCCTTTTGCACCCACACCATTGCAACTGCCGACCTGCTTGAAGTACCCGATGCGGCACAGGATCCTCGCTTCGCGCACTTGCCCCTGGTGGTCGAGCCTCCTGAAATCCGCTTCTACGCAGGAGTGCCGTTAATCGCCCATAACGGCCAGGCGATTGGTTCGCTTTGTGTCATGGACATGCGGCCGCGCCAATTGACTCCACTTCAGCGCGAGCTGTTGAGCCAGCTCGCCAATAACGTCATGTTACAGCTCGAGTGTCACCTGGCCTCACGTGGCCAGCATGCCATCAGTCAGGCAGGGATCGGCATTTGGGAAATGGATATTCCCAGCCGGGATACGTACTGGAATGATGTGATCTACCAGCTCTACGGCATTGGTGAAAACGACGATATCAACATGTTTCGCCACTTGAATGTTTACGTGGATGAGGACAAAGCACGCCTGCAGCAGGCACTGGATGCCGCCGCTGACCACCAGCGGGCGTTCAGCGATATCTACCAGCTAGTGACACCCAAGGGCCTCGAGCGCTGGGTACGCATTACCGGCAACCCGGTGATGACCAACGGCCATGTTGCCCAGCTCATCGGCACCATGATCGATGTGACCCCACGCAAACGTATCGAAACCCAACTGCTAAAGCAGCAGGCGCTGGAACATGCCATTATGCGCGCCCAGGCAAGCTTCATTGACGAGCGTGACAATACCCAAGCGCTCAATCTTCTACTGGATGACCTGTTAGCGCTCACCGACAGCGAATACGGCTTCATTGGTGAAGTACTCAGGGATCAACAGCAAGCGCCTTATCTGGTCGCCCATGCGATAACCGATATCACCTGGGACGCCGCATCACGTGACTTTTACGCGCAGAATGCGCCCAGCGGCATGATATTCAGCAATCTCGACACCCTGTTTGGCCATGCCATGCGTCATGAGGAGGTCGTCATTGCCAACCAGCCCGACCAGGATCCTCGCCGGGGCGGGCTACCTCCCGGCCACCCTCCGCTTAACGCCTTTCTAGGGGTGCCGATCCATTTACACGGCCACTGCATTGCCATGATCGGCCTGGCAAATCGTCCGGGCGGGTATGACACGGCACTTGTCGATTTTCTGGCGCCGCTGCTGGGCAGCATTGGGCAGCTGGTGAACAGCCTGCGTGTCCATCGCCAGCAACGCGACGATCAGAACGCCATCGCGCGCCTTTCCATGGTCGCCAAAAAAACCAGCAATGGGGTAGTGATCACCGATACCCGGGGCCGTATCGAGTGGATCAATGAAGGGTTTACCCGTTTGAGTGGCTATACCCTGGACGATGCCAAAGGCAAGACGCCAGGGGAGCTGCTCCAGGGATCACAAACGGATCCGGACACCCTCGCGCGCATCTCGAAAGCCCTCGCAAACAAGCAGGGGTTTGAAGAAGAACTGCTCAACTACCGACAGGATGGCTCGCCCTACTGGGTGCATATCAGCTGCAACCCGCTGCCCGAAAGCGAAAACGGCAGCGAGGGGTTTATTGCCATTCAGTCAGACATCAGCGACAGCAAAGCCCACGAAGAGGCCCTCTACAAAGCCGCCAACATTGATGAACTCACCGGCCTTGCCAACCGGCGTCTGGTCAAGGAAAAGCTAGCCCGTTACTGCCTTGAGGCGACAGACGATCAGCCTATCAATGTACACGTAATGAACCTGGACGATTTCAAGCGGCTCAACGAACTACTCGGCTATCAAGCCGGCAACGATCTGCTGGTCAGTGTTGCACGACGCCTGGCAACCTTGACCGATTGCGACGGCGTCTGCGGTCGCCTGAGCGGTGATGAGTTCGCGGTCGTCACCCGCTCAGCCATTACCGCCTCAAGCCTGCAGCGCTGCATTCACGAAACGCTGTATCTGGCAGGCCAGCCCATCAAGCTGAGTACCTGCGTGGGCACAACGTATTATCCACACGACAACGGTGATCCAGACACTCTGATCCGGCATGCCTATCAAGCGCTGTACCAGGCTAAAGCGGCAGGCCCCTCCCAGCAGGCCGTCTACAACCCCGACGAGGAACAGTCGACGCGCAACCGGCAAAAGCAGCGCAGCGCCATCCATGCCGGGTTGGCAAAAGGCGAATTCCAGCTTTTTTATCAGCCCCAGGTCAACCTGCAATCCCAGGAAGTCATCGGGGTCGAGGCGCTGATTCGCTGGCAACATCCACAGGAAGGCCTGCTCTCGCCAGCGGCGTTTCTACCGCTGGTCGAAGGCACCGATCTCGAATATGACCTTGGCGAATGGGTGATCGAAGCCGCCCTCAAGCAGCAGACCCTATGGCAGCAGCAATCGATTGACCTGCCTACCAGCGTGAACATCAGCCCAAGGCATTTATTGCATCCCGGCTTCCTGCCACGACTGCAGTCGCTGCTTGACGCCTACCCGCATATCGAATCGCGCCAGTTATCGCTGGAGATATTGGAATCGGCCACATTCGACGATATGCAGGCGGCACTCGCGGTGCTCTCCGCCTGCCACACCTTGGGCATTGATGTGGCCCTGGACGATTTCGGAACGGGATATTCATCCCTGGCGTATTTTCGTCGACTGCCCGTACAGCTGATCAAGGTAGACCGCGACTTTGTCCGCGACATGCTGAGCAGCCAGGATGACCGCGCCATCGTAGAAAGCATTATCTTTCTGGCCAGGAAATTTTCCCGCCCGGTGCTTGCCGAGGGGGTTGAAACCATGGCGCATGCCAGTGCCTTGCTCGCCCTGGGTTGCCACCTGGCGCAGGGATACGGCATTGCCCGCCCCATGCCGGCGGTAGAGATACCTACCTGGCTGGCGCAGTGGCAAGCACAACGCTGCGGACACTAGTCAAAAAGCTGTATCGGATCTGCGGCTTCTTCATCATCATGTAGCTTAATGACGACGCCGTTACGTCCTTTATCCTTGGCCGCATAGCTGCCCGCATCCGCTCGCGCTACCGCATCTTCGGTACTGCTGTCATCTTCATGGAAGGTGGTGACGCCGATGCTCAGCGTGACGCGGTACTCCTTGCCTTCATGGACGACGGAAATCTCGCCAACGGAATTGCGCAGCGCCTCTGCAATCCTCCGTGCCTGGCTCAGTGTGCAGCTGGGCAGCAGAACGCCGAACTCATCGCCTCCCTGACGGGCCACATGGTCGCTGCGGCGCACTTCCCAGGCCACTACCTGGGCAATACGCCGGAGCATTTCGTCGCCCAGCGCGTGACCGCCTTCATCGTTGATCGGCTTGAAATGATCCAGGTCGAAGAGCAGCAAGGCCGAGGGGGTACTGGTCTTTTGAAAGTCGGCGAATGCCTCGTCCAAACGCCGTTCGAAGCCTCGCCGATTCAGCAGGCCGGTCAAGGGGTCGTGCTCGGCTTCCCAACGCTGTATGGCTTCCAGTTCGCGACGCTCGGTGATGTCCTTGACGACCCCCACCAGCCCCAGGGAATGGCCGCCCTGGGACAGCATGACCACGCGAGCGTGAATATCCAGCCACAAGGTTTCACCGTCTGTTCGCTCGAAACGCAACTGACGAACAAAATCACTGCCCGTTTTCAGGCTGTGCTGCCACATATCCATGGCGCCCTCACGATCGTCAGGGTGAATCTGTCGCAGCCAGGCTTCCATGGGCACCTCGGCCTGGATGCCCAGCATTCCCAGCAGCGAGGGGTTCATATAGGTAATATGCCCGTCGAAGTTGGCCACGAACATGCCCTGGGGGGTCGCATTGAGCACCGAGTCGAGAAACGCTTCGCGCTCCTGGAGGTTGGTCATCAACACTTGTCGTTCGTCTTCCACGCGGTTGAAGGTACCCGCCACATGCTGCAACTCCTGCATGTGAGTGCCTAGCTGCACGCGCTCACGCTCGCCGCGCCCCACCTCGCCGATCTGTCTGGCGAGATGCTTGAGCGGCGACAGCATGCGGCGTAAAAGCACCCACAACAGCGGCAACATGAGCAGGGTCAGGGCAACGCCCAGCCACCAGAGCCGCTGTAAAAAACCGCTTAACGGCTGCTGGGCCTGATCGTTGGGCAAATACAGGCCGACGATCCAGTCAGCAGGCCACACCTGGCGGTAGGATTGAAACGAGCGTTCGCCATTGAGCAGCGGCGCTTCGGCTTCCCCTTCCCACCCGTCCAGCGCCAGCCCCAACCAGGGGTTAAAGTCGTTGTCGGGCACCTCATTCATGATCAGGCCGCGGTTCGGATGGTATAGAATCTTGCCCGACGACGTGGCGACGCCGGCATAGCCGTCTTCACCGAGCCTTACCCGCGACAGGCGATCAAAGAGGCCGCCGGAATGCAGGCTCACAATGCCCCCGACAAAACCGTCAAACTCACCGTCTGAACCGGTACGTGGGACGCTTACCAATACCATGGGAATGCCGCTGGCACGCCCCACAAAGGGTTCGCTGACGTAGGGCATCCGAGTGCCGCGCAGCATTTTAAAATACTCAAGCGGCGCAGTATCCAGCCCTTCGCGCCCTTCGACATTGGGCCAGTCGGCAATTACCCGACCATTGGCATTGACAACCACGACGCCCTCAAACCAGGCCATCAAGGCTGCATTTTGCTTAAGGGTGGTGCGGAGCGTGTTTCTGTCCGCCCCCGGCTCCAACTGGTCATTCAAGCGGGTCAGCGCATCAAAACGCGTTTCAATCTGCTCGGCCACCTCATCGGCCAGCAAGGTGGACTCATAGCGCAGATGCGCCATATTGGTGGCCTTGACCATGGCAGTGCCTAGCTGCCAAGCCATTCCCAGCACCAGTATGACCACCAACAGCCAGGTAACCGCCAGCCCCATCAGCAGGCGGTTCTGGAGTGAACCGAAGCAGGTTCTGCGGTTTAAAAGGCGAGCCAAACCAAACCGCCCCGCTTAATGTTTATCATAACCAACCATTTTTGATACCAGTGCCTTTGAGGACGTTACCACTATAGTAACGTTGTATGAGCGACGACCACAAAAGAATTAAGCGTGACTCGCCCCTGGGTGAGCAGTCGCCATCCAATCCATAACACTCTCACAGGGTGTCGTCACAAGGGAGGGCGACACTTATTAATGCCGGAGCCCCCTTGTACAAGCTCATACACGTTACTCTCCAGACCTCAGCCTTGTTGTCGGGACTGATGAGTCGCAATGACACATTGCGCGTATTTTAGCTCCTTGCATCAATTCAGCCGACGGATACGCAACTCATAGTTATTGACACCGGAATGGGCTGAGCCAAACTTCTGACCGCTCACACGCACGCGGTAACGTCCTGACTCAAGGTTAGTGGTCAAGTCAACGTCCCCATCGAAGCCCTCACCGGCACCTTCGGCAACGACACGATTCTGCTCGTCCAATATGTCGACTTCGATGCGGTACGTGTCCTCATACCCTGTCGGATACGTCGACGTGGTGAGCTGAATACGCCCCGCCTCGGCCATCTCGAAAGTAAGCACTTCGCCGCTGGCGCGGATTTTCACGTCACTCACGATTTCTTCGAACGTATTCGCAGCGGGCTGCGCCTGTTTGGTTGAAGACTCGGCTGACGCCTGCTGACTGCTTGCGGTAGAGGGCTCGGCATCCGCTGCGTCCATTACATCGTCGTTGGCACCAGACGAACGCGATTCATCCTGCGAAGCCCCTGCACCCAAGGCGACAACGGCATCATTTTGACGAACAAATACCGAGCGCCCGCCCCGCTCACCATTGCCGGTAAAGGCAATGCCCGCACCATCGCTTACTGAGTCCTCGACCACCTGACCTTGCGCATTCAAGCCCGCCACAGAAATCGAATAGCCGTCCCCTGCTTTACCGCGAGTACCGAATCGACGCCCCTCAACGCGGAGCGTGTAGTCGCCCGGCGCCAGCGCTTCTTGCATCGCGAGGCCGCCGTTCTGCCCCAGTGCTTCGCTGCGCGCAATGACCTCACCGTTGCTATTCAGAAGCTCTGCAGCAATCTGGTAGTCGTCCGAAAACCCACTGGTCACATTGCTGGAAAACCGGTATTGACCTGGCTCATCGACCGTCACTTTATGCGTGTTCACGCTGCCAAACAAGAATCGCTGGCTGCTGGCATCCGTGCGGGACTGCAGTATGCCCGTCAGATCCATCCCCCGCCCTTCTTCGCGAAAGCGGTCCTGAGTCTCGCTGGCCGAGGCAAAGGGCGCGGCTGCCAAGACATTGATCGCCACGACGCCAGCCAATACATAACGTATGTTCATAAGCATTCACCTAGTAAGCAAAAAAGCCGACCCCATGGGGCCGGCTCTATGTAAACCCTGGGGCTAGTATTAGCCCTGGCAGGATTTAGAACAGGTAGGTTACACCTACACCAACGCCGTCGCCTTCGTCGTTCGGCTTGTCACGCAGTGCGCCTTCGACCCAGGTGTACATCGCGTCAGAGATGTTGTATGTAGCGCCCAGGATTACTTCGTTGTAGGTCTCGTCACGATCTTGGTCGCCCTGAAGAGACTCATCCAGTTCGCTCAGGAAAGTACCGGAGCCAACGTCGATGTACTGGTAGGCACCGTAGATGTCGCCGTTGCCGTAGCCGTAACGTGCGCCGACAGCATAGAAGTTGGTGGAGTCGCCGTCGCTGATGTCAGAGTCGAAACGCTCAACCTTGGCAGAAAGACGCAGCGTATCGATGGTGTACTGACCGGTGATGCCGTACTGGTCGCCAACACTGTCAACGTCGCCGTTAGCGTCTGCATAAACGGTGTTATCCAGGTTGTCGTATACAGCGGCGATAGAGAACGCGCCAGCGGTGTACTTGGCGCCACCGAAGAAGGAGGCGTTGCTGCTGCCTTGGTCAACGCCGCTGTCGGCAGAGTCGACGTCGCCTTTGTACTGGGTACCTACCGCAAACTGCACGCCACCGAATGACGGAGAGGTATAGGTTACCTTGTCAGTCTGCTGGTCAGCGCCGTTACCGTGAGCGGAAGTGGAGTCGCTTACGTCAAAGCCTTCATTGTTGGTGATCGGATCCTGAATCCAGTCGTCGATCAGCTGGTCGTAAGAACCCAGACGAACGTCACCAAAGTTGCCTTTCAGACCAACAAAGGCGGTGTCGCCAGCGTCGCTGTCATCAGTGGCAGTCGCCATTTCGTCGGCTTTGATGTCGTCAAGCTCAAGCTTGAGGTAACCGGTCAGATCGCGCGTGATGGCATGCTCAGCGGCGAAGCCGAAAGTGGTACCATTGTCTTGGATACCGTCTTGCGCATCGCCATTGGCATCGTTGATGCTGTAATAAGCGATCTGGATGTTGCCGTACAGGTCAAGCTTGGTGCCGTCTTCGTTGTAGACGGTCGCTGCCTGGGCGCCAGAGGCGAAGGCCGCACCGGCGATAGCAGTTGCTAAAAGTGTCTTTTTCATGGTGTAGGTTCCTTAACTAGCTTACTGTTTCGATCGTTTCTGTTCGACCTGCGGTCGACAGTCGGCTTGCTGGGTATGCTCTTTTTTCATTTGCCGAGTGCTTGGCACACGGCTCAACGCGGCATTTCCTCAACTAAGCCTTGTTATAGTCCAATGCTCGCAAGGCAAACTCTATACCGGGATTCCGAGGAACGCAATAGAAAAAAACAGTGTTTTTTTATTATTCGCGCTTTTTTTTGGAACCACACCCATTTGAGGCGGTCTTAACGGCTTTGAAATTTCTGTTTCAAACCCAGCAACTTATCTTCCAGGCTGAGTGATTTCTCGGACAAGTCAGGCTCGGACGGCGTTTTTTCAGCTTTCACGGTCTTGGGCGACGGCGCTTTTTTCTGGGGGCTGGTGGCTTTAGGGCTGGACTGCCCCCCTTGCTTTCGCCTGGATCGCTCGACGGGGGTGGCGGCCGCCTGTTGAGCGCGCTTTTCGGCGGCGTGACGGGCGGCTTCAGCGTCTACCACGCCGGCATCGTTGCCCGCCAGGTCTATCCGCCTGGCGCCTTCGCGCACCGATTTTACGTAGCGCGGCAGGTTGACGTAGTTGGCCAGGGCGCGGCGGATAAGCTTGCCTGACCAGGGCTCGCACGCCGCGAGATCATGATGAATCCCCACCTTCAGCGGTTGGGTGTGCCCCTTGAAGAACGCCTCCGGGTAGCGCTGATACCATTGTTCCAGAAGCGCATGGGGCGAAGGCGGCTCGTCTTTTTCAGCGGGCTCCACGGGTAACGCATCGCCATCGCTCGTTTGCGATGACGCCGCCTCCTGCGCCTGAGCAAGCAACCGCCTCAGCTCGGCGTTTTCTTCACGCAGCGTTATTAGCTCAGCCTGGGCGATCTCCCAACGCCGCTCCAGATCGTCTAATAGCTGTCTGGGGCTTTCTGACTCAGGGCTTATCGACATCCAAGGCTCTCCTTCCCTTCGCAGGCCTAGGCCTCGATGCGCTCGTAGGTAACAAACGCATAATCCGGCTGCTGTTCATTTGGCTGCCCGGCAATGCGCTGGGTTTCACGCCACTCGTTTGAATCTATGGGAGGGAAGTACGCATCACCTTGCACCTCCATGTCAACTTCCGTGACATAAAGCCGCGTGGCATAGGGCATGGCCTGGCGATAGATCTCGCCGCCCCCCATCACCATGATTTCTTCGGCCGCCTCGATCGTTGCCTGCTGGTCGGCAAGCGCCAGCGCAGACGGCAGGTCATGGCACACCCGGACGCCTTCGTGGGCAAAGTCCTGCTGTCGCGTCACCACGATATTCAATCGGTTAGGCAATGGCTTGCCGATCGAGGCAAAGGTCTTGCGCCCCATCACCAGCGGTTTGGCCTGGGTCATTCGCTTGAAGAACTTGAGATCCTCCGGCAGGTACCAGGGGAGCTGGCCGTCGACCCCAATGACGCGGTTGTTGGCCATTGCCACCATCATGGCAACGGGCACGAGGGGGTCGACGTGCGTATCCAACTGAGAAGAGGCCTGACTCATACCGCCACCTCGGCTTTGATATGCGGCTGGGGATGATAATCGACGATATCGATATCATCGAACCGGAAGTCGAAAAGGTTGCTTACCTGGGGGTTCAAGTGCAGCGCTGGCGGCGCCGTGGGGGTGCGGCCGAGCTGCTCCCTGGCCTGCTCCAGGTGATTGCTGTAAAGGTGGGCATCGCCCAGGGTATGCACAAACTCGCCGGGTTCAAGCCCTGTGACCTGGGCCACCATGCTCAGCAGCAAGGCGTAGCTGGCAATATTGAACGGCACGCCCAGGAAAATATCCGCGCTGCGCTGGTAAAGCTGACAGGAAAGCCGGCCGTTGGCGACGTAGAATTGAAACAGGCAATGGCACGGCGGCAGCTGCATCTCATCGACCAGCGCCGGGTTCCATGCCGAGACGATCAGCCGACGCGACTGGGGCGAGGTACGAATCTGCTCCAGCACATTGGCGATCTGGTCGACGCTGCCACCTCTGGGGTCGGGCCAGCTACGCCACTGATAACCATAAACCGGCCCCAGGTCGCCGTTTTCGTCCGCCCACTCGTCCCAGATACGCACCCCGTTATCCTTCAGGTAGGCAATGTTGGTGTCGCCCTTCAGGAACCACAGCAGCTCGTGGATGATGGAGCGCACATGCAGCTTTTTGGTCGTCAACAGCGGAAAGCCGCGCGACAGATCAAAGCGCATCTGGTGGCCAAACACCGAACGGGTGCCCACCCCGGTGCGGTCGTGGCGGTCGTCTCCCTGATCCAGCACGGTTTGCATCAGGTCGAGGTAGGGCTGTTCGAGTGCCTCGTTCATCGGCGTCGTTGCAGTCACATTAATCCCAGCTTGTGTCATCGGTTCATTTCTATTCTATACGTGTGAACAGCTATCTAACAGACAGCCACTCACCGCTTCCCGCTTACGTCTGCTTGGTTCCCGCTCACCGCATCTACCGGCTGCTGGCGCGACCAGGCGATCATGGCAGCGCCCAGCGCGATCATGGGCAGCGTCAGCACCATCCCCATGGTCACCCAGCCAAAGGCGACAAAACCGATGTGGGCATCCGGCATGCGGACAAACTCCACCAGGAAGCGGAAAACGCCGTAACACAGCAGGAACACCCCCGACATGAAGCCACGGGCCTTGGGCTCGGCCGATGCCCACCAGAGGATGCAAAACAGCACGAGACCTTCGAGCAACGCCTCGTAAAGCGCAGACGGGTGGCGCGGTGCCGGCCCCATGCCAGGAAACGGCATCCCCCAGGGGAGCGAGGTCACACGCCCGGGCAGTTCGTGGTTAATAAAATTACCGATCCGCCCGGCGCCCAGGCCGATAGGCGCCAGGGGGGCAACAAAGTCCGTGAGCGTGAACAGTGCCAACTGCTTGCGCCGGGCAAACAACCAGGCGGCGAGGAATACGCCGATCAACCCGCCATGGAAACTCATACCGCCATCCCAGACCTTGAACACCCATAGCGGGTCGGCGGCCCACTGATCCAACCCGTAAAACAGGGCGTAGCCCAAGCGTCCCCCTGCCACGACCCCAATGGCACAGTAAAACAGCAGGTCGCCGATATCGTCGCGGTTCAGGCCGATGCGCGCCGCGCGACGGCACCCCAGCCACCAGGCGGCAACAAAGCCGACGACATACATCAGTCCGTACCAGTGGACTTGCAGCGGCCCGATGGCAATGGCAACGGGGTCGATGGTGGGATAGTTAATCATCTAGGTTCTCTTGAAGGTGTCTGTGCTTGAAAAATCCAACTAGCTCAACAAAAACTTGAGCCCCACCACGGCCAGCAGGGCGGCAAAGGCCCAGCGCAACACGTGGCTGGGCAAACGGTGCGCCAGACGAACCCCCACACGAGCAAAGGGAACGCTCGTCATGACCACGGCGATAAAGGCTGGCCACATCACATACCCGGTCGTCCAGTCAGGCAGCTGAGGATGTCCCCAGCCCATCCAGATAAAGGTCGCGGCCCCCAATAGTGCAATGGGAACACCGCAGGCGGCGGAGGTTCCCACCGCTCGCGTCAGGCTAGCGCCACACCGCGACAGCCAGGGCACGGCCATGGTGGCGCCGCCAATGCCGAACAGCGCCGAAACGCCGCCAATGACACCCCCGGCGATTATCATCGCGTAGCCAGGGGGTGGCGTGACCTGACGGCTGACGGCGCCAAACCCGACGGCCATTTTAACGGCAATCGCAAGCACAAACAGGCCAAACAACGTGCCCAATAGCGGCCCCGACAGCTGGCCGGCCACCAGTACGCCGACAATCGCGCCTGCCATCAACCCCGGCAACAGCGCCATCAACCACGGCAGGTGGATACTGCCCCGTTGCCAGTGACCCAGCGCCGACGACGCACCGGTGACCACGATGGTGGCCAGCGACGTACCAATGGCGAGGTGCATCACCACCTCGGGCGCGAAGCCCTGGAAGGTGAACGCCACGACCAATGCCGGGACGATGAGCAGTCCACCGCCGATACCGAAGAGACCTGCCAGGGTGCCCGCCACGACGCCAAGCAGCAGGTACCCGAGCACCGACATCGCCAATACGCTCATCGGGCGGTCGATGCCCCATCGGTGCCGGGAAACCAGGTCGTCATGATACCCAGCAAGGTTTCAGGCTGGTACGGCTTGATCAGCAGGTCATCAAGGCCCGCCTCAAAGCACTCCTCACGCCCCATGTTATCCGCATTCGCGGTCAGCGCCACGAGCACGCTCTTGCGGCTTTCCTGGGCGCTTTCAAACGCTCGCCAGCGGCGCGCGGTTTCAAGCCCGCTGAGCGTTGGCATGAAGATATCCATAAAGACGAGATCGAAAAAGGTTTGCTGCTGCCGCGCCAGCGCCTGTTCACCGCTACTGACGCCCTCAACGTAAAGGCCATGGTTCTCGAGCACCTGACGTGCCAGCATCAGGTTGACCGGGCCGTCGTCCACCACCAGCACGCGCAGCGAAGCCGCCACCGGCAGGGTGTCAGACCCGCTTGGGAGGTCACGGTGCTGAACCAGGTTCATCAACAGCGCGCGGATATCGGCAATGCGTTCACGAACCTCGAGCAGATTGGCCCGGCAGTCTTCGCTAAGTCGCGTGTTCAACTGCTTGCTCAAGTGGTCAAACAGCTCGTCGGTTTCGCGCTGCAGCAAGCCTAGATACTCGGACTTGAGGCGCGACTCCTCACGGGCCCGGTCACGTCCCGCCAGCAAATGCCTGACCTGTCGCTGCTGATGGTGAAGGTCATCCAGCAGGGTCTTGGCGCTATCCTCTGCCTGCGGCCCCGCCGAAGGTGTCGAAACGTCTGCAAGGGATGCAATCAGGCTGGACAGCCCCTGGTTAACGTGCATCAGGCGCGTCGTCGGCACGACGGCCGTGTTCTCGCCCCCCACCTGCGCCTGCGGTGGAACGCTGATGGCAGCCTGGTCAGAGAGCGCCTGCACATGCTGCTCAAGCTCGGCTATCTGCTGAGCCAGACGCGCCTCCTGATGCTTGGCACGCGACTTGATCAGCATCAAGAATGTCGCCACGTTCAAGCTGCTACCCGCCAGCAGCGCCAGCATAAGCCAAAGCGACAGGCTCCAGGACGCATAGTCGGGCGACATCCAGCCCACCAGCCAGACCACCAGTAAACAGAGCGTCACCAAGGCAGCCTGCACCAGCAATAATGGCCACAGCACGGGCCATATCAGCATGTTCCAGACGTGTTCTCGCTGGTTGCGTTGCATATAATAGCGCCTTCCTCTCTGGCCAAGCATCACAGGCGTATGCGTCACCCTTGCGGGACGCATTTGTTTCACCACATGCGTTATTGTAGGAAATGACCGCATCAAGTGTACGTCGACACGCCTGGAGTGTCATGCATCCGCTGGTGCTGACAATCTCCACGCCACTCGCCAACCGGACAATGAGCCCTCTATGTGTTTAATCGCTTTTCGTTGGCAGCCAGGATCTGCCGTGCCCTTGCAGCTGATGGGTAACCGCGATGAGTTTCATGCGCGCCCTACTGCCCCGCTCGCCGCCTGGGACGATGCGCCTCATCTGGTCGGCGGGCGCGACCTGGAAGCCGGCGGAAGCTGGCTGGCGACCAATCGCCAGGGACGGGTCGCGACGCTGACCAATGTCCGCGACCCGGCGTTGGTGACGGCACCAGGGGCACCCAGTCGCGGGCATCTGGTCAGTCAGGCACTGGAATGCGACGACATCGCCGCCTGGCTTAACCAGCTTGCCGAGGGTGAGGCTGCAAAGTACGCGGGCTTCAACCTGCTGGTCGCCACCCCGGATCAGCTGTGGTACCTGCACCGCGGCCGCGAACAGCTGTCGCTTTGGCAGGTATCGCCGGGCGTCCACGGGCTGTCCAATGCAGCGCTCGATACCCCATGGCCAAAATTGCAGTCCGTGAAGGCGGCGCTGACGCAGACGGATCCGCTGCAGTTTCCTGATCCAACGCTGCCCGCTTTCAAGGACCCCCGGACAGCGCCGGTCAGTGCACTACCAGACACCGGCGTGGGCAGAGAGCTTGAGCATCAGCTATCGGCCGCGTTTATCGTCGGCGAACGCTACGGCACCCGGGCCACCACCTGGCTATCGCTTGCCCGCGATGGCGAGATCGACATTACCGAGCAGCGCTTTGGCCCCGGGGGCACCTTCGAAGGGGACACGACACTCACCATCCCTTGCGAGCGGTGAGCCCTGTCACAAAAGGCTAGTCTCGCGGGGGAAGCAAATGGGAAAGCTGCCAGTCGTCCATGCGTTTATCGAGATGCATGTGCACCTGGGCAGGCGTGTCCAGTAGCATCACTTCCGACAGCAGCTGCTGGGCATCCTTGAGCGACACACGGCGAATCGCCGCGCGCACCTTGGGCAGGCTGGGGGCATTCATCGACAGGCTGGTGAACCCCATCGCCATCAGCAGGAGCGCGCCGGCCGGGTCACCCGCCAGCTCGCCGCAAAGCGAAATGGGCTTCTTGAGCCGTGAGGCGTCCTGGGAGAGTTCCTGCAAGGCACCCAACAAGGCGGGGTGCAGCGCGTCGTAAAGGCTGGAGACGCGCGGATTGTTGCGATCCACTGCCAACAGGTACTGGGTCAGGTCATTGCTGCCGACCGAGAAAAAATCCACCCGTTTGGCCAGCGCATCCATCTGGTAAATGGTGGCCGGCACTTCGATCATCACGCCCACCTTGGGGCGTTCGACGTCGATGCCCTCTTCCCCTAGTTCCAGAATCGCACGATCAAGCAGTCGCAGCGCCTCGTCCACCTCCTCCACATTGGTGATCATGGGGAACAGCACGTAGAGGTTGTCGAGCTCACGGGACGCTTTCAGCATCGCCCGCAGCTGCACCATCAGCACTTCCGGGTGATCCAGAGTCACCCGCATGCCGCGCCAGCCTAAAAACGGGTTAGCTTCTTCGATGGGGAAGTACGGCAGATCCTTGTCGCCGCCAATATCCAGGGTACGCATGACCACCGGCAGCGGCGAAAAGCTTTCCAACTGATCACGGTACAGACGAGTCTGCTCTTTCTCACCGGGGAAGCGCTCGGTAATCATGAACGGCACTTCGGTACGATACAGCCCCACCCCGCTGATGCGACTCTTGAGTAGCGCTGCGGCATCGACTGCCAATCCGGTGTTAACCATCAAGGGCATGTCGTGGCCGTCGGGCGTTTCGCTGGGCAGGTCCTGCTCGTGGGCCAACAGCTCGCTAAGCGCGTCTTCCTCGGCAATCAGGCTTTCATAGCGGGCCTTGAGCTCAGGGGCCGGGCGCACAAACAGCCGTCCCCGATGGCCGTCGAGCACGACCGGCGCGCCCGACAGTCGAGGTAGCGGCAAGTCGACCATGCCAAGCACGGTGGGAATCCCCATGGCGCGAGCGACAATCGCCACGTGGGAGGTGCTTGAACCGCGCACCGACACCAGCCCTTTGAGTTTATCCCGGGGCACCTCGCCCAGCATCGCCACGCTGATTTCATCGCCGACCAGAATCGCGTTATCGGGGTAGGTCTCAGGGGTCGAGGGGGAGTCCTCCTGCAGGTGAGCCAGCACGCGGCGCCCCAGGTCGCGGATATCCGCCGCCCGCTCGCGCAGATAATTATCGTCCACGCGCTCCAGGTATTGCACATGGCGACGCACCACATCGGCCAATGCGCCGGGCGCCCACTGCCCTTCGCGGATGCGCTTCTCGACCTCCTCGGACAGCGCTGCTTCACCGAGCATTTGCTGGTAAACGTCGAACAGCGCCAGTTCCTGGGTCGAGATACGATTGACCAGCCGCTCGGCCGCCGCCCGAATTTCATTGCGTGTCTTGCCGATCGCCTCTTTTAACCGCGCGACCTCGAAGTCCTCATCGCTGGGGACGAGATCTGGCACGCTGTTGAGATCCGACGGCGGCGTAATCACCACCGCCTCGCCCATTGCCATCCCCGGGGAGGCCGCCACGCCCTTGAACATCGTCTGGCCGCTGGGCAAGGCGCGCCGATTCAGGTTGCCGGTCGCCAGGGCATGCGCCAGGACGCCCGCCAGCTGCGCCGCCATGGTCACCAGAAAGGCTTCGTCTTCATCGTCGTACTGACGTTTTTCCGCCTGCTGAACCACCAGCACGCCCAGCATGAGGCGCTGGTGGATGATGGGCACGCCGAGAAAGCTCGAGTAGCGTTCTTCGCCGGTGGCTTCAAAATAACGGAACTGCGGGTGAGACTGGGCATCTTCGAGATTGAGCGGTTCGCTGCGCTTGGCGACCAGCCCCACCAGGCCCTCACCCAGCGGAAGCACCACCTGCCCGACAGCCTGGGTGCGCAGACCGATGGTTTCCATCAGCACCAGCGATTCCAGCTCTTTATCGTAGAGATAAAACGAGCACACATCGGTTTGCATCGCTTTGCGAATGCGCCGCACCATTGTGGCCAGGGCGGCATCCAGGTTTTTCGCGCCATTCACTTCCTGAATAACGCGTCGCAGCACCTCAAGCATGGACGTTTTGCTTTTCACTGTTATCTGCCTCGCTGAGGAATTCCTTGGCAATCAACTGCTACCCCGTCACAGGGTCGCAGCCTACTCGTCTATTAGCGCCAATCGTTGAACGCGGGGGGATAGCTCGCGGAGCGCTCGGCGATACACTTCACGCTTGAACGGCACGACCTGACCAAGGGGATACCAGTAGCTCACCCAACGCCAGCCATCAAATTCGGGCTTGGGCGTCGCCGTCATGCAGATACGGCTGTCCTCGCAGCGGATTTGGAGTAAAAACCACTTCTGCTTCTGGCCGATACAAACTGGCCGCGAATGTGTGCGAATCATGCGTCGTGGCAGACGGTAGCGCAGCCAGCCCCGGGTGCAGGCGACAATGTCAACATCGTTGGCCGTCAGGCCAATTTCTTCGTGAAGCTCACGAAAAAGCGCTTGTTGCGGCGTCTCGGTTGCCTTGATGCCTCCCTGGGGAAACTGCCACGCATTTTGTCCTACACGACGCGCCCATAGCAGCTGCCCCTGGCGGTTGGCGATAATGATGCCAACATTGGGGCGAAAGCCGTCAGCGTCGATCACGGACATCACCTTATAGATTTTCAATTAGCGCCATTTTTCCACAGGGACAACAAGCGTATCAATACAATATGGCGCTAACTTACCAACGCACCCGGCGTTGCGGTGTGAAACCCACCGTGACTCTGCGATAATCCGCTCCCGCCAATCACCGATGACACGCCGTGTGTTATCCATCATGCATGATAAGGGGAGCGCCGTGAGTCTGGCCATTTTCGACCTGGATAACACCTTGATTTCCATCGATAGCGATCACGCCTGGGGCGAGTTCCTGCTCGAGCAGGGCGCGGTAGATCCCGTCGCCTACCGGGAAGCCAACGACCGCTTCATGGCCGACTATCAGGCCGGCAACCTGGACATGGCCGAGTTCCTGGCCGTTGCGCTCAAGCCGCTTGCCGACAACACCCCCGAACAGCTTGCCGCCTGGCACCAGCAGTTCATGGCCAGCAAGATCGAGCCGCATATTCTACCCAAAGGCGAAGCGTTGCTGGCCCGCCACCGCACCAGCGGCGATACCCTGCTGATCATTACCGCCACCAATCGCTTCATCACCGCGCCGATCGCCGAGCGACTGGGCGTTGATCACCTGATTGCCGTCGAACCCGAGCGCGTTGACGGCCGCTACACCGGCCGCGTCCAAGGCGTGCCCAGCTACCGGGAAGGCAAAGTCACCCGCCTGCAACAGTGGCTGGCGGAGCAGGAACTGAGCATGGAAGGCGCCTGGTTCTACAGCGATTCGCACAACGATTTACCGCTTCTTGAACAAGTCGACCACCCGGTCGCCGTCGACCCTGACGACACCCTACGCAATGTGGCTGAGCAGCGCCAATGGCGGATCATGAGTCTGCGTGACTGAGCATGGCGTGAGCGCCACCTCGCATCGATAAAAAAACCCTGCAAGCAGCGCTTGCAGGGTTTTTGCGTTAACTGACGCGCGTGTCAAAGCGCCGGCAGGTGCGCTTAGCCGAGCAGATGCTCAACGGCCGCACGCTCTTCGCGCAGCTCTGTCTCGGTTGCCTTCATCTTTTCCCGGCTGAATTCGTCAATTTCGAAGCCTTGAACGATTTCATACTTGCCACCCTGGCAGCGTACCGGGTAGGAGTAGATGATGCCCTCTTCGATGCCGTAGCTGCCGTCAGAGGGAATCGCCATGCTGACAATGCCCTTGGAACCCAGCGCCCAGTCGTGCATGTGGTCGATGGCGGAGGAGGCAGCTGAGGCGGCAGAAGAGGCGCCACGGGCCTTGATGATCGCCGCGCCGCGCTGCTGCACGGTAGGGATAAAGTCGTTCTCGTACCAGTCGCGCTCGACCAGATCAAACGCTGGCTTGCCGTCGACCTTGCACTGGGCCAGATCCGGGTACTGGGTCGCACTATGGTTGCCCCAGATGATCAAGTCTTCAACGTCGGTAACGTGCTTGCCGGTTTTCTGCGCCAGCTGCGTCAGGGCGCGGTTGTGATCCAGGCGCGTCATGGCGGTGAACTGGCCGACGTCCAGATCCGGCGCGTTGCAGGACGCGATCAGCGCGTTGGTGTTAGCCGGGTTACCGACAACGAGCACTTTCACATCACGGCTGGCATGGTCGTTCAGCGCCTTGCCTTGGACAGAGAAGATCGCGGCGTTGGCTTCCAGCAGGTCTTTACGCTCCATGCCCGGGCCACGCGGACGTGCGCCGACCAGCAGGGCGAAGTCAGCGTCCTTGAACGCAACGTTCGGATCGTCGCTTGCAACGATGTCCTGCACGAGCGGGAAGGCACAATCGTTGACTTCCATGACCACGCCGTTCAGGGCGTCCATTGCCTGGGGAATTTCCAGAAGCTGGAGAATGACAGGCTGATCCGGCCCCAGCATGTCGCCTGCGGCGATGCGGAAAATAAGAGAGTAGCTGATCTGACCGGCACCGCCGGTAATCGCAATACGTACTGGATCTTTCATCATTGCTCCTTGATTGGTTCACCTAGGGATGGTTCTCGCCTGAGAGGAGTGGCGCTTCATAAACTCAAGACGCAAAGATGGTATGCCCAGGTGAATAAAAACTCAATCAGACATGCGACGAGTACCCATTTACTTCAATAGACATTCATGCAGCGGGCTGTCGCTCGCCGAAAAGGGCGAGTTGCGCTATGGTGTCATCGGCGGTAGTACCGCTTTTCTTGTTTTGCTAAGGACATGGACGCTCCATGCGAAAAATCCCGTTCTCTTATGCCTTGGCGAGTCTTCTGGTGCTGGCGCTGGTGGTATGGCTGGCTCTGGGTAATTTTCAGGGTTTTCAATCCACCCCTCCGGACGCCACTGAAGACAGCGCCCCCGAGTCGCGCGTGGAAGTCGTCGAACAGCAGAGCATCGCTTATATTCCCGAGCAGATCGTGCAGGGCCAGCTGACCGCCCAGCGGGAGACCACCCTGCGCGCCAACGTGGCAGGCTATGTCGCCGAGAAGCCGGTGGACCAGGGCAGCCGCGTGGCAGCCGGCGACACGCTGCTCGTGCTCGACAACGACGCCCTCCCCGAGCAATTGCAGCAGGCCCGCGACGAACTGGCCCTGGCCGAAGCCGAGTATGCCGGCGCGCGCAACCTGCGCCAGCGGGAACTGATTTCACAGCCCGAACTGCTGCGCCGACAGAGCGCACTGAGCGCCAGCGCCGCTTCCGTGGCGCAGCTGCAGAAGCAGCTGGATGACAGCCGCCCCACCGCGCCGTTTGACGGTGTGCTGAATCGCGTGACGGTGGAGCTTGGCGACCTGCTTCAGCCCGGCGAGGAATGGGGCCAACTGGTCGACGACCGCCGCCTGAAAGGCGCCGCCTGGGTCTCCCAGCAGCAGGTGGGCGATTTAAGCGTGGGCCTGCCGGTTACTGCACGGCTATTGAATGGCGATTACCTTGAAGGTGAACTGACCTTTATCAGCCATCGCGCCGAAGAAGCCACGCGCAGCTTCTATATCGAAGCCACGCTGGACAACCCCGCCGGCAAGCGCCTGGCAGGCGGCAGCGCGGAGTTGACGATTACCTTGCCGCCCCGCCAGGTGCACTCCCTGTCGCCCGCGCTGCTGAGCCTCGATCGCGAGGGCCAACTGGCCGTCAAGCACCTGGACGATAACAATCAGGTGCAGCAGACCCGCGTGGAACTGGTCAGCGCCGATACCCAGCGCGCTTATGTGACCGGCCTTGCGGATCCGCTGCGCCTGATCACGCTGGGCGCGGGCATGGTCGACGTCGGCGAGACGGTTACCCCGATCATGACACACACCGCCACGATTTCTTCGCCTGCGTCCCCTGAACGCTCTTCAGACCCTTCAGCAGAACAGGATAGCGTTCATGCGCCAGCTGATTAACGCGGCGCTGACCCACACCCGCACGACGCTACTGCTGCTGGTAAGTCTTCTGCTGGCGGGCATCACCGCCTGGCAGGTGATTCCCAAGGAAGCCAACCCCGACGTCACCATCCCGATGATCTATGTGTCGCTGTCTCTGGAAGGGGTAAGCCCCGAGGACGGCGAGCGGCTGCTGATCCGGCCCATGGAGCAGGAACTGCGTGGCATTGAAGGACTGCGCAAGTTCACCGCTCAATCAAGCGAAGGCCATGGCTCGATCACGCTGGAGTTCGACCCGGGCTTTGACCCCGACACCGCGCTGACCGACGTGCGCGACCGGGTGGACATTGCACGCAGCGACCTGCCTTCCGAGGCCGATGAGCCACGGGTCATGGAGGTCAACGTGTCGGAGTTTCCGGTCTTGACCATTGGCCTGTCCGGGCAGTTGGATACCCGCGAACGCATGACAATTGCCCGTCGCCTGCAGGAAGAAATCGAGGGTATCGCCGATGTACTGGAAGTCGATATTGCCGGCGAACGGGAAGACCTGCTTGAGATCGTCGTGGATCCGCTGGTACTGGAAAGCTACGGCGTCGACTTTGATGCGCTGTTCAATCAGGTGTCGCGTAATAATCGCCTGGTGGCGGCCGGCAGCCTGGATACCGGTGCGGGGCGCCTGGCGTTGAAAGTCCCCGGCATCATTGCCTCTCTCGACGATGTCATGAACATGCCGGTCAAGGTCGATGAGGATCGCGTCGTCACCTTTGGCGACGTGGCCTGGATCAACCCGACTTATAAAGACCCCGAAGGCTTTGCCCGTATCGATGGTCAACCGGCGGTGGTACTGGAAGTCTCCAAACGCGCCGGCGCGAATATCATTGCCACCATTGGCGCCGTGCGCGAGCGCCTGGCGGAGGCAAGCGACCTGCTCCCCGAGCAGCTGCGCTTCACCACCATTCTGGATGAATCGACCACCGTCGAGAACATGCTCTCGGAGCTGCTCAACAACGTACTCACCGCCGTGGTGCTGGTATTGATCGTGGTAGTGGCGGTAATGGGCTGGCGCATGGCGCTGCTCGTCGGGCTGACCATCCCCGGCGCCTTCCTGACCGGCATTCTGCTTATCTGGGCGCTTGGCTTTACGCTCAATATCGTGGTGCTGTTTGGCCTGATTCTGGTAGCCGGCATGCTGGTGGACGGCGCCATCGTCGTCAGTGAGCTGGCTGACCGACACCTGCGCGATGGCCAATCGCCCCATCAAGCGTGGCTCAACGCCGCCTCACGCATGAGCTGGCCGGTCATTGCCTCTACCGCGACGACGCTTGCGGTATTCATTCCGTTGCTGTTCTGGCCCGGCGTCGTCGGCCAGTTCATGAAGTACCTGCCCGCCACGGTGATCCTGTGCCTGCTGGCATCGCTTGCCATGGCGCTGGTATTTTTGCCGGCGCTGGGGCGGCTGTTTACACGCACCGCCGCGACGTCGACAGGCCCTGACCATGATGCGTCGACGACCTCCTTCGGGCGCGGCTATCGCCATTTGCTTGCCCGATTGCTTCTGCACCCGGCCTGGGTGCTACTGGTCACCCTCCTGTTGATGGCGCTGCTGTATACCGGCTACGCGCGCTTCAATCACGGTGTCGACTTCTTCCCCGACGTGGAGCCGGACAGCGCCCAGGTGCTGGTGCGCGCCCGTGGGGACTTCTCCGCCGAGGAGACCGACGCCATCGTGCAGCGGGTGGAAGCCAAGCTATCCAGCATGAGCGAAGTGCGTGCGCTGTACGCGCGCTCCTTTGCCGTGCCCAACGAGCAGATGGGCAACGACGTGATCGGCATGCTGCAGTTCCAATTCATCGATTGGCACGAGCGCCGGCCTGCCCAGGCGATCCTGGACGACATGGCCGAACGCGCCGGCGACATCCCGGGTATTCGACTTGAATTCCAGGAGCAGGAGATGGGCCCCGGCGGCGGCAAGCCCATTGTCCTGGAAGTCAGCGCCACGGATCCCGACGTAACCGATGCTGGCGTCAACCAGTTGACCCAGCTGATGCGCGAGCTGGGCGGCTTTGAAGACATTCAGGATAACCGCAGCCTGCCCGGCGTGGAGTGGCAGGTAAATGTCGACCGTGAAGCCGCCGCGCGCATGGGCACCGACGTTACGACCATCGGCAGCGCAGTGCAGCTCCTGACGACCGGCCTGCAGGTGGCGAGCTATCGGCCACCCGAGGTGAGCGATGAAGTGGATATTCGCGTGCGTCTGCCGCAACACTGGCGCTCGCTGGATCAGTTGGAGCGTTTGACGATCAACACCCAGCGCGGCCAGGTGCCCATCTCGCACTTTGTGACGCTGGAACCGGCGCCCAAGGTCGGCACCCTCAACCGCATCGATGGTCGCCGGGCCATCACCGTCGAAGCCGATCTGGCGCCGGGCTATCTCGCCGACGAACGGCTGAACGCCCTGCTCGAGGCCAGTGGCGGCCGCTTGCCCGATGGTTTGATGGTCAATGTGGCGGGCGAGCAGGAAGACCAGCAGGAGTCGATGCAGTTCCTGACGAGTGCCTTCCTGGTGGCCATTGGCCTGATGGCGCTGATTCTGGTCACCCAGTTCAACAGCTTCTACCAGGCGGGGCTGGTGCTTTCCGCCATTGTGTTTTCCACAGCGGGCGTGCTCGTGGGGCTGCTGATAACCGGTCAGGCCTTCGGAATCGTCATGGTGGGGATGGGCATCATTGCCCTGGCAGGCATCGTGGTGAACAACAATATCGTGTTGATCGATACCTACAACGAGCTGCGCGGTAGGGGCATGACGCCCGGCGAGGCGGCGCTGGAAGCCGGCTGTCTGCGCCTGCGTCCGGTGCTGCTGACGGCGATCACTACGGTGCTGGGGCTGATGCCGATGGTGCTGGGGATCAATGTCGACCTGTTCTCGCCCGCGCTCGGCTTCAATGCGCCCTCTGCACAATGGTGGACCCAGATGTCGAGCGCTATCGCTGGCGGGCTCACCTTCGCCACCGCCCTCACCCTGCTACTGACGCCTTGCATGCTGGTGATTGGCGGCCGCTTGCGGTGAAACTAAGCATCCGTTTAGGCTATCTGCTAGCGATCTTTTTCATCGACAGGATTGCTGCTGATCGCTCAACAAGTTGAGCTCCTACAAAATCAATACAGGCACACAGCCCCTGTAGGAGCCCGACTTGTCGGGCGATCAGACTATCTACGGACGTTAAACTGCGGTGGCACGATCGCTTATTATCAGGCAGGGGCGTTGGACGTTTCGGGGCTATGAGCTGCGTGCAGGCGGGCAATGAGCTGGTCTTCCAACGCAAAGCGCTCGGTCAGACCACGCGCGAGCCGATCAATCCAGGCCGGCAGCCGCGCAAGGTTTTGCTGACAGCTCACCGATGTGGCGTAATCGGTATCGAACGCCAGCACCATCTCCGTCGACATCTCCAGACGCTCGAGCAGTTTTTCCGCCGTTTCAAGCGCGCTGTCGTCGTTGAAGGCGCGGGCTTCTTCGGCAAGCTGCGGGTAGATTTCAAAATGCCCAGCGCTGATGTAATCCATCAGCGATTCGCTAAAATGATCAATGCGCGACTTGCTGACGCTTTCAAGCTCAGCGTCACAGGCGTCTTTCAGCTCGATAAAGCTTACCAGTAGATCACGACGTTGCTCCAACCAGCGGTCAATCAGGCTGTGCACGCCGCCCCAGCGCTCCTGGGCGTTTTTACAATCTTCGAGCATGGGGCTCTCCTTGCTTGTCGCCGCCGTCTAGATGGCTAGACTCGCTTTTCCGCTCAGCGGTGTCAATCCTCATAAGGATGGTTTGCCTCATCCTGGCATTCCGCCTATCAGCTGAAGAGCATGGCGCGCTGGCGTGCCAGAATGATCATACGCAGCGGTATCAGTAACAGTACCCCGAAGCCGATCAACGTCCACGCCGGCAGCGATAGTCCCAGCAGGGTAACGTCAATGTCGGCGCACTCCCCCGAGCCGGTCAACACCATGGCCACCACGTCCTGCATGGGCAGGATATCCATCATGTAATCCAGCCCCGGCCCGCAGGTGGGCACTTCATCGGCGGGCAACGACTGCAGCCACACGTGGCGACCCGCGATGAACGCCCCCGTCCCCGCCGTCAGCAAGCCGAGGATGCCGTAAATCACCTTGCCCGCGCGTCCTGCCGGGTTGTGCACCGCCGCCAGCAACAAGACAATGCCCGTGGCAATCACCGCCACGCGTTGGAAGACGCAAAGCGGGCAAGGCTCATACCCGCCGATGTGCTCCAGCCCCAGGGCGACCGCCATCATGACGATACAAAAAAAGACGCCCAATAGCGCCGGGTAACGTATAGACGGCGTTTTCATGCTTTCTTCTCCGTCGGCAGTGTCGATAGCGCGCGCGATTCCCGGGCGCGGTCAAAATAGTCGCGTAAAAATTCGTCGAAGCTGACTTGCTCATCGGCTTCGATGTCGTGCTGCTGCTGGTGAGAGGTATCAATC
The DNA here is from genome assembly GCF_031451645.1 of Vreelandella gomseomensis. Taxonomy (NCBI): domain Bacteria; kingdom Pseudomonadati; phylum Pseudomonadota; class Gammaproteobacteria; order Oceanospirillales; family Halomonadaceae; genus Vreelandella; species Vreelandella gomseomensis. The sequence goes on along the minus strand of NZ_JARWAI010000002.1, from coordinate 64,272 downwards.
AGCTGGGCCAGCAGCGCCTCCCGTGAACGCTGCATGGGTTTGGCCCTGAGCTCGTCCGCCTGGTTCTTGGCAAGCGTGAGCAGGGCATCGCTCAGCGAGCCATTGCCGGCCTGCAACTGCGCAAGCAGCTGCGCCGACGGAGTCAGCTCGGGATCCTTGAGACGCGGCGTCAGCGCTTCCAGGGCGTCGGCGTGGGGGGCGCCCTCTTCCACTGCATCCAGAAGTCGCGCGACCTCTGCCATTTCGGTGAATATCTGTTCGCCCCATTCCCGCACCGAGGTCGCTTCACCGTCGCGAATCAGCGTCAGCGCCGGGTCACGCCCACGCTCGACAACAAACCGGCGGTTGTCATCGAGCCGGTCGCATTCCTCGTCCGAGATCCAGGGACTATCGCTGAGCAGGCACCACATCAGGAAGGTATCGACAAAGCGCATTTGCGTTTCATCAACGCCCAGGGGGTCAAAGGGATTCAAGTCCAGACAGCGCACTTCGATATATTCGACGCCCCGCGCCTCGAGCGCCTGGCTGGGCGTTTCGTTGTGCTTGGCGACCCGTTTGGGGCGAATATCGCTGTAGTACTCGTTCTCGATCTGCAGAATGTTGGCGTTCAGCTGTCGCCATTCGTCGCCTACTTTTACCCCTAGCTTCTGGTAATCCGGCCACGGCGACGAAATCGCGTGGCGCAACGTATTGACGTAGTTGGACAGCGAGTTGAAACAGATCTTCAGCTGCGACTGAACCTTGTTCTGATAGCCCAGATCAGACATGCGCAGCGTGGTCGCGTAGGGGGCGTAATAGGTGTCATCGCCTAACGGCTGGAGCTTTTCCGGCACCTTGCCATCGGGTAGGAAGCTTTTATCCACCGCCGGGGAGGCGCCGAAGAGATACAGCAGCAGCCAGCTATGGCGTCGAAAATGTCGGATCATGCCAAAGTAGCGCGTGGAGCGATAATCGTTGAAGGATACATCGGTGGCCTGCTCAAGCTCACGCAGCGCGTGCCACATATCGTCCGGCAGGGAGACATTATAGTGCACCCCGGCGATCGCCTGCATGATTCGCCCATAGCGCACGTCCAACCCCTTGCGATAGACGTGCTTCATGGTGCCGACATTCGAGCTGCCATAATCGGCGATGGGTATGCTGTCGTTGCCCGACAGGCGCGACGGCATACTCCCCGGCCAGATCCATTCATCGGCCAGGTGCTGATAGGTAAAGCTATGCAGATCCGATAAGAAGCACAGTGCCTCGCCCGGGTCGGAGTACACCGGCGTGATGTACTCGAGCAACGCCTCGGAATAGTCGGTGGTGATGTGCGGATGGGTCAGCTTAGAGCCCAGGGCATAGGGATGCGGGGTTTGCGCAATATGGCCCTTTGCATCGACCCGCAGGCCTTCTTTTTCCAGCCCGCGGCGCAGGCGGCCAAGACGGCCCTGTCGGGCGCTGGGCAGCAAGCGATCGACCGTCGCCGTCAGTGAAGGTGGCACAGTGAGTGGTTCAGGCAAGGTGAACACTCCTTGTCAATAAGGCCCGTGCACGCACGAGCCTTGGTGGAATCGGGTGGCATCGCCAGCGGCTACCCATCGAGAATAGACAGCAGGATATGGCGGCAGCCGTTCAACTTTCAAGACGCGTGACTATTTGTCCTGCTTGGCCTTGAGCAACGCCGCCCCCAGCGTACCCACTGCCGCGGGCGGTTCGCTGGATTTATTCGCTTGGCGTCTGTTGCTCTGCCCCTGGCGACGCGATGGCTTGCGCGCCTCCTTCTCGCCGGCTTGGGGATCGCCCTGCTGCTCCGGCTCAGGCTCGTCGTCGAGGCGCATGGAAAGCCCTATCCGCTTGCGCGGGATATCCACGCTCATGACCTTGACGGTGACGATATCCCCGGCCTTGACCACGCTGCGCGGGTCGTCGATAAAACGGTCGGAGAGCGCCGAAATATGCACCAGGCCATCCTGATGAACGCCAATGTCCACGAAGGCGCCGAAGTGCGTGACGTTGGTCACCGTGCCTTCGAGCACCATCGAAAGCTTGAGATCCTTGAGGGTTTCGACTCCTTCACGGAATTCAGCGGCCTTGAACTCGGGGCGCGGATCGCGGCCGGGTTTATCGAGCTCCTTGAGGATATCGCTCACCGTCGGCACTCCAAAGCGCTCGTCGGCAAAGTCGCCTGGCTTTAGCGTCTTGAGCGTTGCGCTATCGCCAATCAGTCCTTTCACGTCGCGGCCGCTCTGCTTGGCCATACGTTCGACCACCACATAGGCCTCGGGGTGAACGGCACTGGCATCCAGCGGGTTTTCCGCCTGATGAATACGCAGGAAACCGGCGCACTGTTCAAAGGTTTTGGGCCCGAGACGGCTGACGTCCAAAAGCGCTTTACGGCTCTTGAAGGCGCCGCGCAGGTTACGCTCGGCGACGATGTTATCGGCAATCGCCGCGCTGAGCCCGGCCACCCGCGACAGCAACGCGCTAGAAGCGGTATTCAAGTCGACCCCCACGGCGTTGACGCAGTCTTCGATAACCGCCTCCAGGCTGCGGGATAGCTGCACCTGGGACACATCGTGCTGGTACTGACCAACGCCGATGGATTTAGGCTCGATCTTGACCAGCTCGGCCAGCGGATCCTGCAGACGGCGGGCAATCGATACCGCGCCCCGCACGGTGACGTCGAGGTCGGGCAGCTCTTTCGACGCATATTCCGACGCCGAGTAAACCGAGGCGCCCGCCTCGCTCACCATGACCTTGCTAAGGCGGTAATCGGGCGCCAGGGCTTTCTGCAGCTCCCCTGCCAGCTTGTCGGTTTCACGGCTGGCGGTGCCATTGCCCACGGCAATCAATTGAACGCCGTGGCGTTTCACCAGCTTGGTCAACTCGGCGAGCGCATCGTCCCAGCGGTTCTGCGGTGCGTGGGGATAAATCGTCGCCTGATCGATGAACTGGCCGGTGGCATCGACCACGGCAACTTTACAGCCGGTACGCAGGCCCGGATCGATGGCCAGCGTCACTTTTTGCCCTGCAGGCGCCGCAAGCAGCAGGTCTTTCAAGTTAGCAGCAAACACATCAATGGCGGTTTGCTCGGCCAGCTCGCGCAGGCGGCCCAACAGCTCGGTTTCCAGCGCGGTGTAGAGCTTGACGCGCCATGTCCAACGCACCACCTCGGCAAGCCATTTATCCGCCGCACGCCCCTGGTCGCTGATGCCGAAATGCTTGGCAATCGTCACCTGGGCGGGATGAATAGGGGCTTCGTCTTCACCGGGCAGGCGAATAGCGAGGCTCAACACGCCCTCGTTGCGACCACGGAACATGGCAAGCGCACGGTGTGACGGCACCTTGGCGAGGGTTTCGTCGTGCTCGAAATAGTCGGAGAACTTGGCCCCTTCCTGCTGCTTGCCGTCCAGCACGCGGGCGCTCAGCTCGCCCTCCTGCCAGAGCCGTTCCCGCAGTTGGCCGATCAGCTCGGGGTCTTCGGCAAAGCGCTCCATGAGAATCTGCTTGGCGCCATCCAGGGCGGCCTTGGCATCCTCGACGGCGGGAATATCGCCTTCTGCCGGGCGCAGGTAGCCGGCGGCTTCGTTTTCCGGGGTGAGCGTTGGGTCAGCAAGCAACGCGTCCGCCAACGGCTCCAGGCCAGCTTCACGGGCGATCTGCGCTTTGGTACGGCGTTTTTTCTTGAACGGCAGGTATAAATCTTCCAGACGCTGCTTGGTTTCCGCCGCGTCGATAGCCGCCTTGAGCGGGCCGTCCAGCTTGCCTTGCTCATCAATGGCGGCCAGGACCGCGACACGGCGCTCTTCCAGCTCGCGTAAATAGCGCAGTCGCTCATCCAGTTGACGAAGTTGGGTATCGTCCAGGGCGCCGGTGACTTCTTTACGATAACGGGCGATAAACGGCACGGTGGCGCCTTCATCCAGAAGCGCCACCGTGGCGGAAACCTGCTCGGCCCGAACACTCAGCTCGGTGGCTAAGCGAGAAATAATACGCTGATTAACATCCATAAATGACCACGAAACTCATGCAACACGATTAAGTGCTCACAAGGTATCACAATCCCCTCGTGGCTGGCATGAGTTGGGCCATGTGACGCGCGCTCAGCTTACGGGCGAAGATGCCCGGCTGGCTCAGGCCGCCACGAAACGCAGCGCGACGCCATTATTGCACCAGCGCAGTCCGGTGGGCTCGGGGCCGTCTTCAAACACATGGCCCTGATGGCCGCCACAACGCGCACAGTGATATTCGGTTCGCGGCCATACCATTTTGAAATCAAGCTCGGTGAGCAGATGCCCTTCAACGTGTTCGAAAAAGCTCGGCCAGCCGGTACCGGAATCGTATTTCATGGCGCTGGTGAAAAGCAGCAGGTCACAGCCCGCACAGCGGTATACACCCTCACCGTCTTCCTTATCCAGCGGGCTTGAGAAGGCCGGCTCGGTGCCCGCCTCTCGCAGCACCTCAAAGGCTTTCTCAGAAAGGCGTTCACGCCATTCGGCTGCGCTCAGTTCAAGCTTTTCAAGCCCGGGTGCCGGCTCAAGATCCAGCCGCGGAAAGCCAAACGAAAATCCGGGTATCAGCCCGCCGACTCCGGCTAGCCCGGTCAGGCCTAAAAAGTGACGGCGTTTCATAAGCGTTCTCCCATAGCGGTCAAAAACAAAAGGGCAACGCCAAAGCGTTGCCCTTTCTGACACCTAATGGGTGCTAACGTTCTACCCCTTATAGAGCGAACGCATGATCACGTCAGCTGTGGACCGGCCTGGATAATGGCCGGGTTGACGCCTTCAAATTTCTTGAAGTTATCGACGAACTTGGTCACCAGCTCCTGAAGATGGCGATCGTAGGCCGTGCGATCTTCCCAGGTGTCGCGCGGGTCGAGCAGGCTCGAGTCGACGCCAGGCACCGCCACCGGCACTTCGAGGTTCAAGCCATCAATATGCTTGGTCTGCACATCGCGCAGCACGCCGGACTGGATGGCGCTGATGATCGCCCGGGTCGTCGGGATCGAGAAGCGCGAGCCGCCTTCACCAAAGGCCCCGCCGGTCCAACCGGTGTTGACCAGATAAACCTGGGCGTCTTGCTTCTCGACACGCTTGATCAGCAGATCAGCGTATTCACGCGCTGGGCGCGGGAAGAACGGCGCGCCGAAGCAGGTAGAGAAAGTAGCCGCCAAGCCTTCAGACGAGCCCATTTCGGTGGAACCGACCTTGGCCGTGTAGCCCGACAGAAAATGGTAGGCCGCCGCTTCCTTGGACAGTACCGAGACCGGCGGCAACACGCCGGACATATCGCAGGTCAAAAAGACAATGGCGTTCGGCTCGCCCGCGAGGTTTTCCGGTACGCGCTTCTCGACGTGCTCCAGCGGATAGGCGGCACGCGAGTTTTGCGTCAGGCTGTCGTCAGCGTAATCCGGCTCGCGGCGGTCGTCGAGCACCACGTTTTCCAGCACGGTACCGAACGAGATGGCGTTCCAGATGACCGGCTCGTTTTTCTCGGACAGGTCGATGCACTTTGCGTAGCAGCCGCCTTCCATGTTGAACACGGTACCGTCGCCCCAGCCATGTTCGTCGTCGCCGATCAGGTAACGGGCTGGATCGGCGGAGAGAGTGGTTTTACCGGTGCCCGAGAGGCCGAAGAACAGGCAGGTTTCGCCATCTTCGCCGACGTTGGCGGAGCAGTGCATGGGCAGCACATCGGCGTCGGGCAGCAGGAAGTTCTGCACCGAGAACATGGCTTTCTTCATTTCACCGGCGTAGCGCATACCGGCGATAAGCACCTTCTTCTCGGCGAAATTGATAATCACACAGCCATCCGAAGGCGTGCCGTCGCGGCTCGGGTCACAGGCGAAATCAGCCGCGTTGAGAATCGTCCACTCGTCCTTCATCGCCGGATTGAAGGCTTGAGGGCGGACAAACATGGTGCGCCCGAATAGATTCTGCCAGGCCGTTTCGGTGCTGACCCGCACCGGCAGGTAGTGGACGGAATCGCTGCCCACGTGCAGCTCGGAGATAAAGTGCTCGCGCGCGCCCAGATAGTCTTCGACGCGCGCCCACAGCGCGGAGAACTTGTCGGCATCGAAGGGCCGGTTGACGCTACCCCAGTCAATGCTGTCGCGGGTAGACGGTTCATCGACGATAAAGCGGTCTTTCGGTGAACGGCCGGTACGCAGGCCCGTGTTCACTACCAGGGCACCGTTTGCCGACAGGCGGCCTTCGCCACGGGCCACGGCGCGCTCGATCAATTCGGCGCTGCAGAGGTTGACGTGGGCTTGATGAGCGGCTTGAGTCGTGGTCATGTCGATTCCTGGGCCTTGCGGCCGATTTTCTCGTTTACCGGGCGTCACCGACGCCTTTCAAAAGTTCATCCCGGCGAATGGCTGGGCGCTTGAGTCGGGCGCATTATGGCAAAAAGAAAGCCCCCGTAAAACGGGGGCCTGGAGCAAATATCTTGTAGTTAAACTACGACATTGCCACTACATTTTGTGTTGCGCCGCAGTATTTTTTCAAACGCCTGTTTGGCGATAACGCCCGAATGACCGGTATGTCTGGCGCCGTAGAAAGCCGCTTGAAAACTGTCTCCGCCGGGCACGACTACAAACTCAGTGAATGGTCGGAGCCGGCGCATCCGGGTCGGCCAATAAACTTTCGATTTCTGCGGCCGTGTAGTGATATTTCGTGTGGCAAAAATGGCACTGGGTATCGATCTCGCCCTGTTCACGCAAGATATCCCGCAGCTCATCGCCGCCCAGGGTCAGCAGCCCATTGCTCATGCGTTCACGCGAGCAGGTGCAACCAAACCGCAGCGCTTTAGGTTCGAATACTCGAACCGTCTCCTCATGGTAAAGCCGGTACAGTACTTCTCGCTGCTCAAGCCCCAAAAGCTCGTCGGTCTTGATGGTATCGGCCAGGTGGACGCTGCGCTCCCAGGCATCCACATCCTGATTTTGCGACGCGTCAGGCAGGCGCTGGAGGAGCAGTCCCCCTGCCCGCTCGCCGTCGGCGGCAAGCCATAGCCGCGTGGGCAGCTGTTCCGACTGGCTGAAATAGGCTTCCAGGCAGCCGCTCAGCGTCTCGTGGTCAAGCGCAACGATCCCCTGGTAGCGGTTGCCGTCGCGGGGATCGAGGGTAATCACGATCTGGCCGTCACCCACCAGGTCGCGAAAGCTGGCGTGTTCGCTGGGCAGGTCGCCGCCGTCGGCGATGCGGGCAATCGCTCGCAGTTCACCGCCGGGGTTGGATTCGGCCATCATCAGCGACACAACGCCCTGACCGCGCACTTCTATGCTCATGGTGCCGTCCAGCTTGACAGTATCGGTCAATAGCGCCACTGCAGCTAGCAGCTCGCCCAGCAGTTGGTTGACCGCCGGGGGATAGGCATGGCGATCCAGCACCTCGTGGTAGGCGCTGGACAGCGTCACGATCTCGCCGCGCACGTTGGTGTGGTCAAACAGAAAACGTTGGATTTGATCAGACATAAGAAACCGTTACAGAATTGGGGGGAACGCCAGTGAGGATTCACTCACCTTGGTGGCGTTGAAAGCGCTGGATTTCACGGCGCTGCTTTTTATCAGGCCGTTTGAGCGGATGCTGCATCACTTGATTGTTCAACCGGCGTGCCTCGGCTTCGCGGGCACGATGTTCAATACTTTCCTGGGTTTCGGCGTAGAGTTTGCGCGCCTCCGGCGCCCCGCGCCGCTGGTCGGACAGCGCGGTAACCTCGACCTCGAGCACATCCCACCCCTGGGGCACCTTGATCAGTGCGCCCAGCTCGACGTTTTTGCTGGTTTTGGCGCGGGTACCGTCGTAGTGTACCTTGCCACCTTCGATGGCCTTCTTGGCCAGCGCGCGGGTTTTGAAGAACCGCGCGGCCCACAGCCATTTATCCAAGCGAACGCTATCGCTCATTGACGCTCTCCTCGCTGCTCAAGCAGGCGGCAGCAGTTGGGCAAATCGATCCAGTGCGACAAATTCCTCGAGAGCCTTTTCCGGCCGCTGGCTATCGGGCTGCTTGATGCCCATCAGATAGCGGATACCAAAGGTCCGGGCGCTGGCAAGCACGTGAGGGTTGTCGTCGATAAACAGGGTACGCGCGGGATCAAACGGTTCAAGCGCCTGCAGCGCCGACCAGAAGGCTTGCTCCTCTTTTGCCGCACCGACATCTTCCGATGAAATGATGGCGTCCAGGTAGTTTTCCAACCCCGTCAACGGCAGCTTGAGAGCCAGGCTGGCCCGGTCGGCATTGGTTGCCAGTATCACCCGGGGATGAGCCTGCTTAAGCCAGGTCAGAAAATCCAGGGCGTCGCCACGCAGGCCGATCAAGTGCTGCACTTCCCGCTTGAGGGCGACGATATCGACGCCGAGTTCGCGGCTCCAGTAGGCCAGGCTGTACCAGTTGAGCGTGCCCTGCTCGCCGATGATGCGGGCGCGCAGAGTGTCTTGGGTTGCCTCGTCCAGTTGGTGAAGCTCGACGTAGCGGCGAGGCAGATGCTCCAGCCAGAAATGGCTGTCGAAGTGCAGATCCAGCAGCGTGCCGTCCATGTCCAACAGCACGGTATCAATTTCACTCCACTCGATCATTGCCACTCCCATCGCGAACATTGTAAGCGTGGTATTGTAGCCTAACCGCCGTTTACCAGCCATGGAGGCACCATGTCCCGCTACGACTCGACCCCGAACCGCGCTGCATCGGGCTATCCGCAAAAACCGCAGATCCTTAAGCGCAACACCGTGGCGCAAAGCCGTTTATTCCAGGTCGAAGCCCTCGACCTGCGATTTTCCAACGGCGAGGAGCGTCAGTTCGAACGATTGACCGGCGCCGACAGAGGCGCGGTAATGATCGTCGCCATGCCCGACCCGGAGCACGTGTTACTGATTCGCGAGTACGCGGCAGGCTTCGAGGATTACGTGCTGACACTTCCCAAGGGGCTGGTGGACCCTGGTGAAGATGTCATCACCGCCGCCAACCGGGAATTGATGGAAGAATGCGGCGTTGGCGCGCATCATCTGGAGCCGCTGGCCGAGCTTTCCCTGGCGCCCAATTACATGCGCCACCGCATGCAGGTAATACTGGCCACCGACCTATACCCCAAGCGTTTACCAGGGGATGAGCCCGAACCGTTGATTGTGGAAACCCACGCGCTGGAAGAGCTGCCTGCCTTGATGCTGCGCGAGGACTTCCACGAAGCGCGGGCCATTGCCGCGCTCTACATCGCCCGCGACAAACTGCGCGAAGAGCGGCACGACCACACCAACGACCTGCTATAAAGGCGGATCGCAGGACGACTGTCCCCGCTCTGCTAGGGAGGTTACAGATGGTTTTTTAGCGAAATCCAGCGCCGCTGGCGATGGCTGTCAAGACCGGCTTCCAGCAGCGCCATGCTACGTAACGCATCGTCGATATCCACCGGGAGCGGTTTGTCATCCAGAATCGCGCCGGCAACCCCCTGATAATAGGCCAGATAATCGCCGGGCTGGGTAGAGTGCTCCCGGCGCATGAGCGGGGCGTCTTCCCCCTCGCCTTCCCGCAGCGTCAACACGCCGTTTTGCGTATCGTCTCCCCACTGCGGCGCGGGCGACTCACCGGCCTTCAAGCGATCTTCCTGGGGATCCAGGCCGTATTTGACGAAGCTGCCCCGGGTGCCGTGAATCCGGAAACGCGGTGTCGGCTCGGCCACCAGGGTGCCTGCCGCCAGCGTGACCCGAAACCCCTCGTAATCGAGCAGCGCCAGGAAATCGTCATCGGCCTTGGCCCCCTCACGCAGCGCCGCCAACTCAAGCAGGATGGCGTTGGGCATGCCAAACAGCTCGCAGGCCTGATCCAGCAGGTGGGGCCCCAGGTCGTACCAGATACCACCGCCGGGAGTCGCTTTCTCACGCCAGCGGTCGCGCACTTCCGGCCGAAAGCGGTCGAAATGCGATTCGAAGCCGGACACCCGTCCCAGCGTGCCCGCCTCCAGCAGTGCCTTGATAGTCAAGAAGTCGCTGTCCCAACGCCGGTTATGAAAGACCGAGACCATCCGCTCTTTATTAGCGGCCAGCGTTTTCAGCTGTTTGGCTTCGGAAAGCGTCACGGTAAACGGCTTGTCGACCACCACGTGCTTGCCGGCCGTCAGCGCCGCCTTGGCAAGCGGAAAGTGCGTGTCGTTGGGCGTCGGAATCACGATCAGGTCGATATCCTTGCGCTCACACAGCGCCAGGGCTTTGCTTTCCACCTCAACGCCGGGCAGATCCGCGCGCACCTTGTCAGCATCGCTGGAGGACACGGCCACCAGATCGAGCCCCTCCGTCGCCCGAATAAGCGGCATATGAAACGTTTTACTGGCAAAACCGTAGCCCACCAGGCCTACATTGATAATCGCCTTCATTACATTCCTTACTGGACAATCGAATTTGCTAACGTCACTCACGGCCACTTTATCGGCAAACGTGACTTACGGTATTAAGATAGATTGTGGCATGGGCGAACCCCGCAAACCAGATGTCGCTGCTGTAGCATGGATAAACACACCACTTACATCACACCGAGAGTTCCCGTGAGCATTAACGCACGTGAGTTTTATCGAAACGGGCCAGCGCACCGACTGGAACACGCCAGTAGCTTTGCGTCGATTCGCCGCCAGTTTGATTTCCGTTCTATCGAGATTGGCCGTTGGGTGACAAACGTCGAGCGTGATCGGGCGGCAACGCTGTTCCACGATGCGCTATGCGACTTGATGATGATACTGGAAGGGACGGAGACACTCATCTCGCTGCGTGGCTCGCTGGCGTTGCAGTACGGTAGCGGCGGTAGGCCTGGGGTCTCGGCCCATTACGACCCCCGCCAGCGCAGCTTTGCGTTGGCCAAAAACGCAGGCCCGGGGAGCATCGCCCACGAGTGGTTCCATGCCTTTGATCACTATATTGCCGGCAAGTGCTTTCGCGCCCTGCCCGTTGGCATGTTCGCCTCCGCTGCCTGGCTGGCGGATGCCTCGGCGATCGCCCACCCGCTGAATCAGCGCCTTTGGCAATGCTTCAAGGCCGTCCTGCTCCAGCCAGAGGGCGACCAGCCGAGCGAGCTGTTCAAGCACTCCGCGGCAATGGATAAACAGCTTGGCCAGCTTTATTACAGCCGCCCTGAAGAGCTCTGCGCCCGGGCGTTTGAAGCCTTTGTGCAAGACGCCAACATCACCAACCACTTTCTGGTCAAGGGCAGCAAAGCCTCGCCAGAGGCGGAACGCGGGCTTTACCCCCAAGGCGAGCAGCGTGAGCGGATCAACCGGCGATTCGGCACGTATTTTTCGTCACTTGGCGAGGCGCTGCGGCGGGAAACCGCGCCCAGCGCCTAAACCAGGCGGGGCGACTAAAGCCCCTGGGCGCCGCGGCGCAGCCAGTTATGCACGAACGCGAGCTTATGGCGGGCATGCTCAGAAAGCACAAACGGATAAAGATCTGAAAGGCCCATGGAGCGATTGATATGATTGACCCCTACAGTGAGTGACGCCGCAATATGAATCAACTGCTGTGCATCAGGTTCTGAATAGGGATCCCACCCCGTGCTGGGTATTTGCGGCGATGACAGCCCCGTGGCGACAAAGCTGTCGGCAATGTCGGTCAGGTGCAGCAGGTGCGCGGCCGTTTCCGCCCAGTCTTCGTGGGGGTGCGCCGAGGCATAGCTGGTCAGATAGTGTTGTTTCCATTCCGGCGGTGGGCCGTTTTCGTAGTGATAGCGAAGCGCAGCCGGGTAATCGATCCGCTCGTCACCGAACATGGCGCGAAAGGCGTCAAGAAAATCCTCGCGCAGGCTCAGTCTCCACCACAACATGTGGGCGATTTCATGGCGCATATGGCCGATCATGGTCCGATAAGGTTCCTCCAGCGCCTCGCGACGCGTAGCAACCAATACGGGATCCACTTCCGCCACGCTAATCGTTACGATCCCCTCGACATGCCCCATGGGTACCGGCGTAGGGCCTTCCGCCAACAGATGGAATACCGGCGGCGCCCCGGGGTCTTCCGGGCGGAACCAATGCCAGCGCCCGAGGTTATCCAGAACCCAACGCTTGGCCGCTTCGGTCTTCGCCCAGTTGGAAATGGCATCGGGGATGGTGGGATCTGGGGCCAGGGCCGTCATGGCGCAAGAGCGGCAAAAGGCACCCTCTTCCGGCGCAATCCAGTTACAGCCGATGCGTTCCCGGTTGGCACAAAAAGGCGGCATCGGCAGAAAGGCCCGCGCCTGGGGGTCGTAGGCAACCGGGGTACCGTCTGCCGTGTTGAGGTTGTCAAACCAGAGACTACCGGTTCCAACCGGGTTGGCGAAAACACGCATTGTGCGAGAACTCCATTTAGAACGTTGTCATCCATCTTGCGCGCCTTAACGGCCTAACCACAAGTGCCGTAAGAAAGATACCCGCCCCTCTACCATTAGGGGCCTTACCCCCATGATTGAATTCAAGCACTTCCAGCACTCGCTGACGGCAGACTAACCTGGCGTATTAATCAATCCGGGTGATGGCGTGGTGATCAGGGTCGGCATACCACGGCAGGCTGAGGCGAGTATTTCGCTCCAGTTCGGCGATTACCTGGGCGCCCAGCAGGACAATAATCGCGCCGATCTCCAGGCTAAGCAGCACAATCACCAGGGTTGCCAGGGAGCCGTAAACGGCGTTGACGAACGAAAGATGGGTGAAATAGTAGACCAACAGCAGCCGCGCGCCTTCCCATAGCAGCGCCGCCACAAACCCGCCCACCACGGCGCGCCGTAGTGCGATCTTCACGACTGGAAGCACCTTGTAGATGGCGCTGAACAACAGGAACACCCCGCCAAAACTGATCAGGTTAAGCACCGGTTCAGAAAACCGCGCCAGCGGCAGCTCCCGCTCAAAGATGGCCAGCACCAACGCATTGAGCGAACTGGCCAGAGTAACCACCAGGGTCAATGCCAAAAGCCCCGCGCCCAGCACCAGCATGAAGGCGTAAGGCAGCATCACGGACACCCAGGCGCTGCGCCTGACATGCGGCGTTTCAGGTGCATGGAAGATGATCGCCAAGGCATCCTCGAGCATCCGAAAGGCGAACGAACTGAACAGCAACATGATGGGGAAAACGAAGATGCCGATCACATCGCGGGAATCCAGCAGGCTGCGGACGGCTTCCAACAGCACTTCGGCGTGCGCCGGAGTCAGGTGGCGAACTTGTACGGCTAACACGTTAAGCAGATGCTGCTCGTCCACGACTTGCGTCAGCATCACGACCAGCAACGCAAAAAGCGGCACGATGGACAGCAAAATATTGTAGCCCACCCCGCCAGCCAGCAGAATGCCACGGTTCTTGAGAAAATTGCACAGCACGCGCCATGCGAAGTGGGCCAGTCTGGGCAGCAACAGGACGACGGCACTAAGGAATTCGCGATATCGAACCATGGTTGGCCACTCTCCTTGTTCGCTGGCGCCATGATACGCCTATCGCGCTGCCAATTAACAAGGTTGAATGATAATAAATAGTGGCCTGACTGGCGGATAACGCCAGGTAGCCATAACAAAGATACCTGCATTAAAAAAGCCTGCCGAGTTATCTCGGCAGGCTTTTGGCATTCTTGGCGGAGGAGGAGTCCGCATACATACTCTCCAGGGAAGTCCATGGAATTACATTAATTAGCTGTTTTTATAGATAATAATACCATTCTTCGTCCAATCCTCTCCAATTAGATCCAACTTACCCCAGAACAAAAGTGTGGGTCAAAGTGTGGGTTAGATTATGGTAGAATCAGCAGCAATCAGGAGGCTCTACCAGAGAGAGGCATTGTCATGGGTAAGCTCACTAGCAAGACAGTTCAGAAGCTTGCGAAAGAGGGAAAGAAAGGATCGACGGGTGATGGGCAGGGCCTGTACCTGCAAATTACCGTTGGCGGGTCGGTTAGCTGGATATACCGCTTTAAGCTGAAAGGCAAACAGCGCTATATGGGTCTAGGGACATATCCTGGTGTCAGCCTCTCCGAAGCCCGCGAGCTCGCAGCGGATAACCGCAAAATGGTCAAGCAAGGGATTGACCCTCTGGAAGCGCGCTTGGAAGAAGAAAAAGAAGCTCAGAAGGAAGCTGTTACATTCACAAGCTGTGCAGCTCGATTTATCAAGGCCCACCGCCGTAGTTGGCGAAATGGCAAGCATGCCCGTCAGTGGGTCAGCACTCTCAAAACCTATGTGCGTCCAAAAATGGGCAAAAAGCCCATAGAAGATATTTCGACCCAGGACGTGCTTGAAGTCCTAAAACCCATCTGGGCAAATAAAAACGAAACGGCCAAACGCGTGCAGGGACGAGTTGAGAATATCTTGGACTATGCAGCAGCACACGGCTATCGCGATCCGGTTAATCCCGCCCGCTGGCGCGGGCATCTGGATAAGTTATTAGCCAAACCGTCGCGTATCCAGAAGGTTAATCACCATCCTGCCATGCCCTATGACGACGTTGCTGATTTCATGAAGTCGGCTCAGCAATACAGCAGCATGTCTTCTAAAGCGCTGCAGTTTTTGATTTTGACCGCAACGCGCACCTCCGAGGTACTGAATGCCGAATGGAACGAGGTTGACCTCGCTAATGCCACATGGACGATACCCGCTGATCGCATGAAAACCAACCGCGAACATCGAGTGCCGCTTTCAGAGCAAGCTTTAGCTCTTCTCTCTAATCTTCCCCGAGCAAAAGGCAGCTCGTATGTATTTCCTGGCATGAAGCTCGCCCGCCCACTTTCTAATATGGCGCTACTGCAATTCATGCGCGGAATGGGGTACGGACCAAGTGGCGAAAAAGGTAATTATGTACCCCACGGGTTTCGCTCTAGCTTCCGCGACTGGACTGGAGAGGTTACAAGCTACCCACGCGATGTTGCTGAGATGGCTTTAGCCCATACCATCGAAAATAAGGTGGAAGCAGCCTACCGTCGGGGCGACCTTTTCGAGAAACGACGTGCAATGATGCAGGACTGGGCTGACTATCTTGGCTGATTTTAAGATTCGATTTTTTATCTGTAGAGAATAAGTTAAGCAAAGCAGAAATGATCGCGAGTTCAGATTAACCTTTATCTAGCAGCTCCTCTCGCTGAATACCGTGCATAGACTCTACAATTGGACACCAGTGCTACCAGCTGTAAAAGGGACGAATGAGAAACCTGTCCCTTTTGCCAAAGGTTTCAGACCAGCCCACCTCGATGGGATAACTTCCATGCTTATCAAGCACAGACGCTTCAATATCTAAAACGTGACCAATAAAGTACTATTAGCACCCTGAACATCCACCATCATTGCTGTGCTCCATACTGCTTCAGAGCTCTATCAATAACTCCAGGAGCAGTCAATCACAAGCATAAACCTGATATTTATGGACGCTCTTCTACAATCCAACTAACCACCTCGTCATTACCAAACTTAGTTTTCCACTCTTGGATAACCTTGTGATTTCCACCTCGTGTTTCTACAACTTTCCCTGTATGGGGATTTTTGTAGACTTTTAAGGGACGCTTTATTCGGGTACCGGGACGGGCTTTCTTTGTTGTTGCTTCTCGATACGAAGGGTCTAAAATCTCACATACATCGCGTGCAAATTTACCATGCTCATTCATCAATGCATGGAGCCTATCTTTGAATTCAAGTTCTTTCTTTAGCTCGCTATTGCTTTCCAGCTCTTGAAGTTCATCTTGTAGCTGCTTTAGAAGCTGCTCTTTCTTGATGTAATCATTTAATACTGACGCCATCACATTAACTCCTCATTTTAGACTCACCATGATTATCAGCATATAAGCATGGCATATCAACCCTTTCAGCCACAATACAAGTAAAATTACAAAAGTGGCAGGCGCTTCGAAGCTAGCTATTACATTGGCTCTCTGGAGCTTTCAAAGTTGATGGCAAGCCTGAAAATAGCAACAAAGCACGAAAACCCTTGAGTAGAATGGCTTTGATCAACACCGTGCCTTCTATCAAAGCTATCGTTCGAAAACTAAATTTAAGTGCTTAGAGGGACAAAAGATTCAACACAGCTACACGCTCTGCAACAAACCGCTGGTCACAACCACTCAAAAATTGCTGTGATAACGCCCCTGATGTAAAAGGCCTTATGAAGCTTGAGGAGAAAATGGATATCCTCGCTCGGATATCGCTCGACGTCTGACGCAAGGAAAGATATTGGCGGCTATCTGTTGAACTACTATAACCGTCAGCTTCCCCATACATTCAACCATGGGCGGCATGCCGCCCATGGTTGAAGAAGAAAAAACTTAAAATACGGTCCGGAAATAGTTGACCACTACAATATTTTATTACAAATAAGGCGGTGCATCTTCTTAATTTCTGTCCAAGCAAGTCTATTTACGTATAAATTACAAATGGCTGTTGACGTGATGTAGGGTTTCAAAAATATACTGATTGCGAGCTGGTGCAAACGCACCAGCATAGCCAGGAGAATCTCGCATGTATGACGCCATTACTATCCCGTGCAACGACCAGTGTGACTCTCAATGTGAGCTCGAAAATACGTTCTATCTTGATGTTGTCGGTCTCACACAAGATCAGTTCGAGTTGATTGAGTCCACTGAAGGGTGTACAACATTGTATTTGTCACACGAGCAAATGAAATTAAACCATATAAGCGCAAATGACCCTTCATACTGTCCCATAGAAAAGGGTGCAAGGATTGACATATCCCTCAACACTGTTTGCCTTTTCTGCGCACAATAACCAAACTGAATTGTGTTACTTCTGCGCTAAATTAATCTTTACATTAATTTTAAAACCCTGCCAACTAACTGTAAGTTAGTCGTTGGCAGGGTAAGTATTATGCTGATAAAAAGCGCAGTGTGCACCGTCTTGGTTAAAGATTTGCCAGGAACTATCCCAACCATAAAGTAGTAAAAGTCATGGTTGAATGAATACTTCTGCTTTCGGCTCTCCAACCACCACCTTCATAAGGCTATCCAAGTAGTCCGAGTCCGACATGAACAACACATGCTTGTTGCGCAACTCCTCAGTGGTCATGCCCCAATGGCTGATGATCCACTCTCGCGTCGTACTGGATGGGGCAAGAATGACACTTTCCAGTTCGACCTGATTATTTTTCAACCGACGCTCAACATCCTTAATACGCTCCCCGAACTCGATCTTCTCGTCCTTGGGTCCGGTATGACGCAGCCCATGGGGATCAACGAAGACGATACGCTGACGGTCCTCTTGTACATGCCAGAGGATAAAGTCGGGGTAGAAACCACCTGCTTCGAAGAAGCCGACTCCCTGCTTGACCAGATTACGCAGAAGATAAAGTTGCTCACCACGCTCTGCTATCGCCTGCTGATTACGCTCAAGCCATACTTTCAGATCCTCAACAAAGCGAAATTCGCTATCGTTAAGGGCGACAGGCTCGACTCGGATACGGCTGTCCTTGCCCAGGTGCAGAAGCGGGTTATAAAGGTGTGCTCCAATTTGCACAGCGCTAACGCCATTGGACTTGGATGAGCGATAAGCGGCATGGCGATTATCCTCGATAGCCTCTTTCATCTGTTTGATGTCATCAATCAGCGCCGATTCGCTACCATCAATGACCAACTGATACTCGTTTGTGTCTGGTAGATTACCTCGAGCATCCTCAAGCGCCACCAGCTCCATGCGCGGCTCCAGATAGGCCCGGCGGTGATAGTTGAATACATGGTCCATCAGCAGGGACAAGAGCTCCAGTGCCATGCTCTGGTAGCGCTTAAAGTTGTCGGCATGCAGCTTCCACTGGTCATCAGGTACCAACAACGTGTACCACACCTGGCTTTTCAGCAACGCCGGGAATCGGCTAGCATCAATCAACAAGTTCGCGTAGCCACGGGTTCGACGATATCGCTCTAAGTCGCGCTCCAGCGCGGCCATATCAACGAAAAGCAAGTGGTCGTCGTCAAAGTAGCGCTCATGTTGCTTGGCCTGGCCAGGCTTGGCCATTACGTCCTTCACTCCCGAAGCTTGGAGGCTTTCGACCCGCGGATAGCGATCAAGCTCGACCTTGCGCTCTTTGAGGACAATGTCTGGCGTCAGTCCCAGCTCGCTATAGAACTCATTGCTTGAAACGGTTACTGGCTGGCCGAAACGCACCAGAGGGCCATTACGATGAAAGCTGTAGGCCTGCTTCGTGTCCTGGCGAACCTTGGGGCGAAGCATCTTCAGTGACTTGCCCACGTCTTCCATTACGTTCAGCTTGAGCGTATGGATTTCTGGCTTATCGTTGCCCGGAAGCTCCTCGTCTTTTAGGAAGTCCCTGAAAGTCGCCATGAAGTCAGCACCGACGCCGAACACATTGAGAGTTTCCAGTAAGTAAAGGTGCTTAGGGGCCAGCACCGGATCGAGTCTGCTGGAGCGCATAAGGCTCATATCACGGCCTTTCAAACGCACGCCGCGGCCGAATAACTGGATGATTTGAGAGCCCTCCTTCTTGCCGGTGTTCATCAGCCCCATGCTAGAGACTCGCCAGCAGTTCCAGCCTTCGATAAATTTTTTTTACCCAATAAGTAGGTTGACCGGTGAGCTCTCTCGGGTGACCTCGGAGAAGATGGGGTTGGCCAACTCCGATTTACGCACCTGCAGGTGGTCAATCTCACTGCCTTCAATATGCTCGGCCAGACCCAGCGCATCACCCACATTGATCAGACCGAAGGGTTTTTCCGCTTCCCCGACTTTCAGCAGCAGCTCACCGGAGCCGCCGGTGATACGGTCGACGTTCAGCGTTCCGCCCCCCGGGGCGTGGAAAGTATGGGTCAGGATGTCACGATAGAGCTCCTCGACGGACGGCCCCTGCTCTTTATCTCAAAGCCGATAGTGCTGATATCACTGTAGATATCGATGGTCGCGTTCTAGCACCTATTTGATGCCAGCACATGGCTGGTTCTGCTATACTTAACAGTAAATTTACCATATAAATTTATTGAGATAGTTATGACAGCTACGAAAAATCCTCTTCCATATCTAGACTCTTTAGGGCCAAGCGATTCAGGTGAAACCCTAAGCTTCCCAGATTATTTTCACGCTTTATCAGAAATGTCAGTATACGAACATTTTAAGCAATCCATCGATTATCTATACGAAAATTACAATATTTCATTAGATTTTAATAACAAAATAAGTCCAGACTCATCTCCAATTTTCAGGGATATATTTTATCAAGAGTTTGAAAACAGCCACCACAAAATCGAAAGTGGTGTATCAGCAATGAATTGCGAAGAAGATATCGAGTCTAAGTTAAGCTTTGTTTTTCAAAATGATTTTTTACAGCATATTTTCCCTCGAGCAGTCACTTGGATGGCATGTATAAAGCTATTGATTGAACATGGCTCAACTGAAAAAGCATGGTCTTCAATGCTCCACTACAAAGAAGTAGAGCACAATATCCGACAATTAATGGACCTAGAAGAAGAAAATCATCGCGCTAAACTGGCAAGCATAAACGGAAGAAAGAACTACGATTACCTTATCCCACTGAAACGACATTTTGTTTCTCTCCTTTCATTGTCAAAACCTATAGGAGGCTGGAAATTCATGACTGAAGCTTGTTCAAAGCTCGCACCTGAAGTCTATTCTTACTATGAAAAAAGTAGTGTCAAAGAAAAAAGAAGACACGATTTACAACAAATTGAGACGAAGCTGTATAACTGGTTAAATTACGACCCAGAGTGCAAATCTGTCTTCGAGGAAAATTGCAAAAAAAACAGCTCTAGGTCGACTAAGTAACTATACAAGTTGGCTCATTACCCATTGATCGATGTCATGCTCAATCCAGCCTATTGCGGAAGCGCCTAGCTTGATTGGCTTAGGAAATGAGGGGTCATACCGCGGAGAATCTGGATTTATTTTTTCGTAAATCCAAGAGCGACTCATGCCAAGCTTTTTGCTTAGCTGACGGATTCTCAGAATCGTGACGGTTTGCTTGGTAGTTGTCATGTTGTAGCTCCTTGTTGATTGATAGCTACATCTTAGTGAGCAACCAACCTAGGCTGCAATGAGCAGAGAGGGGGTTTAGAATATCTCGCTTTTTTTCATTGTTTTTCCTTTAAAAACAGCACAGTATAAAAATACTGGAGGTTTAGAACCTTATTCTCAGTCTATGTGCATCACCTTCGACCACTGCTAGAACCTGGTGCTTGGTGCTTTGTAGTGCTGGGTTGTTTACATTCGGTGATACACGTCTACTCAGGCCTATTCTTCCTAAGCAGGTCAGATAGGTCTCGTTTCTAGTCGTCAATTGGTTATCCACAAACGTGGCTTGTAATAGTTGTCCTTGACGTATGCTCACCTATTTATAACTAGGTTATAAAAATGAATCATGAGTAAGAGCCCTTCGTGGTCTGCCTCTCCGGGTAGTCAATCTGGAAGCTTTCTCTACCGACCGAAACCATATTCTTTCACCTGGAGCTTCATTGGCCATGATGTGATCTGTTTTAACCATGTATTCAATCACAAGGCTCATAAGGTAAGAGTATTTTTCTTGATCATAGTAATTCAGCGTGCCTATTCCCAAATATCTATAATCATTTTTATGTCGGTTACAGTTATAGTATCTCCCCTCATTGTCTAGCACCACATTATCAACCCAATGTTCTCCCAGCACCTTAGCCAAGGTTATGTCCTCTCGATGTTTCGAGCCATCACAAAAGACCAACAAATGGAAATGGAACCCGCTTAATATCCCATACTCCAACTTAGCTATGCATCCGATATAACCAGAAACTAAAGCCCGGCTCACCAAGTCTTTATGAAAAACATTCCAGTGCTCTTTCACTTCTTTCAAAGCACCTAGAAAATCATCAAGATCAACATACTTTCCCTTTCGATAGCTCAAGTCTAGCCTCAGCACTTCGATCCTGGCGTATTTTTCCCTCAGGGAATTGATTAGTTTCTGAGCGCTGTTACTGCGCCCCCTCTTGGCTTTTTCTTGCTTGTGCATGTATTTACGCATCGAATGTCCACGAAACTTCTCCCGGATCATTTCGACCGCTGCATTCAATCTGTCTGCGTGATCTTCATCACCACATTCATCAAGCGCATTCAGGTCCAGTTCTTCAATAGCCGTATGAAAAGCATTGACATAGGGGTGACTATTAACAAATGAAATCCTCTTGTAACTCACATATTCACCACTGGTGAGTAAAGATAAAAACTTCTTTCCGGTCAGGCTTTCAGATCTTACTCTACACACTCCATTACTTTCTTGAATGTTTGAAAAGTACTCATGCTTGGTTTCAATCAATCGCTCTACTACAGCCTGTACTTGCTTAAAATATGCAATTATTTTCCAGTCTTCTTCACATTCATCATTCTTCAGAATTTCATCAATTTCCATTACACACTCTGGCCAGTTACTATCTTCGTGATCCATCATATCTACCTCATTAGATAGGGCATTCACCTTTGTAGGTGTCTGCCATCATCATAGTCGACTTATCCCATGATACTTATGGTTTTTACGTTAATTGCTACCAGCCAACCCCTAATAACATATACACCAGAATGGCTTTAATGCTCATGTCTTCCATACCCTCTTTATCAAGCCAATCTACTTGTCAATAATAAAGAAACCATTCTGAAAGTTAGTGTCATAAAGTTATATATCTAAACAGGGATACTTTTTTAAGTATAATATTTAATACACAAACTACAATTATTAACAAAGTATCTGACAATTTATTTATTGACAGTCACTTTCCTATCCACCCGCTAGATTCTTTAAAGTCAGGATGATCGCTAAGAACCTATCTAGCTTCAGGCCCGATATGTAGATGAGCGCGTTGATAGCAATATTCATAAAAAGTCCATTTTTCAGAACTTCAATTGAGGTCCTGATAATCAAATGGAGCTATTAGTAGCTCCATAGCGTGTACTACAAGCATATATATACGCTGGCAAGTAATTTAAAACCGGGAGGTAGATAAACTCTATACGTTTACAGACCTGGGATTTTCATCACTAGCCTGATACTCAACCAATCATAGACAAGCAAGTGAATAATTTTCATTACTGGCTATAGTCCAGTAGTGTCCATATAAATCCAAATAGCACTCTTATTATCCAGCACCCACCAGTTTCAAGCATTAAAATAAATCAATAGACACCATTCAAACAGCTGCTAAAGTTATTAGCATTATTTGCAACACAAGGTTTTCTCATGAGTGCTTTCTAACCGTCACTGACGTTCAAATACGAATTTTCGCCTACACCACAAATTCCGGGAGCCTGTTGCTTACCTTAATAGAAAGTGAAACACCTACTACACATCCATTGAGTATTCTTACTGATAGCAGAATATCATCGAGAATGATTATCAAACACGACCAAACTATAGAGCAAGCTAAGGACTTAGCCTTATGTCGCATTACACATACAACCCTTCTTATCCCCACTCTATGAAAGAAGAATTTCTTCCCTGCTCGCAACAACCACCTCTAGCTTCTGTTCCTATGGATGGCAGAGGGAATTTCTCAAACCAATCCGGACGCCCAGTCAAACTTTGTAAAGCAAACCTCATCCGGCAAATAATTCGCTATTCATATTGGCTCGGAGAGGATGCCAGCGGTGTGCACTTCCTGGTGCCGTACCATTCAGGGCCAGTGTTGATGGTGGAAGCCGACATGATTGCTCCGGTCATCAAGCAAATTGTAGCGGATTACGGAAATCGAGATGTTTCTGACCAGAGTATACGAGATGCACTGGATATCATTCGAAGAGACCAAGCCCATCATGTAGGTGTTGGTAATGGTCGAACCTGGCTGGGAGAAAACAACGAGCGCTACATCATATTGGATGGTGTTGTAATGATGTTTCCTGTAGGTAAGGAGTACATGATTCAGCCAAATCAGTATTATAATTACTGGCAGCCCACCAATTGTCGCCCCTTTCAAAAATTGAACCATGGAGCCGCTTCACAAGACATAAAAGCTATCGATAAATTCGTCCAGCTTCCTAAGGATCGAGAACTGCTAATTTACTCGTATATTCTGCTGTGTCTGATGCCAGAGCGCCAGCAGTTGGCTTTAGAGATTACAGGAGAGCCGAAAAGCGGCATGGCCAGGCTTCAACGAATCATCAAGCACCTTGTTGACCCAGTGACCAAGGAAACGGCAATACGTGAAATCCCCACAACGGTGAAGGAAGTGAATCGACTCGCCTGGCGGCATCACGTACTTAGCCTGGAGAGCGTTGCCTCCCCGCTGAGCCCAGTCGTACAGAGACGTCTGTTTGAATTGCTCTCCCATACTCAACTGGAATGGAAAGCCATTGGCTGCCATGAGATTACAACAAGTCTATCTGTGTCACGCCCTTGTATTATCAGCAGTCTGGAACCCGTCATTCATCAGGATGAATTATCGGAGCTCACCTTGAGCCTGGAGATGCCATCCCCCTCTAGAGATCAGCCAAGAATTGAGTACCCAAAGACGACTCGTTCTGTGAGCATCACGGATAGTAATCAGGCGGTTATATTCGATGCCGTGCTGACCCTACTTGGTGAGGTGCACACTAAAATCGATCATGTGAGTATCGATAGAAGTGTACCGGTTTGTTGGGGAGACTTCTGTCGGATTGGCATGGTTGTATCCAGCGTTTTGCATGGAAGCCCTGACGCTTTCTGGTCGCAATATGTTGCGTATCGTAGCGAACGACTTGCTGAGATTACTGAAGAAGAACCAATTGCTCAGGCAATTCTCGAATACCTTAAAATCAACGACATTACGGAAATTGCTGAAAAACCGGTGGGGGTGTGGTTGGCTACCTTGGATCCATATCGCCCGACTTGGGCTTTGGATCACCAATGGCCGCGAGAGCCGCGAGGTCTTGGTGCAGCATTCAAGCGAGCCGCTCAACTGCTCGATGCACAGGGAATAACCTGCTATAGCACTGGAAAGCGTGGCTCCAAACGTCATTGGGTTATTGGTCCAAGATCAGTGCCTTGTGGTATTGCATTGAGCAATAGACTTGCTTCATCCATCGTCAATAAAGAAGTTAATGAATTCGCTGGCTTGATGTGAAGCTCGATATTTTTAGCAGGCTAAACAAATTACGAAATACAGTACATCCGCCACTTTTCAATATTCAATTTGATAGCACCAGCGCACGGCTTCCTCGGGTGTTTGCTGGTGAAGGCAGACCGTTAAGCTGACATGCCACCAAGTTGAGCATTTCAGTGCTTGCAGTTCGCCCTGGCAGATGATTCTCGAGTCAGTTTCATTCAAGGAAGTCTTCCGAACACCCACGACAAGACGACGTTCGCCGTGACAAATCATACAGAGTACCCACTTCTTCATATGCTTTTTTGAAAAACGTAGTTTTCAACGTCGTGACGTCGTGCTCGGAGGGTAGTTATTTCGCATACCGTTGATCGTTCCAACAACCACTGCAACCTTATAGATACGATGGGCTGTAACCGACATGAAGCCAGCCCAACCATCTGCACTTTTCTGCAGGTACCTGAGTGAATCGCCAATACTTGAGCAATCGACTCAGTCTCGACCGGTATTCCTCAAGAGGAAAATCTACTTTCAATGGAACACGAAAACCAATCAGGAATTTCATATGCTCAAACAATATGGTCTGCGAGTGACTTTTTTCTGAGATGTTTTAGCTTCATATTGACCATTGAAGCCAGATAATCCGGCATTCTTGACTACTTAACTGCCAAAAGCTCACCCCACTGCGTTGTGTAACGCGGCGTGCGGCGCTCGCTTCGCAGCGCCCAGGCATTACCTTTACGGGGCAGGCCCATCTGTATGGTGCCCCGACCAAACTCCCGATTGAGCTTATCAACCGTGGTCATCAGGCGTTCGCTGCGCTCGGCGTCTGCTTCGGTCTGCGGGGTCTCTGCAAGGGTGAGCTGGCGGTTGGCCTTGGGGGAAAGGTCGAGCAACATCAGGCCGGCTTTTTGGTAGGCGTAGCCCTTACGCCACAGACGCCGCAAGCCCTGTACTGCGGCAGCAGTGATTTCTCGGTTGTCGTCGGTGGGTCGTTCCAGTGAGATGACGACGCGGTTGGTGTATTGCGGCAAGTCGTTGCGGAAGGGATTTGTGCGGATGAAGACCATGACGGCACTGGTCACGCTGCCTTGCTTGCGAAGCTTCTCACCGGCCCTGGCGGCGTGCTGCCGGAGCGCTTCACGAAGATCATGTGGGTTATTGGTCAGTCGACCGAACGAGCGCGATACCATGATTTGTTGTTTGGGCTCACTCATGTCGTCCAGTTGTATCACCGGCTGGCCCCTCAGCTCCCACACGATGCGTTCCTGCACCACGCTGAAATGCCGCCGTATGTGCTTCGGATCGGCTTCGCGTAGATCCCACGCCGTTTCAATCCCCATGACCCGCAGGCGCTCGCCGGTGCGGCGGGCCACACCCCAAAGCTCCATGACGGGCAACTGTTTCAACAAAGCCTGAGTGGCTTTGCTATCAGCCATCAACTTGCACACGCCCTGCTCCCGGTAGGCAGGGTGTTTCTTGGCGGCATGGTTGGCCACCTTGGCCAGAACGCGGGATGGCGCAAAACCCACCGAGACCGGAATGCCGGTCCATTGTTTAACGGTCTCTCGCAACCTTTGCCCGTACTGCTCCAGCGCGTCGGGATCAAAGCCTTGGAATCCCACGAAGCTCTCGTCAATCGAGTACACCTCGACATGGGGAGAAAACTCGCCAAGCACTTCCGTGACGCGCCGGGACATGTCGCCGTACAAGGCGTAATTACTCGATAGCAGCACGGCTTGACGGCGGATCTGGGGCGACAGCAGGTGCATCGCTGCCCCCATCTCGACGCCGAGGGCTTTCAGTTCGTTGGAGCGGGCCACCACGCATCCATCGTTATTGGAGAGCACGCCTACCGGACGACCTTCCAGTGTCGGATTAAAGACCCGCTCGCAGGACACATAGAAATTGTTGCAGTCGACCAGGGCCATCATTGCAGCGGTGCCCCTGGCAGGCTGTGCAGCACATGGGTGACGACACCCCAGACGTGGGACTCACGACCGTCAATCGGAATCGGTGGATAAGCGGGATTGCTTGCCTTGAGGTAGGTGCGCTGGCCAACCCGTTCCAGCCGTTTCACGGTCAGTTCGCCGTCCACGCAGATCACCACAATCCGGCCTGGCACCGCATCAAGGCTTCGGTCCACCACCAGCAAGTCACCGTGATGGATGCCGTCACCCGTCATGGAATCCCCTTCGGAACGCACAAAGTAGGTCGCGGCCGGACGCTTCACCACATACTGGTGAAGGTCCAGGTCGGTATCCAGATGATCATCGGCGGGAGACGGAAAGCCGGCACGCACCGCACTTGAATAGAGCGGTAACGGGCATGACGGGGCCGCAGCGTCTGCTCGGCCCAGCAGGGAAACGGGCAATGACATGGTAAGGCGCCTCTCGATTACTGTATATATAGTCAGTATCAAGAAAGACGCCGGTTGACGCAACACCAACAAGGTCAACGCCACTTATTTTGAGATCTATATCACTCCCATGAACCCACCACAGGGATCGCTTCCCTGAACCATAGGAGTGCCGCTAATGCCACCACCCTGCTTTAAATGCGCTGAAACGCGCATGATCAACCTTGATACCGCTCAACGGGTCGGCACCACGGGGAGCTGCCTGATTGGCGGGGCGATCGGTGCCTGGCGATCAGGCGCCGTCACGGGGACTTTGTCGATAGCCACCTCGCGCTTTCCGCTCGCCAAGCTGCCCGTCGCGATGATGGGCGCCATTGCCGGAGGACAGTCGGGGGCGCGGGTAGCCGCCCTGTTCTTCTCGCAATGGCTGCCGCCCGGTGAAGGCACCCCGTGGCTCTGCCTGTCGTGCGGGCATATCTTTCGTCACCCCTTTCCGCCCCTGGCATCCGCACGCTGATACACCGCTTTACAGCGATACACCTTACTCACCATCCACCCATGCGCTGACAGCTGTGTCAGCGCTTTTTTTATGTCTGGAGAATGACCCATGGCACATCTCGTTGAACAAATGGCTTACGTAGGCGCTACCCCCTGGCATGGCCTGGGGCAGCAACTGACACGTCATCAACCGCTGGAGGTCTGGCAACAACAGGCCGGTATGAACTGGCACATTGAAGAGGCCCCGGTGCGCTTTATTGCCGAAGGCGCAAGTCACCTGGGCAGCATCCATTCCTTCCCCGAGCAAAAGGTGCTCTACCGTTCGGACAACAAGGCACCGCTCTCCGTGGTATCGCAGCGCTACAAGGTGGTGCAGCCGGAAGAGATTCTGGAGTTTTACCGTGACCTGACTGAGTACGCGGGGTATGAGCTGGAAACCGCCGGGGTGCTCAAGGGTGGTCGCAAGTTCTGGGCCCTGGCGCGCAGTGGCTTGAGCACATCGCTGCAAGGCCAGGATGAAGTGAACGACTACCTGCTGCTGGCCACCTCGTGTGATGGCACCTTGGCCACCATGGCGACCCCCACCACGGTACGAGTGGTGTGCAACAACACATTGCAGATCGCCGTGGACGGGACATCGCAGGCGGTGAAGGTGCCCCATCGGTCGGAGTTCGACCCACGGGCCGTCAAGCGACAGCTGGGGATTTCCGTATCCCAGTGGAACGACTTCATGTACCGCATGAAGGCCCTGTCGGAACGCAAGATCGACCGCCGTGAAGCCCAGCAGTACCTGCAGTCGGTGATTTGCGGGGCCGAAAAGCCTCTGGATGATCCTTCCAAACTGCCGAACTACCGGGCACTGAATAAAGTGCAGAAGCTTTATACCGGCGAGGGTCGGGGCTCGCACCTGGTCACCGCCAAGGACACCGCCTGGGGCCTGCTCAATGCGGTCACCGAGTATGTCGATCACGAGAAACGGGCGCGTAGCAACGATACCCGCATGGACTCGGCGTGGTTCGGCCAGGGGGCGCAGCTCAAGCAGGAAGCGCTCGATGCCGCGCTTGCATTGGTGTCGTAATCAGTCAAGCCACCAAGCTTCATCGATTTCCCGGATATCCCACCATCACGCTATTCCCTATCCAGTGACACTAACCACCTCCACGGCATACACGCCCGGCCCCATCAAGGCCGGGCGTTTTGCTGTGGGGCTTACCTTACGAGGAACTGCCATGACATTCGTTTCCCACACCGTCGAAACCGGGCTGACCCACCTGACTGAAGCCCTGCTGGCCAACCAAAAACATCACGCCGCGACCGTCGTCTGCGCCCAGGGGAAGTTCTACCGGGCGGAAATCCGCCTGGAGCCCCTGGATGCCGAGACATTGGCCGATCACCTGGAGGACTAACCCTACCCGCCTTACCGCTTCCAACCAGCCCACCAACGCTGAGGCGTTGGGTTATTCCTTTATCGATTTGAGAAAACCGGAGGTGCCCCATGGCACAACGCACCCATGTCATCAATTCCAATCACCCCGACACATCGTCATCAGCCATTCAGCCAGACGCTGCCTCGACCAACACACCGGCCTCCTTGGAGGCCCATCCCACCGCCGACAGCACTGCGATCATTCAGGTGATCGAGCGTGCTGCGCTGAACCCGGATGTCGACATCGACAAGATGGAGCGTTTGCTGCAGATGCAGGAGCGGGTGATGGATCGCCAGGCCATGATGGCCTACAACGCGGCCATGGCAGCGATGCAGACAGAACTGCCCAGCATCGAGGAGCGCGGGCAAACCAACAACGGCTTCTACGCCACCCTGGAGGATATCGTCGATACCGTACGCCCGATCATGCAGAAGCATGGCTTTGCGGTGAGCTTTCGTATTCAGACGCAGGAGCGTGGTATCCAGATCACCGGTGTTCTGATGCACAAGGACGGTCACCGTGAAGAAACCAGCATGCTGCTGCCCGCCGATATCAGCGGTAACAAGAATGCGGTACAGGCGTTTGGTTCCTCGACAAGCTACGGCAAGCGTTACGTGCTGTGCGCGCTGCTCAATATCACCACCCGCGGCCAGGACGATAACGGCAATGCCAGTACCAAAGCGGGCATCAAGACAGTGACGGCGTTTCAGGCGGGACAGATCCAGCGGCTGATCAGCCAGTGCCCAGCGACGACCCAGGAATGGTTCAGCGGCAAGTACGGGGCTGCAGTGCAGGTGCCCTATAGCGACTTCGACAAGCTGCGAGCGTCCCTCACCAAACGGGCCAATAAGTAACCGGCATTTCCCCCTATCTAACCCAAGGAGGCGACCATGCAGATTCTCAACATGGCGCAAGGCTCTCCCGAGTGGCTGGCGGCGCGCCTGGGGCGCGTCACCATGTCGGAGCTCAAGACCTTGCTGGTCAACGGCAAGGGCCCTGGTGGATTCGGTGCCGGGGCCATTACCTACATGCATCAATTGATGGGCGAACGGATGACCGGTGAATTGGCCGAGCCATTTCAAGGCAATGCCCATACCCGGCGTGGTCATGAACTGGAAGGGGTGGCCCGTTCACTCTACGTCAATGCATCCGGCGAGCCGAGCCCGCAGGAAGTGGGCATCATCCTCAATCATGACGTGGGCTATTCGCCCGACAGCCTGGTGGGCGCTAACGGGCTGCTGGAAATCAAAACCAAACTGCCCAAGTTCCAGATCGAGGTGCTGCTAAAGGGAGAAATACCGGAGGAACATATACCACAATGCCAGGGCGGCTTATGGGTCAGCGAGCGGGAATGGATCGACTTTGTCAGCTATTGGCCGGGCATGCCGCTGTTTATCAAGCGCGCCTACCGCGACGACATCATGATCCGCACCATTGCTGAGCGGGTTGAGGCGTTCCACGAAGAAATGGAGCGACGCATCAGCCAAGTGATGGTGGCGTGAGCCCATCTTATTACCAACGCACCACAGACCAAGTAACGACATAGACGCCGGGGCCACCACCCCGGCGTTTTCTTTTTTGGAGACAACCATGTCGAACAGCAAACTCAAGGCTGGTGAAGTGGCAGGCACTTACCATGTTGTAGAACCGTTGACCGAAGCCGATATCATCAACCTCGCCAAAGGCTTTGCACGACGAAAGCTTGCCAGAGGCTGCAAGATAACCCAGCCGTCACAAGCGTTCGAGCACTTGCGGCTACTACTCCAGGACTACGAGCACGAGGTGTTTAGCGTGCTGTTTCTCGACACACAGCACCGCGTCATACGCTTCGAGGAGATGTTCCGAGGAACCATCGATACATCCAGCGTCTACCCCCGCGAAGTGCTCAAAGCCGCCCTCACCTACAATGCCGCGGCGGTCATTCTCGTTCATAACCATCCAAGCGGTGATCCCGAACCCAGCGATTCGGACAAACGTATCACTCAGCGTCTCAAGGAAGCCCTGGGGATGATGGACATTCGGGTAATTGATCATGTGGTAGTGGGCAGTGAGGGATACACGTCGTTTGCAGAGACGGGGTATTTGTAGCGGAAATGGAGAGCAACTTGGATCCGCCCAGGCGGGCGGATCCAAGTTGGGATGTTTTCTTTCTTTTTTATGTCAGCTATCGGGCGAGGCTGTGTGAAAACAAAAAACCAGTTGGGGATTACAGTATACAACCGCAATTGCGCCATTAACGGTCAGCTAGATAGGTTCACAACGTCCTCAATAATTAAACCAACATCTACGTTGATCGATATAAAAGTCTAAGAAGCCTCTACTAAAGAGCCTTACCAGATTCTACAAGCGCAGTAGCGCCAAGGTCAGCAACTCTATGGTTGCATTGCTTGGATCACCCCCCAGTACCGAGAATATTCATGAGGCGTTTCATGTTGTAAGCAAGCACCTGAAGGCTCATTTCCGTGCTGACGTTCTTAAGGCTCTTGGACATGAAGTGAATTCCCATGCACGCTTTCAACTTGCCAAAGGGGTGCTCGACATTCTGACGACGGAGGCGCATCATGTTCGGCGTCCGGTCCAGTAGAGATTTTACCACCTCCAGTTTATCGGGTATACGGATTTAATGGTTGATGGGGCACCTTCACCCCATCAATCTGATACCACCCTCAGATGGTTGATAGATCGACTCCGTAGTTGAGTTCCTCTGCGAAGTCCGGCAGTCCGTAACCGATGGTTTTCTTGTAGAAAGGAGAGACCTTCGCAGTCGGTGCCTTCTTCTTGTGCTTCGTGGTGTAGAGCATTCGTGCCCGCATCACCTCGAAGGAGTAACCGCGCCCTTCACGGTTCTTGTCCTTGGCCAGTCGGTTGATGGACTCCGTGTAAGCGTTGGTGACGGGCATGTCCGTCTCGAAGTAGGTCATGGTCTCTTCGCGCCAGTTTCCCACTGCCCTGACCAGATCGCTCCAGACTTCCTTTTGGCCCTTCGGGATGGTGGCTATCCACTCGTCCAGGGCGGCTTCTGCCTGGAGCCGTGTGGTGGCGTCCCAGATGCCGTAGAAGCACTCCTTGTGCTCGTAGGCGGCCAGCAGTTGCGGGAACGCGCCTGTCCAGGTCTCCATGATGAGGCGCTCCCGGTCTGAGACTTCGTGAGCGCGTTTCAGCAGGATTTTCCGGTCTCCCTTGAGAGTCCGGCTCTGGGACGGTTTCAGCTCCTTTCTGAGGCCCTTGCGCACTCTCTCTAGGGCATCGTTGGCCATGCGCACCACATGGAACTTATCGACCACGATACGGGCCTGGGGCAGCACAGCCTTGACCGCTGCCCGGTAGGGGTTCCACATGTCCATGCTGACGATCTCGACCTTCTGCCGGTCTTTCAGCTTCATCAGGTAGTTGGTCACCACGTCCTGGCGGCGGGTGGCCAGCAGGTCGAGCAGGGTTCGCTCCTCAATGTTGGTCAGAATGCAGCGGTAGCGCTTGTTCAGGTATAGCTCGTCAATGCCCAGGATGCGGGGCGTCTCGAAGCGGTGCCAGCGCCCCAGGAACTCGGCGCGGGCGTTGAAGATGTCGCGCACCGTCTTCTCGTCCAGGCCGGTCTGTGCCGCCACAAAGGTGTAGGGGTGGTTGAAGGATTCCTTCTCCACGTACTCATGCAGCCGCAGTGTCATTCGGAATCCGTCCACCATCTCCGGTAGCTGGGGCCTGAATGTTGTCTTGCAGGCCCGGCAGGTGTATCGGCGGCGGACCACCCAGAGAGTGACCCGCTTGCCGTGGATGGGCAGATCACGATAGGGAACGTCACGCTTGCCGAACCGTACGAACTCACCCTGCACGCCGCATTCCTCGCAGGCGATGGGATCGGGCACGTCCACCTGGAAGTGCATTTCGTCGTCGGTTGATTTGCAGCCCAGTACTTGGTATTGCGGCAGGTGAAGGATGTTGTCGGGAAGTTCGGTCATGGTGTTGTATAGGCGTAGGTGTCAGTCAGATCCATCCGGCTCGGCATTGGTGTTTGCTTTTTTACCCAACAAGCTGCTGGAAACGAAAAGTAAGGCACCGAGGACAATTGCAATATCAGCCAGGTTGAAGGCCGGCCAATGCCAGTCTCGCCAATAGAAATCAAAGGAATCCACAACATAGCCGCGAAAGACCCGGTCAATCAGGTTGCCCATGGCGCCACCGAGGATAAGACTGTAAGCGATGGCTTCTCCTTTATGACGATTTTCAAGGATCAGCTTGATCAAAAAAATCGAGACCACTACCGCGATTCCGATAAAAAAGTAGCGCTGCCAGCCTCCACCATTCGCAAAAAGACTGAATGCGGCACCGGTGTTCCATAGGTGCACCCAGTTAAAGAACGGGGTCACCGAAACATACTCGCCATAGGCCATTGATTGCTGCACCAGCCACTTTACAGCCTGATCAGACGCTGCCAGCAGGCCCGATATGGACAATAGGGCATACGGCGAGAGCTTTTTGCCAATAATGAGCATTATTTAACCCTTCAACGCCAAAATGCGTCTGGCACCGTTAAGTACAATGCCCCCCGCGATGGTGCCGATAATCAGATCCGGATAATTGGAACCGGTCCATGCGACCAGGGCGCCGGCGGTGATGACCCCCAGGTTGATCACCACGTCGTTGGCCGAGAATATCCAGCTTGCCTTCATGTGCGCCCCGCCTTCCCGATGTTTGGATATGAGCAGCAGACAACTGGTATTGGCAATCAATGCGACGAATGCGATAGCCATCATCACCAGCGATTCAGGCTCACTACCGAATACAAAGCGTCTCACCACCTCTACGAGCACGCCCACAGCCAAGATCAGTTGCAGTACACCAGCAAGATGCGCGGCACGTACCTGCATTTTCACGCTATGTCCAACCGCATAAAGGGCAAGCCCGTACACCGCCGCATCGGCAAAATTGTCCAGGGATTCTCCAATCAGGCCGGTGGACTGGGCGATCAGACCGGCAGTCATTTCCACCACGAACAGAAGTGCATTGATGCCGAGCAACCAGCGCAGGGTCCCGGATTCTTGCTTAGCAGAAGCTGCCGAAAACTCGGCGGCCTTGATGGTCTCCGGATTTGCAGCGACGGTTTCCTGAAGCGAGGCGCCTAGCCCCAAGGTCTTCAGTTTCGAGGTGACGGGCTCGACCTCGCCGTCATGCACGACCTTCAGCCGGCGGTTCGACAAGTCGAAGGACAGCGCCCGAATCTCCTCAAAGCCGTTCAGGGCTAGGCGAATCATTCGTTCTTCTGATGGACAGTCCATCTTCGGCACGGCATAAACACTGACCCATCTCCCTGGCGCCTCGGAGGAGGCCTGTATATCGGTATCCGCTGCGGACGTTGCATCACCGCCACAGGCGCCACCACAGGATTTGCTCATGATACGACTCCACTTGAACAATGTTGTGGTACCATTTAAAACTATAAAGCTACTATAAGGTCAATAGAGTAAAGAATCCGTTGGGGAGGAGGCTGATGCGCATTGGTCAGTTGGCGCAGTTGGTAGGGGTCGAAACACAGACGATCCGCTTCTATGAACAGCAGGGCTTGTTGCCGCCGCCTGATCGGCAGGACAACGGTTACCGTGTCTATACCGAGAAGCATGGTGAGGGGCTGGCCTTCATCCGTCGCTGCAGAATCCTGGGCCTGTCACTGGCTGAGATTCACGAACTACAGAGCTATCAGGACGACCCTCATCAGCCTTGTACCGCCGTCAACGCCTTGCTCGATGATCACATCTCTCATGTGCGGTCGCAGATAACCGCTCTGCAAGCGCTTGAGAAACAACTCGTTTCACTGAGAGCGAGTTGCAACGATGACCGGGAAGTTGAGGCGTGTGGGGTTCTTGCTGGAATAAGCGAAGGAAACATGCACCAGCAGTAGGTGAAGCATCAACCAGATAATCCGATGAGATGCCGGTCTGTCTCACTCTCATGCAAAGGTAAGATCAACCATTTAATCCGCTTACCCAGTTTATCCTAGTGTTCCCAGCTTTTGATACGCCTATAGGTGCCCGTGGTGCATTGCGTCTTCATTGAGCAACACTGATAGGCCGAGCACCAATAGCAATGTAGCTTGTTAGGCGAGGTTCTTGGCTTGGGGAAATAAGACGTTAAACCGGCATCGTGGCAAGCAAGAATTTTCCGTCTCTTAAAGTAACCGCGATCAGCTACGCCATGGAGGTCGCTAAAGCAACTAGCATCACGTGACTACTTGGACACCCGGTAAAGTTCCCCCGATCACTGCCTACATTAGTTACTTATGTGATACCCGTTTGTGACATAGCATATGACATATCCACAGAGCTCATGGAATCTAGATTTATTGTCAACGTGTTTTGTCACATCAAACCTCTACATTTTGTAGGTATTCCCGCCCTTTAAAATGTCAAAGGGGACTAAATAACATCCGAGACGGCTGCCCGTTTCCAGCCTCATCCAGCCATGGTCAGTACCTGGAGCGTGAAGTACTGGAGAACGCTCCTGACCTCTTCGAAGCCAAACAGAAGTCCACCAAACAGTCCGACGAGCCTAATACCGATGAGCTCTATCACGGATTGGTCAACTGATGGAGAAGCGTATTTTTATGTCGCGCAAACTTGTTCAGTAAACCGTTAGAGTAAGTTTTTAACCGATACTTTCGCCACTTTAACCAGAGATGGAAAAAACAACCGCATCAGAACTTGGCAACAATAATCAAGCCATAAAAATGACCGGACCCACCTAAAACACCAATGGTCTATTCAGCTAATACTTACCGAAGAGCACTGATTTTTTCGGTGTACAACCCATAAAAGCTTGATGCCATTGCTAATTCATTTTGAATATCAAGTCGAGAGACACTGAGCGCACGAACTGCTTTAGATAACATTCTTGAGGAAGCGATTCCTGGCAATAAAATCTTATACGTGGTGAATTTGCCTTTTTATATTGACGACCGATATTACGCGCTGAGGATCGCATCAATTGCTGAAAATTATCGGCAAGGCACCGGGGAGACTGGGATAAAAAATTAACCTCATTTGATAGTTCTTTTAAGGTTCTGTTCAGGTTTATGACATATGGTTTCCTGCATCTTCAGATTAGGAAATTGTATGAAATACAAAATGTATGTTGTTAACAGCTTGCGGTATCGTCTTTCCATCGCCCAATCCCTTACCTACCACCGTCCCTTGGGTGTTGTCATCTCCAACGCAAGTATCAGCGGGGTTAATTTGGATGGCTATTAACGACTCACAGAAATATTACGGCTCGGTTAGCCGCCTGCTACATTGGATAACCGCGCTGCTGGTGACATTACAGCTCGCTAGTGCTTATATGAACAACTGGCAGCCGGGTAATGCATTCAGCCAATTATTTCAGCCTTGGCATGCCACTGTGGGCTTTATGATTTTAGCGCTTGTTGGGCTGCGAATTGTTTGGCTGCTTTTTCAAATACGCAATCGCCCTCCGCATCAAGGTAAGGCGGTGCTGATAGGCCATCTATCTATTTATGCCTTATTGGTTGCGGCCCCAGTGAGTGGTTTACTACAAGGTTTTGGAATTCGGTTATTTGATCATTTGGTTTCCAAGGGAATTGGCACACCCTTTGCAGAAGCCTCGCAAGCAATACATGGCCCCATTGCTTATTTGCTGACCGTACTCATTGCAGGACATGTGTTCATGGCTTTATTCCACCACTGGGTTCATCGCGATGGCACGTTGTACCGCATGGTAGGGCAGGCAAAGAGTTAATCCATGATGTTGTGCTATTAGGCCGCGAGCAGGTACCGCCTGCTCGCGTCATTAAGGCTCAAGTGTCATGAATGGCTCATCTTCCTGATCGGTAAAGCTATAAACCTCGTAGGGCTCCTGCTGTGGCCCAGGCATGCCCGGCGTACCAATCGGCATACCGGCCAAGCCAATGCCTGTCAGGCTGGTCTTCAAATAGCTTGGTGATGGCTTCCATCGGTACGTGGCCCTCAATCCAGTACTCGCCAATACCAATGGTATGACATGAACCCAGTCCGTGTGGTACCCCGGCCCGCTGCTTGATCTCGCCAAGCTCAGCATCGTCCACAATGGTGACATCTACGCCCTGCTCTTCCAGGTGGCGAGCGTATTCATTGCAGCAGCCGGATTGAGGGTTTTTGTACATCGTTGCTTCATCAGGCAGTCCTGCCTGGGCGGCTGTTGCTCCCAGCAATAGCGAGCCTGACACCAATAGTGAAGTGGTTTTTAGGTTTATAAGCGTATCCTCTATTAATGAAAGAACTAATTGGCGCGGCTGAACAGGTATTTGATGAGTGAGGCAATGCTCAATCCTACGAGTAACAGAAGCATGAAGGGCATTAACCAGGCTAACCAGCCCATTGAGGCCATTACTGCAAAACAGTCTGCGTTCATCATGGTGGCCTCCTGACAATAGCGTGATGTTTAAAACCACTGAAAGCTTACGACCTATGGGGTTACCCCCTGGGTCAAGCCATGCCACCCTGCGGAAAAAGAAAGTTTGCTACAGATCATTTTTTTCTGGGCGAGTTCAGGCTCGTTTAAGGTTGGCGACGTATAAAGAACGAGTCACACTCACCTTGGAGGCATATGACTATGCGCAAGACCCATCTTACATCCAGCTTATTAGCTCTTTCACTGAGTATACTTGCCGGCGCTGCCTGGGCGGGACCTGGACACGGCGGCGGCGAAAGCGACCTTAGCGATGCTGATGCTGAGCGCACGATTAACATCGACGCAGGCGATATGTGGTTCGACCCTGATGAGCTGGAAATGGCCGCCGGAGAGATCGTGAAATTTGAAATTACCAACACTGGCAGTATTGAGCATGAGTTCGTGATCGGCAGCAAGGAAGCCCAAGAAGCACATCGTAAAATGATGCAAGAAATGGCAGGTGGCGAAGGCCATGATATGTCCAACATGTCAGAAGGCGAAGGTCACGATATGTCTGATGGTAGTAGCATGGCAGCCGTTACTATTGCCGCCGGTGAAACCGAATCTCTACTATGGCGAGTTCCCGATAATGCTGACGAGTTAGAGTACGCCTGCAACATCCCCGGCCAC
Organism: Vreelandella gomseomensis; assembly: GCF_031451645.1. NCBI lineage: Bacteria > Pseudomonadati > Pseudomonadota > Gammaproteobacteria > Oceanospirillales > Halomonadaceae > Vreelandella > Vreelandella gomseomensis. Next base: position 26,955 of record NZ_JARWAI010000002.1, on the reverse strand, counting down.
TATGAATCCGGCATGTACGGTAATTTTTCTTTCTAAGCAGACCTTTTACCAATGAAACTGTTGCTATTAGAAGACGATGACTTGCTGGCCGAAAGCTTGGCAGAGAGTCTAAAAGACAACGGTTACCTGGTCGACGTGGCCCCCACTGTTAAGGCGGCCACGTCGTTCATGGCCACCGAAGAATACGCGCTTGCCATTCTCGATATTGGGCTGCCCGATGGCTCGGGGCTTGAGCTGCTAGCCCATTGGCGTAAGCAGAAACGCGCCACTCCTATTTTGATACTCACCGCGCGCGACACCTGGGAAGACAAGGTGGTTGGCTTGGAAACTGGCGCCGATGATTACCTGACCAAACCCTTCCACGAAGCCGAGCTGATGGCTCGCCTAAAGGCACTGCTGCGTAGGCAGTCTGGCCAGTTATCCCAAGTCATCACACTGAACGGGGTGTCTCTGGACGAAGCCGGTCAGCGCGTTTGCCGTGAAGACACCCCATGGCGTTCGCTGACTGCCACCGAGTTTCGGCTGCTGCGCTACCTGATGCACCACCCGGACCGCATTCACTCCAAGGAGCGCTTGCTGGAACAGCTTTACGCGTTGGAGCAAGACGCCCCCGCACCCAATCTGGTTGAGGTATACGTGGCTCGCCTGCGCCGGTATCTTGGCAAGCCAATCATCCAGACGCGCCGCGGCCAGGGATACGTTTTTGTTTCACGTTAATAAACGCAGCTTACAGTTTCGCCTGCTCGCCTGGCTGGGCGGTGTCGCGCTGCTGGTAGTCGGCCTGACCTGGCTACTGCACGGCGTATTCCTGCAAAATCTTGCCAAGGACTTTCTGGGCGAGCGCCTCAAGCGTGAAGCCGACCACGCGGTCGCACAGCTCGAACAAGACCGCCTGGCGGTTCCCACATCGCTAGCCTCGACAAGCGAAGCCTACCAGGTCTTTCATCACCTTTACGTGCTGCGCCTCAACGGAGAGATCAGCGCCTCAGACTCAGTCTGGCAACGACAACTTGCCCCACTACTTAACGGAAAAGGGGATGCACTGATCGAGGTAACGCGCGGCGAGCGACACTTATTGGTGTATCGCCAGCATTTCGAATGGCAAGGCGCCAACGGCGTGTTGCTGATTGGTGAGGATTTTTCCCAAGTCGAAGCAGGCCTAGCTACTTTGCACTGGTGGGTGGGCGGCATCGCTGCGGGCATGCTCGCGGTGCTGGTCACGCTCAATATGCTGGCCGTCAATCGCGGATTAAGGCCGCTTTGGCAACTGCGTTATCAATTGGAAGCATTGCAAGCGGGCGACCGCCAGCGCCTCTCGCTAAAAGCGCCCGACGAACTCGACGCGCTTGTTGCCCAGCTTAACCGCTTTATGGACGACATTGACCTGCGCCTTAAACGCTCACGTGAGTCGGTCGCTAACCTTTCCCACGCGCTGAAAACCCCGTTGGCCGCCGTTACCCAAGTACTAAGCGGCAACCGACCGATTGATGAAAACCGCCGCCGGAAATTGCTGATGCGCATCGAGGACATCAACGCCCAGCTGGATGCTGAGCTGCGCCGTGCACGCATCGCAGGTCCTCATGCGGGTCGCATGACCCACCTGACCCGTGACAGTCAACGTCTGATGGAGATGTTTCGTAGCCTCTACTCTGAACAGTTGTTCGAGCTGACGCAGGCGATTGACGCGCGCGACCAAGTGCCGATCGATGCCCACGATTACGCCGAAATACTGGGCATCGTGCTGGATAACGCTGGCAAATGGGCCACCAGCGAGATTCGCTGCCACATTAGCACCTCATCAGACGCACTGACTTTAACGATTGACGATGACGGCCCCGGCGTTGCCGAAAGCGATATGGTGCGCCTCGGCGAGCGTGGCACCCGACTGGATGAGCACCACCCTGGCTATGGCCTGGGACTAGCTATTCTCTCACAGCTGGTGGCGCGTTATCACGGTCGCTGCCAGTTTGAGCACAGCCCGTTGGGTGGCCTTCGGGTCATCACCACATTGCCAATGACAGGCGTCACCTCCGCTTAACTGCTTTTTCAGCGTTGATTCAGCTTTCTCCCCCAATATGATGTCATTCATCAGCGATGGGAGTTTTACATGACGTGTTCGGACATCATCACCCACCCACTTTCACGCCGCCAGGTGTTGAAAGGCAGCGCGGCACTTGGATTGGGTTCCGCCGCAGCGATGGGCTTAAGCCCCGCCTGGGCTAACCCTTGGGGACGCACAAATGTCTATTCAAAGGGCGTGGAAGAGGGGCCTAATGTGTCGCTGGCTATCCGCCGCGAATCCATCCCGATTAATGGAAAAGAGGCTCGCCCGATTAGCCTCAACGGTACCAGTCCCGGCCCGCTGATCCGCCTTAAGGAAGGTCAGGACGCTGTATTACGAGTCACCAACCTGCTCGACGAACCCACCTCAATCCACTGGCATGGCTTGATTCTACCGCCGGGCATGGACGGTGTACCGGGCGTCAGTTTTGCCGGTATTGAGCCAGGCGAAACCTTTACTTATCGTTTTCCTGTCCGTCAGAACGGCACTTATTGGTACCACAGCCATTCCGGCCTTCAGGAACAGCTTGGTCATGCCGGGCCGTTAATTATCGACGCCGCCGAGCGTGAACCCTTTCGCTACGACCGCGAGCACGTGCTGTTGCTGACCGACTGGACCTTTGAAGAGCCCATGTCGGTGTTTCGCAATCTCAAAACCATGGAAGGTTATTACAACTTTCAGGAACGCACGATTGCCGACTTCTTCGCCGACATACGCCAAAACGGCTTCGCCCAAACGGCCGAAATGCGCAGCATGTGGGCCAAGATGCGCATGAGCTCGCGGGATATCGCCGACGTAACCGGCAGCACCTACACCTACCTGCTCAACGGCCATTCTCCCGAGGAAAACTGGAACGCGCTGTTCAAGCCAGGCGAGCGTGTGCGCTTGCGGGTGATTAACGGCTCGGCAATGTCCTACTTCGATGTGCGCATCCCTGGCCTCAAGATGACCGTGGTGGCCGCCGACGGCCAGCCGGTGCAGCCCGTTCCCGTCGATGAGTTCCGCATCGGCGTTGCCGAAACCTACGATGTGGTGGTCGCACCCGAAGATGATCAGGCCTACACCATCTTCGCTGAGTCGATGGACCGCAGCGGCTACGCCCGCGCCACGCTGGCGCCGCGCGAAGGCATGCAGGCGGAGATCCCCAAGCGCCGTCAGATTGCCGACCGCGGCATGGAAGCCATGGGCGCTCACGGCATGGGGGGGATGGGCGGCATGGATCATTCCGGCATGTCGAATATGCAGGGGATGGATAACGCTAATATGGAGGAAATGGATCACTCGAGCATGTCAAACATGGGTGGGATGGATCATTCCAGCATGGAAGGCATGGACCATTCGGGCATGGGAGGTATGGCCAGCGAGCAGCGCAAAACACGCGAAAACGGCATGCTGGCGGCTGGTGAAGTACAGCCAGGCTCCCGCTACGGCCAGGCAGGTATTGGTATTGATCCCAACGAGCGGCGTGTGCTGGTTTATCGCGATCTGAAATCTTTCACTCCCTGGCCCGACCGTCGCGAACCCGGCCGTGAGCTTGAATTGCACCTTACCGGCAACATGGAGCGCTACATGTGGTCGTTCGACGGCCAGAAGTTCAGCGAGGTTTCCGGCCCTATTCACTTCGAAAAAGACGAACGCCTGCGCCTGATCCTGATCAACGACACCATGATGGAACATCCTATCCACCTCCACGGCATGTGGATGGAGCTGGAAAACGGCCAGGGTGAATTGATACCGCGCAAACACACCCTAAATGTGAAGCCCGGCGAGCGCGTGTCTGCGCTGATCACTGCGGACGCCGAGGGCAGTTGGGCGTTCCACTGCCACCTCCTCTACCACATGGATGCCGGCATGTTCCGCGTTGTTCAGGTTTCTTAAGGAGACAGTATGAAAATTAAGCGCTACGTAACCCTCGCCAGTGCCGCCCTTGGCATGACCGTCGCAACGAGCTCCCAAGCCGAAGACGGCTATGCGGCACCAGACAGTTGGCCCGCGCCCACTAAGGAACATAATATGGGCATGGCACTGTTTGACCGGCTTGAATACACCGTTCCCGACAAAGGTCAAGACGCCGTGGTATGGGACTTTCAAGGCTGGTACGGCGGTGACATTAACCGCGTTTACCTTAAATCGGAAGGCGAAAACGTTCAGGGTGACGGCGAAGATGCTGAGTTTGAGTCCCTAGAACTCCTCTATAGTCGCTTAGTGGCTGATTTTTGGGAGTTACAGGGGGGGATTGGTTACCAAGGCGGTGTCTTCTCCGATGATCACGCCGAACGTACTTATGGGGTGTTGGGCCTACAGGGAGTGATACCTTATGGCATCGAAACCGATGTTGCCATGCAAGTGAGTGAAGATGGTGATGTCGCCGCCAGTTTTGAAGGCGAATACGATCTGCGCCTAACACAGCGACTCTACCTACAGCCGCGCACCGAAATTGCCGTAGCCGCCAGCGAAGTTGAAGAATTTGGCGTGGGTGAAGGGCTTAACTCGGTGCGCGCTGGCCTGCGACTAGGCTATGAAGTGACTCGTCGTTTCGCCCCCTACATTGGTGCTTATTGGGAGAAAGAGTATGGCGATACAGCCGACCTTTCACGGGCCAGTGGCGACAATACGGAAGATACTGGGGTGGTTGCCGGTGTTAAACTGATGTTTTAGCGAACTCTGAACATAGATATTTTTTAACGTCACCCAGTGGTGGCGTTTTTTTTATTTTTTATTTTTAAATTCAGCTTCATTTCAAAAAAGCCATCTAATATAACCATGTCATCAACCAGAGGAGTAATCACCATGAAAGTTAAATCAATTATCTTTGGGTCGCTTGTAGCCAGCATCCTTTCAACACCTGCATTGGCTAACTATGGGACAAACAACCAGGATCTACCTCTACTTGAAAGAGGCGTCTCTTCTACACAATTGCTTGCCCAAGGCCAATCAAAACGTTTCAGTATTAACATTCAAGAAGCGACTACGCTGAAGGTAGCAAGCGAGCACTTCCCAGGCGCAACCAGCGCTGGCAACCGTATCTCTGCTGTGCTTTATAATGTAGCAGGACAGCAGGTAGCAGAAGCATCCAGCCCACGTGGTCATTTTGAACTGGTCCGCCAACTGCAGCCAGGCAATTATCAACTTGAAGTGACAGGCAATGCACTAGGAGGCACTAAAGAAAGTGACAATAATCGCTATGAATTACATGTTGACTATTAATATGTAGTCACTAACTTAAGATATGGGCCATTCTTTATGATGGCCCTTTTTATTTAACATATATTTCTCTCGCTGAAAAAAAATTTTAACCATAGCTAGAATTATCAAAATAAAGGAGTAGCTATACTTGCCTGAGTGCTGCACAAAGGTTCTATGATTTTTTTAAATACCATGTTCTTAGCGAAGGAAAATCAATGCCAATATCAACACCCACTGCCTCTGCACGGGTTTACCGGATGAAAACCGCCGAGCATATGTGCCCGTTCGGTTTGAAGACAGTTGATCTTCTCAAGCGCAAGGGCTTTAAGGTTGACGACCATACCTTAACGTCTCGTGATGAAATCGATGCTTTCAAAGAACAGGAAAACGTCGATACGACGCCCCAAGTGTATATCGGTGATCAACGCATAGGTGGGTACGAAGAGCTACGCAAACATCTGGGAATGAGCGTTCCTAATGCAAAAAAAACCACTTATAGGCCAGTAATTGCTATTTTTGCTACTGCGCTGCTGATTGGCTTGGCGATTAGCTGGGCTACTCAGGGCACGCTGTTTACTGCGCGCATGCCGGAGTATGCCGTGGCCACGGCGATGGTGCTGCTCGGCCTGCAGAAGCTACAGGATGTCGAAAGTTTCAGTAGTATGTTTTTGAATTACGACCTATTGGCCCAGCGCTATGTCCCCTATAGCTATCTTTACCCCTATGCCGAGACAGTTGCAGGCATTTTAATGCTGGCCGGAACATTGGTGTGGCTGGCAGCGCCACTGGCGCTATTTGTTGGCACGGTGGGGGCAATCTCCGTCTTTAAAGCCGTCTATATCGACAAGCGTGAGCTTAAGTGTGCTTGCGTCGGCGGTAACAGCAATGTGCCGCTGGGCTTTGTATCGTTAACCGAGAATCTGGTAATGATCGCCATGGGGCTGTGGATGCCATTACGTATGCTGGTAGGTTAAGCCCGCCACTTTCTTACGCCAAAGCATGCTCTGGGTCAGATAATTAACTGGCATATATTCAGGTTGTGTTCAGCTAATTCAACCAGACTTGTTTAGCACTTATCCGACGCTTGCCTGAGGCGAAAAACCTGAACGCTTTGGGCTTCATTCCTAGGAGTGTTTGTATGGCTGACCAGGATAGAAAGCCAAAGTACGAAGAAGGGAGCCTCTCTCTCATCGGTGCCGTAGCGCTAGGCACGGGGGTCATGATCGGGGCGGGTATTTTTGCCTTAACTGGACAGATGGCAGAAATGACCGGCCCTCTATTTCCCCTAGCTTTTTTAGCCGCCGCGATGATTGTTTCTTGTAGCGCTTACTCTTACGTCAAAATGTCCAATACCTACCCATCCGCCGGGGGGATTGGCATGTATCTGCAAAAAGCGTATGGGTCAACGCTCCCTACCGCTTTCCATGCGCTATTGATGTATTTTTCCATGGTCATTGCGCAGAGCTTTTTAGCGAGAACGTTCGGTTCTTACACTCTGGAGCTATTTGAGCTAGGCGATCGCACTCTGTTTGTCCCACTACTCGGTGTGGGCTTATTGCTAGCGGCTTTTTTGATCAATTTATCTGCCAATAAGTTGATCGAGACAGTCGCCTCAGTGCTGGGTTTCATAAAAATTGGTGGCATCATCGTGTTTGGTGTTGTCGGTGTTTTTATTGCCGATTCTATCGACATGGGGACTGGTGGGGATGCGCCCCCCCCCACTCTCTCAGGTTTCTTGGGCGCGACGGCGTTGGGTATTTTGGCTTTCAAAGGTTTCACGACCATTACCAATAGCGGTTCGGAGCTGAAAAATCCAAAGCGCAACCTGGGCAAGGCCATCATGATCTCCATCGCGCTGTGCGTGGTGATATATGCGCTTGTAGGCTTTGCCGTTGCCAGTAACCTATCGCTATCCGAGATTATCGAAACTCAAGATTACTCCCTGGCGGCTGCCGCCCGACCCGCGCTGGGTGAAGCCGCGGTTGGCTTTACCGTCATCCTCGCCATGCTGGCCACTGCGGGTGGGATTATTGCCAGCGTCTTTGCCGTTTCTCGTATGCTCGCCATGCTCACAGAAATGAAACTGGTACCGCATCGCCATTTCCACATGCCCGGTAGCCTGCAAAAACATACGCTGGTCTACACGATCGTGCTCGGCTTGGTGCTGACCGCCTTCTTTGACCTTAGCCGAATCGCGGCGCTCGGCATTATTTTTTACCTGATCATGGATATCGCCATCCATTGGGGAGTTTTGCGCCATCTCAGGAAAAGCGTGGGCGCTAACGCGATTATTCCGACCATTGCCATCCTGTTAGATGTCCTTGTACTGGGTGGTTTTGTTTGGGTAAAAGCTATTGCCGACCCACTGGTACTTATCGTTGCCGTTACAGTGATGGCCGCGCTGCTAATCGGCGAGTGGCTATTTCTTGCTAACAGCAACAGCTCAACCGATAGCCACCACACGCACATTCACTAATCACAACGGCACAAGGAGCAAATGAATGGAGATTAAAACGTTTGGTGATCTAATCGATTGGACACATCAATTACATGCCCATCTTGCCGAGTGTTTGGCCCACTGCGCGAATCAGCACGAAGAAGAACGCGCGCAGATGCTGCTTAACTATCTGTCTCTTCATGAGGCAGAAATGCAGCGAGTAATTGCTGGCTTTGAAGGTACCGCAAGCGTTAACGTGCTTAATACCTATGTCTACGATTACCTCTCTCATCAGCCTATTCGCAGCCACCGAACCTGCGATGCGCCCTACTCCACGCTAGGAGCTGATGCTATCTGCAAAGAAGTACTGGATTTCCATGATCAAGCCATCAGTTTATATCGCAGCCTGATCGGCAGAGCCGAAATCCGAGAAGCCAAGGAACTGCTGGAAACACTTCTCGATTTAGAGGAGCACGAGGCTATGCGTCTATCTCGGCAAACTGAAAGAATGCACGATATCTAATAGAATGGTACATCTAAAAAAATGCCCCACTGCCTAGCTGCACAGTGGGGCATTGGTTATTAACGGCTTACATCATACGTTTAAGCTCGCCGTAATCACCTTTAATACGCAGCTTAACGGTTACCTCCTGTTCATTTCGGTTACGGAAGAACCAGCCATGGTTCCCCGTAAAGGCAGCTTCCAATTCCCCCTCATCCTCAGGAACGCCACGTCCTTTTTCGTAGCTGATGGAATTACCACCGCCATCACCGTGGGTGTCAAAATTGACTGGCCCGCCTTCAGATGACCAAGCAAAGGTCGCAATAGATCCTTCATCCATCGTCAACTTGTACTCGGTGCCCTCTCCGGGAGCAAGCGAGAAGCTTACTTCTTCACGCCACGCTGGCTCAGACGATATCTCGCCTTCGGTGAGTGTCGTATCAGATGTGACATTGGCCACATCATCACTCGCTTCGAGCTGAGCCTCGTGCGACGTCTCATCAGCGGAAGGTGCCGATGCCACCTGTTCCTCAGCCGGTTCAGGGCTTTCATTTACCTCTTCGACAATGCGTATTTCAGCGGACTGGTTGGTTTGCTCGGGGTCTTGCGCCGAGTTGGCGTTGGCTTGGTCCTGAATTCAAGCAATAAGAGCAGCACCTGCGGTATCCAAGGCTCCTGAGTACTCCCCAGGAACACCTGTGCCGGTGTCCGATATCCTAGTCGTTTTCGGGGGCGATCATTCAGGTTCTTGACCACCCTGCGTAACTCGACATCGGTGACCTGTTGAAAGTCCGTTCCCTTGGGGAAGTACTGCCGTATCAGGCCATTGGTGTTTTCATTGGTCCCACGCTGACCGGAACAGTGGGGGGCGCAGAAGTAAATCGCTGCCGTTACCGCCTGGGCTACGGTATCGTGATCAGCGAACTCCGAGCCGTTGTCCATGGTGATGGTGCTGGACAGCACCCCGGCGAGGCTTAAGCAGCCGGATCATGGCTTTTTGCGTCAGCTCCGCTGAGAGCTTGGGCAATCGTGCTGCCAGCAGATAGCCGCTACGTCGATCGACCAGCGTCACCAGGCCAGATTGTTTGTGCCCCTGGACCACGGTGTCCCCCTCCCAGTGCCCAATAAAGCGCCTGTCATCGACCTCAGCGGGACGATGCTCGATACCCATACGGTTGGGAATCTTGCCGAGCCCTGCGCTCTTTGCCTGGGCACGGTGCTTGCTGCGTCGCTTGAGCTGGCGGAGATGCTGCCAGAGATCGCCACCACGAGCCTTATCATCCCAGATCAAGGCGTAGATCCACTGGTGACTGACGCCTACGCCATACAAGGGCACCATGAAACCGCTGATCTGCTCCGGGCTCCATTCCTCCCGCAGCCGGTCGGCGACGGCGGCGATCATGCTGGGTAAGCGCTTCGTCCACTTCCAGGCGGTGCGTCGCCGATGATCACTGCGGACTCGCCTGCTCTGGATCGTAGCCGCTGGTGGTAGCGTTGCGGCGCAGTTCACGGCTGATCGTACTGTTGTGGATACCAAGCTCTCTGGCGATCTGACGTCGGCTCATGCCCAGGTCATGACGGGCATATATTTGGTATCGTTGGGTCTGGGTTATATCCCATGCTCTGCTTCACTTTGGTCGGTGAGCCGAGAAGGGTACCGGCGCTGACCCTCCCGCCTCTACCTCGTGGTCCAAAGTGCTGCAGTTATTCTATGAATCCAGGCTGTAGGCTTTCATCAAAGAAGCTTCGCAAGGGAGGTTTTCCTTATTAGGGTTATGGCGCTTGAACGTATGGGTCTCCCTGGATAGTGGCCAGCAGATTTTTGGATGAGACATGCCCAATCATCATGCCAATTTAAGGTTTAGAAGGACGGCATCATAGCTGAGTGAAACGGAACGCCTAATCTAAAAAATGCACCTTATGAAAAGCACAAGTTGAAATGAGTCTCCCCATCTCATTGACAGGGGACTGCTTTTCTCAACCTACATATCAGCGCTCAATGGACCTCTTGTGTGAATGTCACGACCGCTGAGATAAGGGCAAAACCAACTCTTTATAAATGTCTTCGATACTCCCCTCTTCTATGCCGCTACTTTGTGGTTCCTGCTCTTGCTTCGGATTGAGAGGTGTTATAAGCCCGCTGGACGATGCCAGTACGGTGCTGAGCTGCTCATAATCGATGGTTATATTATCGACATTGTATTGGTTGAGACGTGTCATGGTGTCTGACAGTGCGGCCATGCTGTGCTCTTCTTCTCCAAGCGGCGGAAATGCTTGAATCAGCGTCTGTCCGTCTTCCCAACCGATTTTAATAGGCTGATTGATGATGTTGACTTGGGTGCCGGGAGGAATGCGGTCAAATATAGATTCGATGTCTTTGGGTAACATGCGAATACAGCCTCGGCTTGCGCGCATGCCAATCCCGTCTGGCTGATTGGTACCATGAATCAAATAGCCATCGAAGCCTAGGATGATGGCATGGTCTCCTAACGGATTATCGGGGCCGGGCGGCACAACGCTTGGCGCGGTTTCGCCGCGTGCTTCCGCTTCGCGTTTTACCGACTCAGGCGGGTACCAGGCAGGATTTTTAATATTCATTGTGGTCTCGGTCACACCGAGAGGAGTATCAAAGCCTTCGCGACCAATGCCAATAGGATAGGTCTCAACGCGCGGTGTCTCACCGTTTTTGACATCTGGGTAGTAGTAAAGCCGCAGCTCGGCGATATTGATGACGATCCCAGTACGCTCGACATTCGGCAGAATGAAACGTCCTGGAATAGTTACTTCCGTGCCCACCCCTGGTACCCAGATGCTGACCTCTGGATTTGCCCGGGTCATCTCCAAATAGCCAAGGTTGTGACGCCTGGCAATATCTATCAAGGTATCGTCGTAATCCTTCACGACGAAGGTGTCAGCCTCGCCGATAATATTGCCTTCCTCAGGTAGCGGGTAGTGCCCATTGGGCCATTCCGTCTCCTGGGTAGTGGCGGGTTGTGCCGCGATGGCGACAGGGAGCCATGCCAAAGATGAAACCATCACACTCATGATGAAGCCCATCTGCATTGGCGATCGGAGGAGTCTCTTAAGTATTGCTGCGTTATTTACCGAGAGCATCGCTAGGTTCCTTTTTCATCTAATGCGTCGTTTTTTGATCGAGATAAGTTAAGTGGTAATCCGAGCAGCGTCAGCAAGGCAGCGAGTATCCAAGCGGGCCCGCTACCGGTGCGTGCGAAAGGAGTTAGGCCCTGCATCGGGGTCACCTCGCCAGTTAAACTGGCCTGTTCAAACTGTGGGGCACGGGCTGTGACGTGACCTTGTGAATCGATGATGGCCGTCACGCCATTACTGGTAGCTCGAAGTAGGTGACGACCATTTTCAAGGGCACGTAGACGCGCCATTTGAAGATGTTGGTGTGGGCCAATGGAGCGCCCAAACCACGTATCGTTGGAAACCGTTAATAGCAGCTCGGCATTACGCGCCTGTTGGGCGACATGGTCGGCAAAAATGATCTCGTAACAGATGGCAGTGCCAATGGTAGTTCCAGCCACGTGTAACGGAGCCTGTACGTCTGACCCAGGGGTCAGGCGGGGTGCTGGCAAGTCGAAAAAAGCAAGGGTGTCAGCGAGGAGGCTTTGGAATGGCAAATACTCGCCAAAGGGTACTAAGTGCGCTTTCTGGTATTCGCCTTGCACATCATTTAGCCCTATGACGCTGTTATAAGAGCGCCCTTCACCATCGCGTTGCAAAATGCCAGTTAACAAGGCGGTGTCAGGCCCCAGGTCTGACGCTACTTGCTCAAGTATTCGCTGTGCTTCCTGCTCAAGCATGGGAAGGGCTGCCTCGGGCCAAACGATGAGATCGATATCCTTTGCTTGCTCCCGTGTCATCGCCGTGTAGATACTGATCGCCTCGCGCTGCCCTTGTGCAGTCCACTTAATGCGCTGATCAAGATTCCCTTGCAGCAATGCCACCTGGATGGGCTTGCCAGCCGGGGTTGTCCATTGGGCGGGCAATAGGAATGGAACGATCCACAGGCCAGCCATTGGGACGAGAAAAACCCAGCGGCGACGCAGTACCTCTACCCCTAACGTGCCTGTCAGCGCGGTAATGAGTGACAGCAAGTACACACCACCAACGGGCGCCCATGGGGCTAATGGAGAATCTATCTGAGAGGTGCCTAACAATAACCAGGGGAAGCCGGTCAACAACCAGGTGCGTAGCCATTCGCTCATCACCCACATACCGGCAAAGCTAAGAAAGGCTAACCGTGGCCCCGCGATGCGTCGATAGAGCCCAAAGGGGATTGCAAAGAAGAGCGCCAGAGCGCTGACAAAAAGAGTGGTGAGGAGCATCGCCACCAAGGCCCCGGTGCCACCGAAATCGTGAATAGCAACGAAGACCCACGACGTACCAGAACCGAACAGGCCTACCCCATAGCACCACCCACGCAGGGTGGCTATGGCGGGCGTTAGCGACGCTATCTTCCAATAGACCAGTGCCACGGCCACTGGGCCAAGCCACCATAGGGAAAAGGGAGCGGCACTCAAGGTGGTCAGTACCCCAGCGGCTAGCGCTACAACGCAATCGACTATTGGTGAGAGTCGCCCAGCAAAAAGCGTATATTTTTTTTCTTGATCGACCGAATCCATACCGTTATTCAGCGCGCTTAAAAGCAGGACTTTCACGCCATAACGCCACTGCGAACATCAATACACCTGCAAACAGCGCGATATCGGCCATGTTAAAGGCGGGCCAATGCCATTCGCCCCAGTAAACGTCCAGGTAGTCGACGACGTACCCACGCGCTAAGCGATCAACGGTATTACCGAGTGCGCCGCCAAGAATCAGACTGTACGCACAGGCTTCCAAGCGCGGCTTGGGTTTGCATAGCTGCACGAGCAATACGACGACCACCACCAACGCTAAACCAAGAAAGAGGTAGCGCTGCCAACCACCTGCCTCCGCGAGAAAGCTGAAAGCGGCCCCTGTATTACCGGTGTAAACCCAGTTAAAAAACGGTGTTAGCGGAATGACTTGGCCAAACGACATCTGGGCATGCACGATTTCTTTGACCAGTTGATCGGATAGAGCCAACACGCAAGCAAATGTGAACCATGGCCAACGTCGTGAAGGGCTGTCGTGTTGCGCTGTACTCATGACGTTGTTTGTCCTTGTGACAGGCCTGTCAATGCGGTACTGGGCGAAAAGCGATAACCCAGCAGTCGCATGGCGTTCAACGTCACCAGGACGGTAGCACCGGTATCGGCCATCACCGCAATCCACATACCGGTAATACCCAGAGCTGTGGTGACCAGGAAAATGGCTTTTAAGCCAAGGGCGAGAACAACGTTGGTTTTCACATTGCGTAGCGTGGCACGAGATAGGTCTATCAGCTCAGCGATGCCGGTAACGCGGTTCTTGAGCAAGGCTGCATCGGCGGTTTCCAACGCCACATCCGTGCCGCCACCCATCGCGATACCCACATCGGCTGCCGCGAGTGCCGGTGCATCGTTGATGCCATCGCCTACTTTACCGATGGGGCCACAACCTGTCGCTTGCCAGTCTCGAACATACGCTGCCTTGTCTTCAGGCATTAGTTCGCCGTACGCTTCAATGCCTAAGCGCCCCCCAGTGGCAGCGACGGTGCGGGCATTATCACCGCTGAGCATGACCGCCTGTACGCCTAAACGGGATAGCGCCGCTAGGCCTTCAAGGGCATCTTCGCGTGGCTCATCGCGAACAGCGATCAAGCCCAACAAACGCTCGCCTTCGACGAGGAGAGCGAGGCTCTTACCGGCTTCTTCTAACGCGATAATCCGAGCACTGAGACTTTCCTCCAGGATGACTTTCTCGTGAAGGTGACGAGGCGTCATTAAGCTCAGCTCGCGACCCTCCACCTGGCCTGAGACACCGCGCCCCGCCAGAGCGCGGCTGCCGATGGCGGTGGGGAGGTTTAGGCCCGATTGTCGGGCATGCTCAACGATAGCCGTGGCGATAGGGTGACTGGAATCTCGCTCTATCGCGGCGGCGAGCCGCAATACGCTGTTATCGTCTTCCTCAGCGATCCAAGACTCCACATCTGTGACTCTTGGAGTACCCGCAGTGAGGGTGCCCGTTTTATCTAATGCCACCAAGCGAAGCCTACCTAACTGTTCAAGAACGGCTCCCCCTTTGATCAATAGGCCGCGCCGAGCGCCCGCCGAGAGGCCTGCGGCGATGGCGGCTGGGGTGGAAATGACTAACGCGCAGGGGCATGCGATTAACAGCAATGCTAACGCACGATAAATCGACTCCGACCATGCCATGGTCGATACCAGCGGTGGCACTATCGCCATCAGGAGGGCGAGTAAGACGACGGCGGGCATATAGTAATACGCAAAACGATCAATAAAGCGTGCTATCGGTGCCTTGGCGGCCTGTGCTTCTTCAACCAGGCGAATAACGCGTGCGATCGTATTGTCATCAGCGCCTCGTGTTACCTCCACCTCCAGGGCGGCATCAAGATTCACTGTGCCAGCAAAAATGTCATCACCAGGCGCTCGCGAACGGGGTATGGACTCGCCGTTTACTGGCGACTCGTCAATGTCGGAGGTGCCCACCAGGATGCGTCCATCGCAGGGAACGCGATCACCGGGCCGCACCAGCACACGCTGACCGGGTTTAAGTGACTCCGCCGAGACGTCACGCAGATGGCCATTGTCCATCAGCCTCGCCGTTGAGGGTGTTAAATTTGCCAAGGCTGAGATACTGCGGCGCGCCCGTGACGCAGCTACCCCTTCGAGTAGCTCACCTACGGCGAACAAGAACACGACCATCGCAGCTTCAGCAGCAGCATCGATAGCCAATGCACCAAGCGCAGCGATGCACATCAGCATTTCGATGGTAAAGGGATTGCGCATCTTGAGGGCGCCCCAGGCACTCTGCGCAATGGGTATTAAGCCGACCAGCGTGGCCAAAATGAAAGGCATATTACCCAGCGCAGGCCATGCTAAACGAAGCGCGAAGGCTACGATCAGCAGATTGCCTGTGATAATGACCAAGCGCCCTTTAGCGGTTTGCCACCAAGAGGATGAAGCACCAGATGCGCGTGTTTGGCCATCAGGGGAAGTCACTTGATAGCCTAGTTCGTTCAGGATGCCCTCAATGGTCTGTTGCGAGGGGCCTCCATGATCGCGCTGGTGAATCTTCACCGATCCCGTGACGGAGCTTGCCGTGACTTCCTCAATGCCGTCCAGCCGCTCTAGCGCCGACACAACCTTGCGCTCACAACCGCCGCAGTCCATGCCTTCAACACGCAGCGTCAAGACGGTAGGCGCTGTTGTCGGCGTTGATGTTTTCATGGTGCCTCTCCTCCCAATGGGCTATGGTTTTGAAGTGTAAACCTTGTAGCAACTACAGCTTCAAGCCCTGCGTAAGGAGTTTTACCATGTCGATGATGGGGCAAAGTATCAGCATTGGTGAGTTAGCACGACGAGCCGATTGCAAACCTGAAACGGTTCGCTATTACGAGCGTATTGGGCTGTTGCGCGATGCGACACGAACCGGCGGAGGACAGCGCCGCTATGGAGACGACGCTGTGCGGCGCTTGACCTTTATTCGTCATGCCCGAGACTTTGGCTTTTCGGTAGAGTCAGTGCGAGAGCTTTTGGCCATGTCAGATCAACCTGATATGCCTTGCCAAGAAGTCGATGCCATCGCCACGCATCACCTAAAGAAAGTGGAGTCCCGCCTTCAACGACTGTCCGCACTGCGTGAGGAGCTTCAACGGATGGTCACGCAGTGTGCCGGTGGCAAAGTGGAAAGCTGTCGAATCATCGAGGTCATCAGTGATCATCAGCTCTGTATCACTGAAAACTCACATGGAGGGGCTCACGACTTGAGTTAGAACTAACGCTACGCCCCACGCCCAATGCTTAGCCCAGCGAGACATCCAAAAACAGCATGAGTACCAATCCGATGGAGAGGCCCAGCGTGGCCTTTTTTTGGTGCCCGCTCCGATGAGTTTCGGGAATAATTTCATGACTGATCACATACAACATCGCCCCCGCCGCAAAGGCCAACCCCCAGGGCAGTAGCGCTTGTGACATGCTGACGACCCCAGCGCCTAATAAGCCACCCAACGGCTCAACAAGCCCCGTAAGGGCAGCAATCGTCCATGACCGCCAACGTGAATAGCCCACGCTTAGCAGTGATACTGCTACGGCCAGTCCTTCTGGGGCATTCTGTAGTCCAATGCCAATCGCTAGCGGCATGCCTCCTTCGCTTCCCCCTGCGCCGAAGGCCACGCCAACGGCCAGCCCTTCTGGCAGGTTGTGTATCGTAATGGCAATAATAAACAACCAGATACGACGTAGTGAGGCGGCCTCCGGCCCTTCTCGACCCTGTTCGAAGTGTTCATGAGGTAAGAGCTCGTTCAGTAGTGCGACCGTTCCAATCCCTAGCAAAATGGCCGCACAGGCAATGGCAGCAGGCACAACGCTACCTCCATAACGCAGTTCCGAGGCTTCTAAGGAGGGTATGATCAGTGAGAAGAAAGAGGCCGCTAGCATGACGCCAGCGGCGAATCCCAACGCTAAATCGCGAACACCACGATCCGGTGTTTTGGTAAACAAGACGGGAAGCGCACCGACAGCCGTCATCAAGCCCGCCGTAAGGCTTGCCAATACCCCCATGGTGAGTAACCGTCCGGTAAACCCACCTTGCGCCATGCGCTGCCAACGTCAGGATAGTGTCCACTTATTTTCTAGTGGACACTTAACATGAACGAATTAAGCGCAACCAAACCCTATCAGCGCCGTCGCCGGTTTTCTCGGGAGTTCAAAGCCCAGATCGTAGCCCAATGCCTGGAGCCCGGCGCATCTGTCTCCCGGATTTTCTTGGATAACGGCCTTAACGCCAATATGGCCCGGCGCTGGATCCAAGAGGCGCAGCAGGCGAATAAAGCACCTTCAAAAAGGACAGAGTTCGTGCCGGTCAACTTGCCGACAGTACCTCCGGCGCTTGACAATGAATCAGTCCCTGATAAGCGTAGCACCATCCGCATCGAGGTTCCCCGCGCCGGTGGCGCGGTTGTGGTGGAATGGCCTGCGGAGCAAGCTCATCAGTGTGCTGCTCTGTTGCGGGACCTGCTGGGATGATCCGCATTGAGGAGATCTGGCTGGCCACCGAACCGCTGGATATGCGAGCCGGGCCAGACAAAGCTCTGGCTCGGGTGATTCAAGTGTTTGGTTCGGCCAGGCCCCATTGTGCCTATCTGTTCGCCAACAAACGGGGCAACCGGATGAAGGTGCTTATCCACGATGGCCTCGGCATCTGGCTGTGTGCCCGTAGGCTGAACCGGGGCAAGTTCCACTGGGGCGAATCTTGGCGCGGTGACCAACTGCGCCTGACAGAGGAACAGTTATCCGCCCTGGTTCAGG
Source organism: Vreelandella gomseomensis (assembly GCF_031451645.1). Taxonomy (NCBI): domain Bacteria; kingdom Pseudomonadati; phylum Pseudomonadota; class Gammaproteobacteria; order Oceanospirillales; family Halomonadaceae; genus Vreelandella; species Vreelandella gomseomensis. Next base: position 9,349 of record NZ_JARWAI010000002.1, on the reverse strand, counting down.
GCCTGCCCTGGCAGCGCCTTGGTGCGGAAGGCATCATCTCCATCCTGTAACCACAAGTGCCGTGATGCCGCTATAGCCAGAACCGCGAATCGCTTGCGGCTCATGGGCTTGGCATACTAAGCGGCATGACTCTGCGCCCCGATATCAACCAACTCTCTGCCGATCAGCTCCGTGCCCTGGCGACGGAACTGATGGACTCATTGGACGCCAAAGATCAAGTCTTGGACCGGAAGGACCGGGCGTTGGTGCGCAGCAATGCCATCATTGAGAAGCTGACCCAAGAAGTCGCCATCCTCAAGCGTCACAAGTACGCCCGTCGCAGTGAACAACTCGATGCGGTTCAGGGGAAACTGTTGGACGAACTGATCGACAGCGACCTGGCCGCCATCGAAGCCGAGCTGGACCAGGCGGTGACCGAGGAAGAGAAGGCCTCTCGGCGCAAGCAGCAACCCAAGCGCACCCCACTACCGCCAGAACTCCCCCGCACCCTGATCCACCACGAACCGGACGATATCCAGTGCCAGTGCGGCTGCCAGCTCAAGCGCATCGGTGAGGATGTCAGCGAGAAGCTGGATTACGTGCCGGGCGAATTCACCGTCGAGCGCCACATCCGCGGTAAATGGGCCTGCGACCAATGCGAAACCCTGATACAGGCACCGGTACCACCGCAGGTGATCGACAAGGGTATCCCCACCGCCGGTCTGTTGGCTCAGGTGCTGGTGGCCAAGTACGCCGACCATCTGCCGCTGTACCGCCAGGAACGCATCTTCGGTCGAGCCGGTCTGGAAATCCCACGCTCTACTCTGGCCGAATGGATCGGTGCCTGCGGTGTGCAGTTGCAGCCCCTGGTGGATGCGCTGAGAAACACCTTGCTGGAACACAACGTTCTGCATGCCGATGAAACCCCGGTCAGCATGCTGGCTCCGGGCAAGAAGAAAACCCACAAGGCCTACGTCTGGGCTTACTGCACCACGCCGTTCTCGGACCTGAAAGCCACCGTTTACGACTTCGCTCCCAGCCGGGCGGGCGAACACTCCCGCACCTTCCTGGGTGACTGGCAGGGGAAGCTGGTGTGTGATGATTATGCTGGTTACAAGGCCGGGTTCGGCAACGGCATCACCGAGATCGGCTGTATGGCCCATGCCCGGCGCAAGTTCTACGACCTGCACGAAGCTAACAAGAGCGAACTGGCAGCCAAGGCGCTGGAATACATCGGCGGACTTTACGAAATCGAACGGGAAACCAAGGACCTGCCGCCGGATAAGCGCCGGGAAATCCGACAAACCAGAGCCAAACCACTTGCTGACGCACTGCATCAGTGGATGCTGGCGCATCGACAGAAGGTGCCGGATGGTTCCGGCACGGCCAAAGCCCTGGATTACAGCCTCAAACGCTGGGAAGCACTGACGCGCTACCTGGACGATGGCGCTGTGCCCATCGACAACAACTGGGTGGAAAACCAGATCCGACCCTGGGCGCTGGGACGCAGCAACTGGCTGTTCGCCGGATCACTGCGCAGTGGCCAGCGTGCTGCCGCTGTGATGACATTGATCCAGTCAGCCAAGCTGAACGGACATGATCCCTATGCTTACCTGAAGGATGTGCTGACCCGCCTGCCGACGCAGAAAAACAACGCTATCGCCGAGCTGTTGCCCCACAACTGGAGGCTGGGCGAATCTAACAAGAATCAGGATTACGTGGCAGACGGTATCTCCCTGGAATCGGAAGCCTGCGGTGAATTGCTTTGCTACTAAATTCGGTGACCACCTTAACGGTCACCTGCAACGGAATGAGCTGTTACACAGAACTATTTGAAGGCTTCCCGATTACTGTACGTTTAAATTTTTCTGGTATTGCAGCATTTGCTCCATCATCAGCTGCATTTGATCCATGCGCTCTTGCATCATCTGAATCTGTTTTTCGGTAGTCAAACCATCGCCATTTTTTGGTTGACCGCCATTCATCATGTGCTGACCGCCCATCATGCCGCTTTGTCCCTGCATCATGCCGGGTCCCATCATGCCGCGATGCATAAAATTCATTTGCTCTTGCATCGCCTCCCTGTGTTCTCGCATCAATCGTTGCCGCTCCTGCGGTGAAGCTTCATCAGGTATGCGTTGCATGAGCTGGTTCATATGGGACCAGTTCTGGTGCATCTGCTGCATTTGCTCCTGATCCATCATCATGCCAGGACCATGCCCTTGCCAGGGGCCTTGGTCACCATGCGCCAGTACCAAGGCTGGAAAAACCAATAGCGCAGCGGTTGCTGCGAGCCCTTTAAATGAAATCATATAGTTATCCCCCGAAAATGAAATGCCCACTCCATTGCACTTATCATTGTAGATCTTTATTCAGATAAACGCCGATCTTTACGACTAGAGTAAACTAGCCATTGACCCTGTAGTAACTACAGGGTTTTAAATTGCACCATTTGTACAAGACCCGGAGCCGAGAAAATGCGCAACGCCTGTGACGGACAGTGTGGCAGTGAGGAAACTGGCACAGATAATTACACTCAGAACCCCATCGTCACCACGCCGGGAGCCCAGATCAGCACCTACAAAGTGCCAAAAATGGATTGCCCCTCAGAAGAGCGAATGATTCGAATGGCGCTCACGGGCTTTGACAACATTCAGTCACTCTCATTCGACCTATCGAATCGAAAGCTGGAAATTATTCATCAGGGCGAAACCGGACCCATTACCAGCAAGTTGGAAGCCCTGGGGCTGGGCGCTTCCTTGCAGAAGTCAGAAGAGGCCAGCGCTGAATCCGTTAGAGCGGCTGAGTCGTCTAATGCCAACGAAACCGAGGAATCCGGCACTTTATGGATACTGCTGGCAATCAACGGCCTGATGTTTCTGGTCGAGATGACGATGGGCCTGATCGCCCAGTCCGCTGGCCTGATTGCAGACTCGCTAGACATGCTTGCCGATGCCGCCGTCTACGGTCTCGCACTTTACGCCGTTGGGCACGGCATCAAAATGCAGGTCAGAGCGGCCCATGTGGCAGGCATCCTCCAGCTTATCCTTGCCGCTGGGGTATTGGTTGAAGTTAGCAGACGTTTTCTGTTCGGCAGTGATCCTCAGTCGTTAATGATGATGGCCGTCGCCTCTGTTGCTCTCATTGCGAATATCAGTTGCCTGCTCCTGATCGCAAAACACCGTGAAGGCGGTGCTCACATGAAAGCCAGCTGGATATTTTCAGCTAACGATGTGGTCATCAATCTGGGGGTTATCCTCGCAGGGCTTCTTGTCGCCTGGACCGGCTCCAACTACCCGGATCTGGTTATTGGCGGCATTGTTGGTGGCATCGTCTTGATGGGTGCCAAACGCATACTCGCACTGAAAGGCTGAACCTTTCGGGGGCAGGCGGTCGATTATCGGCTTGCCGTTGCCAATCTACGGGGAGTAAACATCAATGCACAGTGAACTGAAGCCATCCTATCTTGCGGAGCTTGAGGCGGCACGCAGGGCGGAAGGCGCGGGCGATTTCCAGACAGCCTTCACCCATCTGGAACGTGCCCATATCCTCAGCCAGAAATATGCTCTGGCGCACGCTGCAACCCACTTACGGATGCTCAGACTGGGTTGGCGAACAAGAGACGTCCGTGAAGTGCTGGGGCAGTTGACCCGAACCATTGCCGCCCTGATCTTTTCCCGAATTTGGGTTCCGGTCGGAAATACCGGTCGCGCAAACGTCAGCGCGTTTGCACCCATGCCGGTGCCCGAAGACTTGGCAGAGATACTGGGAAAAACGCGCGGTCAGTAGGGTTGCTCACACCGTACCGAAGAATCAGCGGCTCCCTTGACCCTATAGTTGCTACAGGGTTCATAACTAGACCAACATCGTTGTTGATCATTGATAGAGGAAAAAATGCACGATCACAGTCACGGTCACGACCACAGTCATCATTTCGACACCCATAACCGCTCCTTTGCGATTGCTGTGTTCCTCAACATCCTGTTCGTCGTCATCGAAGCGGTGTACGGGGTCATATCCGGCTCTCTCGCCCTGCTTGCTGATGCCGGCCACAACCTAAGCGATGTCATGGGGTTGATCATGGCCTGGGCAGCGAGTTGGCTGGCCAGCAAAGCGGCAACCAACGCCAAGACCTATGGCCTGAAGAAAACCACTATTCTAGCGGCCCTGTTTAACGCTCTGATTCTGATCGCCGCTGTCGGTGGTATTACCTGGGAAGCCATTCAGCGCCTGACAGATCCTGCCGACGTCGCCGGGCTGACCGTCGTGATCGTGGCTGGCATTGGCGTATTGATCAACGGCGCAACCATGATGCTCTTTCTCAACGGGCAAAAAGGTGACATCAATATCCGTGGCGCTTTCTTGCATATGGCCGCAGATACCGCAGTGTCGGTAGGCGTCGTGATCTCCGGCACGATACTGATGTTCACCAACCTGACCTGGATTGATCCGATTGTGAGCCTGGTTATTGCCGTTGTGATCTTTGTGGGCACCTGGCAGTTGCTGAAGGACTCCGTAAACCTGGCAGTGGATGCTGTCCCAAAGGGAATTGATCCTTCGGCTGTTCATGAGCGTCTTGAAAGTTTGCCCGGCGTACAATCGGCCCATCATCTTCACATCTGGGCACTGAGTACTACTGAAAATGCGCTGACCGTTCATCTGGTGAAACCGGACCCTGGGAGTGACGATCAGGTGATCAGTGAGGCTACGGAGATGCTGAACAAGCATTTTGGCATTCAGCATACGACCATCCAGTGGGAGCGTGGTGATGAACAATGCCCTAACACTGGCCACTGCGGGACGCAGGCTCACTAAAAAGGCATGAGAGCGTGAAACTGACACTGGCAACTACCTTTCCAGCGCCCGCTGATCACGTCTGGGCGCTGGTCAAACAAAGCAGTACGCTGCTGTTTGTTTGCAAGGGTCTTCTGGGTTTCGAGCGCTCAGAGCATTTTCCTCAAGAATGGCGAGAGGGAAACAGAGAAGTCACACGCTTAATGTTTTTTGGCTACATCCCGGCGTGGAAGCACACACTGACGTTTACAAGGATTGACGACGAACAGCGAATTCTTGCGACTGAGGAAGGCGGGGGGCTGGTTCCGGTCTGGAACCACGTCATTCAGGTTGCCCCGGATGGAAGCAAGGCCTGCACCTACAGTGATGAGGTGAACATAAAGGCAGGAATATTCACGATAGTGGTGTGGCTCTACGCTCACATTTTCTACCGGTATCGCCAGCATCGCTGGCGCACCTTACTGCGAGAGATCGCACATCATCCATCTGATTCTTGAATCAACAAGGCCACAAACTCCATGCGGGAAATGATCGAACGCCACCAGGTCTGGGCCTACCTCATCGCTGTTGTTCTCGGCCTGGTTGTGGGCTGGACTTCTTCCCTCGGCGACAGAGTGCCGGATGGCGTGATCTGGGCCTTACTCGGGGTTCTGCTCTACGCCACGTTTACTCAAACACCGTTGACTCACCTGTCTGATGTGTTCCGGGATCGTCGGTTCATGGGGGCCCTGCTGACCGGCAATTTTCTGATTATGCCGGCGATTACCGCTTTGCTGGTATTGGCACTGCCAGACAATGACGCGCTGAAGCTGGGGGTGCTTCTGGTATTGCTGATGCCCTGTACCGACTGGTTTGTCACCTTCACCCATCTTGGCAAGGGGGACAGCACCCGAGCCATTGCGGCAACGCCGGTTCTGTTAATTGCTCAGTTGGCGCTTCTGCCACTTTACCTCTGGTTTTTCCTGGGCAATCAGTTCGATGTAAATCTGGAGATTGGGCGACACCTTCTGCCAGCTTTTGCCGGGCTGATTATTGTCCCGCTTATCCTGGCATTTCGGACTGAAAAATGGGCCGAAAAGTCCGAAAAAGCGACCGGATTGATTCGCTCGATGGGTCTGATGCCGGCCCCCCTGCTGACTGTCGTGCTGTTCATCATCTCAATGACACAGGTCAGTCAGATCGACAGTACCGGCGCTCTCATCTGGCCCTTGATGATAGTGTTCCCGGCTTATCTGCTTGCGGCGGCCCTGGTCGGAAAAGTTCTACGGCGGGTCTATCGATTACCGGTAGCAACCGGACGCACCGTCATCTTCAGCCTTGGAACGCGTAACTCCTTCGTCGTGTTACCTTTGGCACTGTCACTGCCAGAGGCTTGGGCTGCGGCCGTCGTGGTGATTGTCGTGCAGTCTTTGGTGGAACTGTTTGGAATGATGTTTTATCTGAGGTGGGTGCCCGACCGGCTGCTACCAAATATCTGAAAATCTGCCACTCGTTAAATTCATCTAAAATAGGAAGATCCTGCGTGCTTACCCGAAACCTGGTCATAACTCTCGTTCTTTTTTGTCTGGTTGCCTTTGCTGCCGCTTTTGTATTTTACGACCGCTCTCAGGGCACTGATCAACCGCCGTTGTTGAAAAAACGCCCCTTGTAAGAGATTACTCTCCCGTTATCGGCCCTGAGGATGCGCCGGTGACCATTGTCGAGTTCTTCGACCCATCCTGCGAAGGCTGTCGCGCCATGTACCCCTATGTAAAACAGATTATGGCGGCTTACCCGGACAAAGTGCGCCTCGTATTACGCTACGTGCTGTTTCATAAAGGCTCGGAAGAGGCCGTCAGAATCCTGGAAACCGCCCGTGAACAGGGGGTCTATGAGCCGGTACTGGACGCTGTTATGGAAGCACAACCGAAATGGCACGATGATCCAAAGGTCGCCGCAGCATGGGATGCGGCGGAGTCAGCCGGACTTGATGTCGAAGCCGCTCGGGCCGGTATGAACTCACCCGAGATTGACGGCATTATTCAACAGGATGCTGCGGACGTTAAGGCGGTTGGAATTTCCGGAACCCCAACATTCTACGTTAACGGAGACACCTTGAGCCGCCTGGGGCCTCAGGAACTGTACGACCTGGTGACATCCAAGGTAGAGTCACTGAAATAACAACAAAACAACCGGCAACGCTATGTCACTGCTTGACTACCTTTTACCCTACGATTTCTCGCCGCTGACCATACTCAGCTACATGCTCGTGATGGGATTCTATGGCGTCGGGCTAATTCGGATGCCGAAACAGGACCGGCCAGGCTCACTGCGGATCTTTGCGTTCACCCTGGGGGTACTGATCTGTTATGCGGTGATGCAGACCCGCTTCGATTACTACGCACAATACATGTTCTTCGTCCATCGGGGTCAGCACCTGATTCTTCATCATATCGGTCCGATCCTGATCGCCCTGTCCAACCCTTTACCGGTGATGCGGTTCTGGTTCGCAAAAATCAGCCCGGGCTGGAGGCATACATTGAGTCCTCTGGGCTGGGTCTATAACGTTCTGCAACAGCCTTTTATCGCCCTTTTCCTGTTTGTCGGGCTTATCTATTTCTGGCTGTGGCCATCAATCCATTTTGACGCCATGCTCAGCCGGGATCTGTATTGGGTCATGAACTGGAGCATGTTGCTGGATGGCCTGCTGTTCTGGTGGTTGATCTTTGATCCAAGACCGCCGGCGATCACCTCATCGCTGGGATATGGCAAACGCATGTTGATCCTGGCTGTGGCCGGTGTACTTCAGATGATACTGGGAGCGTGGATCGTGTTCTCGCGAGACATGGTCTACGACGTTTACGAGGTGTGTGGCCGCGCCTGGCCTCTGGACCCCGAGGTTGACCAATTCCTCGGCGGCCTTTTGACCTACATTCCCCCGGCTATGATGAGCATTATCGGGATTCTGCTTATCCTCCGTCGTGCCATGCACCAGGACGGGAAATACACGAATCATTCCAGAAATCTTGAGGGAAAGGCATCATGAGCGCTCGTTTCTGGCGGCAACGCACCAAGGCCTTACCGTCCATTTCAGTGTTGGTCATGTCGATGCTTCTTACTGGTTGCTTTGGTAACGATGAGGACTGGCATGGGAAAAACATCAGCGGCCTGATGCCCGAGCTGGAATTCGATTTGATGAACAGTCAGGGCGAGCCGGTGTCTGGCAGTGATTACGACGGCCGCGTGCGCATGCTGTTTTTTGGGTTCACCTCGTGCCCCGATGTTTGCCCGACCGCCCTGCAAAAACTCAATCAGGTAACCAGCAGCCTGGCCCCTGAACTTCAAGATGAGGTGCTAACTCTGTTCGTGAGTGTCGATCCGCAACGTGACACACCTGAGCGCCTGGCAAACTACGTAGATTTTTTCGGCGACAACATTGTGGGGCTCACCGGAACCGAACCTCAGCTTCGCGAGCTGGCCAAACGCTATCGGACAACCTTTGGTTATGACGAACCTGGCCCCGACGGAAATTATGCGGTGTCACACAGCAGCGCGATCTATGTGTTTGATCGTGACGGCAGCGCCCGCTTATTAATTCGACCTGGTCTTAAGGCTGAAGAGATCAGACATGATCTCGTTGCTCTTATTCAGGAGGATTCCTGAGTTAATGACGTTCGCTATCGGAAGGTAATCCCCAGTTGCTGGGCCATTACGGCAGTAGCGCTTGGATCAAGATGGGATTGCCGTACGCTTACCATGGTGACGAGAGAAACCTCTTCCATACCGATTACCTGTGTTGTGATAGATGAGTGATTACACGACCCGGGTTCCATAACGAGGCAAACACAAGTTCACGATGCTAATGATCCATGCAAAGCTGTTAAGCACGGGTCGATATGGCTCGTTATGGGTCTTTAAACGAGATCAAGTCATAAATGGACGCCGTGCCGATAGCATGTTCCAAGCGATCTCTTGCCTCGTAAAGTGATGCTTGATATTCACTCTGAGTCGGCTGTTCACCCAGCATGATGCGTTCACCTTGACCAAGGGGATCAACAGGCTGGTTATTAATCCTCACTTCGTAATGCAGGTTGGGGCCCGTGGCGACACCAGAGGCACCTACCTCTCCGAGCGACTCTCCCGCGTTGACTAAATCCCCAACCATTAGCTGCGGGGAGAATCGGCTAAGGTGTGTGTAGCGACTCATTGCCCCTGTTTCGTGTTCCACCTCGATCACCTGCCCGTATCCCCCTTGGCGCCCTATAAAGGATACCCGCCCAGGTGCGGTGGCAATGACTGGTGTTCCCGTTGGTGCAGCCAAGTCAATTCCATTATGAGGGCGCATCCCTCCATACACAGGATGTCGCCGATTCCCAAAGCGAGACGTTAAGCGGGCACTAAGCACGGGCAACCGCAACGTGCCTAGTAGGCTGTCGTTTTTGAAAAGAGCTACGTCCCCCTTTTGGGCGACCGGCCATATGACCTCCAAGGGCTCTGCCTGATCAGTGCGTATTCCGGCGAACGTGACCGGTCATTCCGGTGATCGTGACCGATTTGCACACGGCCTTCACGCTGGAGAGAGTTTTGTACGCTGAGC